>JAZKFD010000209.1:0-7003 GCA_040386635.1 Pseudomonadota bacterium
GGGCGGCTACTCGCTGGGCGGCGCCGATTTGCTGCGCCGCGCGATGGGCAAGAAAAAGCTCGAAGAGATGACGCTTCACCGGCAGATCTTTCGCGATGGTGCGGCCAAGCAGAACATCGGCGAGTTGAAGGCCGACGAGATTTTCGACCTGATGGAGAAATTCGCGGGCTACGGCTTCAACAAGTCGCACGCTGCTGCGTATTCATTACTTGCTTATCACACGGGCTGGCTCAAGGTTCACTACACGGCCGAGTTCTTCTGCGCGAACATGACGGTGGAGATGGACGACACCGACAAGCTCAAGGCGTTGTTCGAAGACGCGCAAAACAATTTCGGCATCACCTTCGAGCCGCCGGATGTCAATCGCGGCAACTACCGCTTCGAAGCGATCTCGGACAAGGTCGTGCGGTATGGTCTGGGGGCGGTGAAGGGAACCGGGCAACAGGCCATTGATGCGATCGTCCGGGCCAGGCAAGAAGGCGGCGCGTTCAAGAGCATCTATGATTTCTGCGTGCGGGTGGATCGCTCGCGCATCAACAAGCGGACGGTCGAGGCGTTGATTCGCGCGGGTGCGTTCGATTCCCTGCAACTCAATCGTGCGTCGCTGTCGGCATCCGTTGATCGCGCATTCGACTTTGCGGCTGCAACAGCGGCGAATGCGAACCAGGGTGGGCTTTTCGACATGGGCGATTCGCATGCGGCCAGCACGCAGGAGCCGCCGCTTGTGGAAGCCACGCCCTGGGGCGTGAAAGAACGCCTGACCCTGGAAAAGACGGCGGTCGGTTTCTATCTTTCCGGCCACCTGTTCGATGAGGTCGGCGCGGAAGTCCGGCGCTTCGTCAAGCGCAAGATCGAAGACCTGATCGATTCGCGCGAGCCGCAATTGCTGGCGGGCATCATGAGCGATATGCGTGTCATCAACGGCCAGCGCGGCAAGCTGGCAATCTTCAAGCTGGATGACAAGTCGGGAACGATCGAAGCGACCGCCGATGAGGCCGTCATCAATGCCAACCGCAACTTGCTCAAGGACGATGAGTTCGTTGTCGTGATGGCTAAGCTGCAGCCAGATCGTTTTACAGGTGGCTATCGCTTGAGCGTGACGCAGGTATGGGACTTGGCAACGGCGCGGTGCCGCTTCGGCAAGTTCCTGCGGGTGGCCGTCAACGGCAAGGCGCCTGATATCAAGCGGCTCGTGCGCGATTTCCCGCCGCAGCGTGTGACCTCGGAGCAGGGCGAGTTCTTGCGCGGCTTGCCTGTTCGTCTTTCCGTCAGGCGCGACGCTGCGTCGGTTGAACTGCAGCTGGGCGAAGAAGGCAAGTTCTACCCCAGCGATGCCGCCCTGGCCAGCTGGATGGCGCAGGCGGATCAGGGGCAGGCGCAGGTTGTTTACGAGTGAAGGTCAAGAGGGCGGCAGCCGGGCCGCCGACCTCCTTCAAAGATCAAAAGACCAGGAAATCTGCGCTCGTCAATGTGGGATGCACGCCTGTGAAGGTAGCGATCAGATCAGTGTGGAAGTACAACTTGCCCGCGGCTTGGTCGTATTTGACCGGAGCCGTACTCGTGAGCGAATCGCTGAAACTGGATGGGCTTAATGCTCCCGATTGAAGCCCGATAAAGGAATTAGGCATCACCTTATTGAAAACAATCTTGTCGCCGCTTTCAAAGTCGCGGATCTCGGCACGAATGTCGGCGCGAAAGACAAACTTATCGCTACCGCTCCCACCAGTCAACTGGTCAGGTACGCTCTCACCAGTCAACGGGTCAGGTACGCCTCCAGCAAACAACCAATCGTTGCCAGGGCCCCCAAGAAGAGTGTTGGACGAGCCGAATGTCTGATTGAAGACCTGTTGACCAAATAGGTAGTCATCACCACTGCCGCCGTCGATTATATCCGCGCCAGAACTGCCAAAAATGATGTCGTTGCTGCTCTGGGGAACGTTCATGTCAGTGCCTGTGGAAAGCACTTTTACAACGAATTGGGTCGTGAGCGTTTTGCCCGTCGAGTCTGTACTCGTGACGTCGAGAGGATAGGTATGGTCGTGCTCCAAGAAACGGACGAGTTCGATCGTGCTACCCACGATTTTGAAATTGCCGGATGCGTCAGCAAGCGAGTACGTATAACTCCCGCCATCTGGATTGATTGTGCTCAGGTTTGCGAATAGCCCGGCATCGGGCAAGCTATTACCGGGGTCGACGGGCAGCAAAGAAATCGTGGGTGGGTTAACTACGATATCGGTGGTGCCCTGGATAACGATCGTGATTCTCTGTTCGGTTCCGTCTCCGCTGCGGACCACGAACCAGTCGGCAAGCGTGCTTCCCGTGTTCAATGCATTTACCGCGGCGTTGCTGTTGTTGAGCGTGTAGCTCCAGGTGCCTGCTGCTGTTGCCGTGAAGGTGCCGTAACCGCCGGGGCCTGAGCCCGACCGGAATTCGGAGCCGAGGTCGGGGTCGGTGGAGAAAAGGGTGCCTGTCGCCGTCGGTTGACCGGGAATGGAGCCGGCCACGCCTCCGGCTTCCACAACCACGCCGGTTGTCTTTCCGGTGATGACCGCAGGATCGTTCGTGCCGGAAACGGTGATCGTCGCAACGCCGTTCGACACGGCACCGAACTCGTCCTGAACTGTATATCCGACATCCACCACTTCCGTCGATCCTGCTGGGAGGCGATCAAAGCTGGTGCCCGGCGTGAACACCAGCTGGCTCCCGACAACGCTCACTGTCCCTTTGCCTGCCGGCGCGGTGGCGCTCGTCAACGTCAGGACGTGCCCGTCATCGACGTCCGTGTCGTTGGCCAGGACGTTGATGTTCAGCGTCTGGTTCTCGTGGCCTGAGGCTGTGTCTGCGTTTGCGACCGGTGCGTCGTTGGTGCCGGTAATCGTGATCGACACGGCGCTGCTGGATGAGGCACCTAAATCGTCGGACATCGTGTAACTCGCCACGACCGTTTCGGTTGCGCCCTGCTTCAGGTAATCGAAGACTGTGCCCGGATTAAAGAGCAGTTTGTTTCCGTCGATGGTCGCGGTCCCCTTGCCAGATGGGACGCTGACAGCATCGAGGAAGAAGACGTGGAAGTCATCAACGTCGGTGTCGTTGGCCAGCGCGTTGATCGTCAGGGTCTGGTTCTCTGAGCCCGCTGCAGTATCGGCTACAGCCACCGGCGCATCGTTGGCGCCGGAGACGACAACGGTTGCGGTACTACTCGAACGGGCCCCGAACTCATCCTGCATCGTGTAGCTGAGGGCGACTGTTTCGGCAGACATTGACGACAGATGATCGAAGTTGGCGCCTGGATTGAAGACCAGCTTGTTTGCCACGATGCTCGTTGTTCCTTTGCCCGATGGCCCGCTCGCGGCCGTGAGGGTGAAGACGTGCCCGGCGTTGATGTCGGTGTCGTTCGCCAGCACATCGATCGTGCAAGGCTGGTTTTCCGTCGTTGCCGCAGTGTCGGCTACCGCCACCGGCGCGTCGTTGGTCCCCATGACGGTGATCGTTGCAGTGCTGCTGGATGTGGCTCCGTGCTCATCGCGCATCGTGTAATTGACTACGACGACTTCCGTTGCCCCTGGTGAGAGACGATTGAAGTCCGCGCCGGGATTGAACACCAGCTGGTTCGCCACGATGGTCGCGCTGCCTTTGCCCGATGGGGCGCTTGCTGCCGTCAGGGTGAAGACGTGCCCGTCATCGACGTCGGTGTCGTTGGCCAGGACGTTGAGGGTGAGAGACTGGTCCTCATTGCCGAATGCTGTGTCTGCGTTGGCGACCGGTGCGTCGTTGGTGCCGATGATGGTGACTGTTGCCGCGCCGAGAGCGGTAGCGCCAAACTCGTCTTCCACGCCGTAGATAAAATCCATCACTGCCATCTGGCTCTGCGCCAGATGATCGAATCTGTTGCCGGAGTGGACTACAACCCGATTTGCCTCAGATTCGACCGTCTGCATTGAGGTTCCGGAGGTTTGAACCACGGTCCGCAAGGTCAATACGTGTCCATCGTCGACGTCAGTGTCGTTCGCCAGCACATCGAACTTGATCAATTCGTCTTCCGTGAAAGACACCGAGTCGTTCGTAGCCACTGGATCATCGTTGGTGCCGGTGACGGTGATCTTTGCAATCCCATTCGACATCGCGCCAAACTCGTCCTGGATTGAATAGCCGACGTCCACCACTTCTATCGCGCCTTGCGCGAGGTGATCGAAGTCTGTACCCGGTGTAAAGACCAACCGGTTCCCGGCGACGCTCGCAGTACCTTTGCCCGATGGAGCCATGGCGCTCGTCAGTGAGAACACGTGTCCATCGTCAGCGTCGGTGTCGTTGGCGAGCACATCGAGTGTGAGGGTCTGGTTCTGCGTGCCTGCACCGGTATCGGCTATCGCGACGGGTGCATCGTTGGTCCCCTTGACGGTGATCGTTGCAGTGCTGCTGGATGAGGCACCGTGTTCATCCTGCATCGTGTAATTGACGACGACCACTTCCGTCGCGCCTTGCGCGAGATGATCGAAGCTCGCACCCGGGGTGAACACCAGCTGGTTCGCCACGATGCTCGCGGCTCCTTTGCCCGATGGGGCACTCGCGGCTGTCAGGGTGAACACGTGTCCGTCATCGACGTCCATGTCGTTGGCGAGCACATCAAGGGTGAGTGCCTGGTTCTCCGGGCCTGCCGCTGTATCAAGAACGGCCAAGGGCGCATCGTTGGTCCCCGTGATAGTGATGGTGACGCTCGCACTGGACGTGTCGCCGTCCGCGTCCGTGACGAGGTAGCTGAAGGTGTCGGTGCGGGTCTGTCCATCGGCCAGGGTCTGGCAATCGGCGGCGTTGACCTGGTAGGAGAAGTACCAGCTTGCCGGGACGGCGGGGTCTGCCTTCACGAGCGTGGCAGTGCCGTAGCTCGGTGCGGTACCCAGCGCGACGTTCTTGACGAGGTCGGGGACGATGTCATTGCCAAGCACATGGATGGCGAGGGCTCCGCTGTCTTCCGTGATGGCGGCGGTATCGTTGACCGCGAGGCACGCGACGTCGGCCGGATCCTGGTACACCCCGTCGACCGTCACCATCAACTGCCCCATCATCTGCACCTTCAATGTCGAGGTGCCGAAGGTGAACGTGAAGTCACTGGCGATGCCGCTCGACACCTCGCCATTCGACTTCTTCCAGGCGGCGAGATGCTGGAGGTAGGCGGCGATCTGCGACTGGTTCGATGCAATCAGCCATTGCTGCAGCGTGAACTGGATTAGCAAGGTGTCGAGGCCCGAGCCGCCCGTGTAGACATCAATGTTCGCTGACGAGTTCTGAGTGATGTTGTAGATCATCAGGTCATCGCCGGAGCCTCCGTGGAGGCTGTCGCTGCCTCCCGTCCCGGACAACGTGTCACTCCCGCTGCTGCCGAGAGTAGAACTGGAAGTGCTCGAAGAAGTAGTGGTCATGACGTGTCCGTTCGTTAAATTGATTGCGAACAACCAATGTCGGCCGCGGGACGGCCAGTTGGAACTGGCCATTTGGCCTAATACGAAGGTCTCTTTGAGTGCTACGGTATTAGTACTTCGCGCCTGCTTTGCGCGGGACCTTGACCGGCGATCAGTTGCGTCGCTTGAACACAATCACAAGCGGCGTGGGCACGCGGCCATCCACATCTCGGGGAAGTACTTCAGCCTTGGTGAGCGCCGCGAGCACCGCGTCATCCCATGCCTTTACGCCGCTGGGTTTGACGATGCGGCTTCCGACGATGGTGCCGTCCGGCGAAGTTCTGACCTCGACTTCGGCTTGCGGATTGCCCGGGGAGTCGTCGGGGAAAACAATGTGCGGCCGTACTCGCGCCTGCACGCGGCCACCATAGCTTGCAGAAGGGCCGGTTGCCTGCTTTGCGGTGCCAGAAGCGTCGGGCGAGCCGCTTCCGCCGGTCGCGCTCTGCATCATTCGGGCGATGTTTTCCTTGCGCTGCGCTTCAAGCCGTGCAGCTTCCTGCTTCGCCTTGGCGGCACTGGCAGCCTCCTGCCTGGCCTTGGCGGCGTTCACCTTGGCGAGTTCGTCGCGTTTCCGTTCCTCGGCTTCGGCCTTTTCAGCAGCTTTGTCGGCTGCCAGCTCAGCGGCCCGCTTGTCTGCGAGCTTCTTGTCCGCGAGCTTTTTATCGGCCAGTTTCTTTTCTGCAGCTTTCTTTTCTGCAGCCTTTTCAGCTGCTCTCTGCTCGGCCACTTGTTCCCGCCGTTCTTCTTCCTGACGCCTTTTCGCTTCGGCCTTCTTCTGCGCCTCCTGCTCCCGGCGTCGTTCTTCCAGCTGTTCCTGCCTGCGCTTTTCCCGCTCGACTGCAATCTGCGCATCGCGTTGAACAGGGGGCTCCACCACCGGCTCGGGCTTGGGCGCAGGGGGAGGAGGCGGCGCCTTGACGACAGCGGGTTCCGGCGCAGGAGGTGGTGAGGGCGGCGGTGGTGCCGGAGTCAGCGGCGCGGGGAGCGGCGGCGCAGCCTGTTGCGGAAGTGCCGACCACAACTCCGCCTCGGCGGCGACTTCTTCCACGTCCTTCTTCCAGTTGATGCCCCAGGTGAGCGCGGCGGCGAGCAACAGGTGAGCGACGATGGCGATGACAAATCCGCGCACGGCTGCCGGCTCTGCCGGCGGCGCAAATTCGAGCCGATCTGCCGAAGCGTCCATTGCCTACTTGGCCAGTTGAACAGACAGGCCGACGCGCTGCACGCCTGCCCGCTGGAGAATGTCCATGACCTTCACCACGTTCTCATACCGCACGTTCTTGTCGGCACTGATCACGACGGCCACCGAACCCGCCGGCTTGTCGGCCTGGGCCCGGGTGATCGCCGCGGCAATCGCGTTGGGCGGCAGGCGCGTGGTGCGGTCTCCGATCTTCACGTCCAGACCCTCGTCGCGCGCGATCACGACCTGAATGACCTGGTCCGGCTGCTTGGCAGCCTTGCCGATGCTGGGCAGGTCGATCATGCTAGGCGCGATCAGCGGCGCCGTCACCATGAAGATGATGAGCAGCACCAGCATCACGTCGATG
>JAZKFD010000210.1:0-11637 GCA_040386635.1 Pseudomonadota bacterium
GCGGCTGCGAAATCGCCATGTGCTGCGACTTCATGTATGCAGCCGATCACGCGAAGTTCGCGATGCCCGAGGTCAAGCTTGGCATCATGCCGGGAGCCGGTGGAACGCAGACGTTGCCGCGCGCCGTGGGTGAGCGGCGCGCAAAGGAATATGTGATGACGGGCAAGGCATTCACTGCTTCGCAGGCCGAGCAGTGGGGCCTGGTCAATGAAGTGATGCCGCTGGAATCGCTCGTGCCCCGGGTGCTGGAGGTGGCCAGGCTGATCGCTGCAAACGCGCCGCTGTCCACACGCCAGGTCAAGCAGTCGGTCTCGCGTGGATTGCGAATGTCGCTGGGCGACGGGCTCGCGTTCGAGATCGAGGCTTACAACCGGCTGGTGGCCACCGAGGACCGGATCGAGGGGGTGCGCGCGTTCAATGAGAAGAGAAAGGCACAGTTCAAGGGGCGGTGAGCGAATGAAGACAAGATGGATCACGTGGGGCGAAATCGCCAAGACGCTCTCGGCGCCCAGGCCGAAGTGAAGCGGCGTGTCTTCTACGGCTGGCGGATCGCCGCGGCAGGGGCAGGGCTGCAGTTTCTCTATGGTGCACTCCTGCTTCAGGCTTTTGGTGCGTATGTCGCGGTGCTGTCCGATGAATTGGGGTGGAGCAAAACGGCGCTTTCCGGTGGCGCGGCAATCCAGTCGCTCGAAGGCGCTCTGATCGGGCCCCTGCTGGGCTGGCTGATCGACCGGTTCGGGCCTCGTGTCATGGTGCGTGCCGGTGTGCTCGCTCTTGCCCTGGGGTTCTTTCTGCTGGCCCGCGTCGAGACGCTCACGGGGTTCTATGGGTCCATGGTCGCGGTGGCCATTGGCGCGAGCCTGTGCGGCTACTTTCCGCTGTCGGTGGCCCTCGTTCATTTTTTCCGCAAGCGCCGCGCGCGTGCGCTGTCGCTGATGACCCTCGGTATCGCAGCGGGCGGGCTCGCGCTGCCGGTGATCGGATGGTCCATGGTGACCTTTGGCTGGAGATCCACGGCGCTGTGGTCCGGCGTGATTGCGCTGGTGGCGGGCTGGCCGCTGGCGAGCGTTGTCAGAGGCAATCCCGCCGAAGTGGGGGAACAGGTCGACGGCGAGCCTGCCGAATCATCACGCGATGAAGCCGCGCACGCGCAGGAACAAAGCCGCGAGTTCACCGCGCCGCAGGCGCTGCGCACACAGGCGTTCTGGCTGCTGGGTATTGCGCACGGTCTTGCGCTGCTCGTGGTCACAGCGGTCAATGTGCACGCGATTTCGCACATGAAAGAGGGCCTGGGTTACTCGATTTCGCAGGCCTCGTTTGTCATCACGCTCATGACGGTGGCCCAGGCGGGCGGCATTCTGCTGGGTGCGCTGGTCGGCGACCATTGGGAAAAGCGCCATGTCGCGGCCGCGTGCATGGTTGCGCACATGGTGGGCCTGCTGCTGCTGACTTTCGCATCCCATCCCCTGATGCTTGCCGCGTTTGCAGTCGTGCATGGCGTGGCCTGGGGTCTGAGGGGCCCGTTCATGCAGGCCCTGCGTGCGGACTACTTCGGCTTGAAGTCGATCGGCATGATCCTGGGATTGTCAGCGGTGCTGATTGCCGTGGGGCAGGTGGCGGGGCCACTCGTGGCCGGTGTGATGGCCGATCTCACAGGCTCCTATCGCAGCGGCTTTGTGCTGCTCGCCTTGCTGGCGGGTTCGGGATCGGTCATGTTCATGATGGCAAGAAAGCCGGTGCTGGCAGACCAGCAATGAACACCTAACCGACCAGGGGGCTGGGCCGTGAAGACATGCCCCCGGGCAAGAGTCCGCGGAACTGCGCAGTAATGGAGGCCAGTTTCTCGCGCGCGATGCGCTCGTCGTGCATTTCAGCCAGCGCAGCCATCAGGTCGCCGCGAAGGTACCAGAGGGACTCGATATCGGTGGCATAGCGAATGCGGCGCACCAGGGCGGGCGAATGGGAGGACGCGCCGTCGCCCAGGCAGGCAAGCATGGATTCGCGAATATCTTCGGTGCCGTTGTCGAGCACCGTGTCCGAAGGCGCCGGCGGCGTGCCGATGTTGCCGAGTAATCCATAGAAGCTGTTCTTGAGGGTTTGCTTCAGGGACATCGTTGGTCTGGAGTTGGGGTGCGGAAGGTTTTAAATGTACTTTATGGCTGAGCCTCGCGCACGCCGTGTAGGACGAGGCCCTCACTTGCCTTCAAGCTGGTCACGCCAGCACAGCCGCGCTGCCCGCGCCTAATGAATAATCCTGCGATGCAAGATTCGTTTGGACTGCCCGCCGCTGCCTGGCCCTTCCTGCCCGAGGGACGCCCGGTCGCCGCACTCATCGCCAATTTCGATTGGGGCCAGACGGCGCTTGGCGACCTGAAGCATTGGCCCCAGCGGGTTCGCCAGGCCACCTCTATCATGCTTCGATCCGAGGTGCCGATGGTCATGTTGTGGGGCGAATGCGGCGTGATGGTCTACAACGATGCCTACGCTGCGTTCGCGGGAGCTCGCCATCCCCAATTGCTGGGCTCGCGCGTCCGTGAAGGCTGGCCCGAAGCCGCCGACTTCAACGACAACGTGATGCGCCAGGGCCTCGCGGGCCGAACGCTTCAATACCGCGACCTGGAGTTGACACTGTACCGCTCAGGCCGCGGTGAACAGGTCTGCATGAACCTGGACTATTCGCCGCTCGTGGACGAGAGCGTTCAACCAGCAGGTCTACGACTACAGCGGCCACCAGGCGCCCGCGCTCGACGGCCAGGGTTGGGCGGTGATGGTGCATCCGCAGGATCTGCCGGAAGCGGCGGCCCGCTGGGGCCAGGCGCTTGCGCAGGGCGTCGGCTACGAGACGGAGTTTCGCCTTCGCCGCCACGACGGCGCTTATCGCTGGCATCTGGCTCGTGCCATGCCGGTGCGCAACGACGACGGCGCCGTGGTCCGCTGGATTGGCTCCAATACCGACATCGAGGACCAGAAGGCAATTTCGAAATCGCTGGCCGACCTCAACCAGAACCTGGAGCAGCAGGTGGCTGTGCGCACAGCCGAGCGCAATCGCATCTGGCGCCTGTCGGCCGACCTCATGCTGGTCGCGGACTTCGAAGCCCGCATCATTTCGCTGAACCCCGCGTGGGGCACCGCGCTCGGTTGGCAAGACCACGAGTTGGTCGGCCGTTCGTTCCTGGAATTCGTCCATCCCGAGGATTTGCCGGCGACCCTGGCCGAAACGGCCCGGCTGGCCCAGGGCGCGACCACCTTCCGCTTCGAGAACCGGTATCGCCACAGCGACGGCAGTTACCGCGATGTGTCGTGGACGGCAGTGCCCGAAGAAGGCATGCTGCACGCCGTGGGACGCGATGTCACGGCCGATCGCGAGTCGGCGCGCGCGCTCAGGCGAACCGAGGCCGCGTTGCAGCAGGCGCAAAAAATGGAAAGTGTCGGCCAGCTCACGGGTGGCGTAGCTCACGACTTCAACAACTTGCTGCAGGTGATCGCGGGCAACCTGCAACTGCTGGCGCGCGATGTCGCCGGCCAGGAGAAAGCGCAAACGCGTGTGTCCAACGCGCTCGCGGCAGTCCATCGCGGTTCGCGGCTGGCGTCGCAGCTGCTGGCTTTCGCGCGACGCCAGCCACTGGAGCCCCGCGTGGTGAGCATCGGGCGGTTCATCACCGGCATGGAAGACATGCTGCGGCGCTCGCTGGGCGAGTCCATAGAAATCGAGATCGTCGTGTCGGGCGGCCTCTGGCGCTCGTTCGTTGATCCGGCCCAGGTCGAGAACGCCGTGCTCAACCTGGCCATTAATGCGCGTGATGCGATGGACGGCGTGGGCAAGCTCACCATCGAGGCGGGCAACGCGCACCTCGATGACAACTACGTGCGCCAGAACACCGACGTCGTGGCGGGTCAGTACGTCGTGCTCGCCGTGACCGATACCGGCTCGGGCATGCCGCCGGACGTGGCGGCCCGCGCGTTCGAGCCCTTCTTTTCGACCAAGCCCGAGGGCAAGGGAACGGGCCTGGGACTGTCGATGGTGTACGGGTTCGTCAAGCAATCCGGCGGTCACGTCAAAATCTACAGCGAGCAGGGGCACGGCACGACGGTCAAGCTGTACCTGCCGCGCACAACACGCGAACTCGATGCGGTGGAGCCTGCCGAGAGCAGGATCTACGCCGGGGGTGACGAGACCATCCTGGTTGCCGAAGACGACGACCAGGTGCGCCAGACGGTGGTCGACTTGCTCACGGAGCTGGGCTATCGCGTGCTGACGGCGCGCGATGCGGCAGGCGCGCTGGCGGTCATCGAAAGTGGTGCGCCTATCGACTTGCTCTTTACCGATGTCGTGATGCCCGGCAGTTTGCGAAGCCCCGAACTCGCCCGATTGGCGAAGGCGCGGTTGCCCGGACTGGCCGTGCTGTTTACATCGGGCTACACCGAGAACGCGATCGTGCACGGAGGCCGCCTCGATGCCGGTGTGGACTTGCTGGGCAAGCCGTACACACAGGAAGCGCTGGCGCGCAAAGTGCGCCAGGTTCTGGCGAAGCAACCAACGCCCACAGGTGAGTTCCTCGCAGGCAGCGTTGATGCGACGGCTCCCCGTCAGGAGCCGGTGGGTGGCGCTGTCGTCGTGCTGCTGGTGGATGACGAGCCGGATGTTCGGTCGAGCACAGCTGAACTCGTGCGCAGCCTGGGCTACGAAGTCCTCGAAGCGGGAACGGCTGCGCAAGCCATGAAGCACATCGAGGCCACGCGCATCGACATTCTCGTGACCGACATTGGGCTGCCCGATATGACCGGCGACCGGCTTGCGTTGCACGCGCGCGAGCGACTGCCGCAGCTGGGGCTGGTGTTTGCGAGCGGCGCGAGCAAAGACAATTTGCCTGAAGGCGCGCGGCTGCTGGTCAAGCCGTTCGACTTCGAGGCGATCGCGTCGGCGCTGCAGCAGGTGTCATCCAGATAACAGGGGAAAACCACGTGGCCCCGTTCTACAAAACCAGTGCCGTATGGGTGCTGGACTTCACTTACGAGGGTCGGCCACGCCGCTGGGTCAAGGCCGTTCCTGCGGGTGAAAACCCGCGCGCCGGCTTCGAGGCGCAGCTGGCCGAACTCTACGGACGGCGCGGACATGTCGTGGACGTCCGGCTGGCTACTCAAGACGAGGAAACGCAGTTCCTGCGTGGGACCTTGCCTAAAAACGTCTTGTGCCCCACGGGCCGTGGCACGCCGCGCGTCTAGCGGTTTGCCGCGGATTGCCGCGGTTTGCAACCGGGTTGCATGACCTGGATCAAGCCGCTGACCGATGTGCAGGCGTATGTTGGGTGTCTACTCAACACGGAACCGAACATGAGCTTTTTTCACGCAGTCGTCTGGACCGACCATCAGTCCGCGCAGGTCCTCAGTTTCGACGCAGAGCAGGTGCAGGCCGAAAAGATCAAGGCCCATACGCACTACACAAAGCAGCACGGCAGCACCGTGCGCACGGAGCACGAGTTCTTCGCGGCGGTTTGTGCGGCGCTCGACGGAACTGGCGAGGTGCTGGTCACCGGCTCCAGCACCGCTATCGCCGACTTTCGCCACTATGCCGACAAGCATCGCCCGCAGACGGCGGCGCGCATCGTCGGATACGAGGTCGTTGATCACCCGAGCGACAACCAGCTGGTCGCGCTGGCAAAAAAGCATTTCCTCAAGCACGACCGGATGACTGGCACTGCGGCCCTCGGTTGAGAGCGGGCGGGCGCGAAACAACAAAGGAATATCTGAAAATGGAAAACAATGCCACCGCCTACCAGGATCTGACACACAACGTCTCGGCCCGCCTGGGCAGCTTGCGCTCAGGTGCGCCGGGCATGATGAAAAGCTTCAGCGAGCTCGGCCGCTCTGCAATGGCCGATGGCGCGCTGGGCATGAAGACGAAGGAGTTGATGGCGCTGGCGCTCGGTGTGGCAGCGCACTGCGACGCCTGCATCGGATACCACATGAAAACGCTCGTCAAGCTCGGTGTGACGAGGCCGGAAATCGACGAGACGCTGGGCGTTGCCGTCTATATGGGTGGTGGCCCGTCGCTGATGTACGCGGCCAATGCAATTGCAGCGTTCGAAGAGTTCTCCGGCATCACGCCCTGAATGCGGAATCTTTCAGGAAGATCTGCGCGCGGCATGTAATGCCACCTCGGTGTGTCGTTGGGTGATGGCTTGGGCCTGCGCCTTGGCCTGGGCGAGAACCGTTGGCAGGCGTTTGCGGTCCAGGCGGTCGGCCAAGGCTGTAATGCTGATGGCCGCCAGCACCTTGCCACCTGCATCCCGGATCGGAATCGCTGCCGCGCTGGTTCCCGGCATCACGCCGGTCGCGGCATAAATATGACCCTGTTGGCGCGCGGCCTCGATATCGCCGAGCATGGCTTCGACATCGCGTTTGGCTGCCATGAGCCGTGGCAGGTTGGCTTCGGTCAGCGAACGCGCTTTTGCCACATTCATTCCACTGAGCAGCACGACTCCTGAGACGCTGGCGCCCAGGGGCCGGCGCACCCCGACGTCGATCGACAGCACCTGGATCGGATAACTTCCCACATACCGGGCGATACAGACGGAGTCTGCGCCGTGGCAGACACTCAGGAACACCGTATCGCCCACTTCATCCGCAAGTGCCTGGAGGTAGGGGCCCGCAATTGCACGAATGGGAAAGCGCCCGCTTCTCGCAAGCCCCAGCAGCGAGAGTTCCGTGCCCACCAGATAGCGGCGGGTAAGGGGGTCTTGCTCGACGGCCGTCTCGTCGATCAGCACCTTCAACAGCCGGTGGACGGTGGGCCTGCTCAGGCCGGACATCGTGGCAATGTCAACCATTCGCACCCCACGCTCCTGTCCGCTGGCGACCAGACGCAACACCGCGAGTGCACGCCGCACACTTTGGGCGCCATCGTGGGCTTCGTGCCCCTCGGTCGCGGGAATGCCGCGTTTCATCACTTGCCTGCAGGCCCCGTCATGATGCGCTTGTCGGTCTGCACCAGGGTGCGCTTGGTGATGACACGACCCAGGGTTGCATAGTTCGGCCCACCCAGACGGCACACCGGATTGAGCTCCTGCGAGTCGATCTTGCCGTCGCGCATCAAGCCGTCACGCAGGTGAAACGCCAGGATTTCTCCGACCATGAATTCCGAGCCCGTATCTCCGAACGCAATGGCCTGATGCAGCCGGCACTCCATCGCAATGCTGGGCTCCTTCAGCCGCGGAACCGACAGGAAATCGCTGGGGACCGTGTGCAAACCCAGCAGGTCCACCTCGCTGATCTCAGGCGGATGCTCCACCGCGCTCTCATGAAGTGCGTCGATCATCGTTTCGTCGGCGATGTGCACGACGAATTCTCCGGACTCGTGGATGTTGCGACCGGTGTCCTTGAGAACACCTGCCTTGCGCCCGACATTGATGCCGATCATCGGGGGCTTGGTGGACACGAAAGTGAACGCGCTGAATGGCGCAATGTTGACCACCCCGGCAGCCGAGCGCGTGCAGACCCAGGCGATAGGGCGCGGAACCACGATTCCGGTCAGGAGTCGGTAGGTTCGCTGCGGGTCGAGATCAGTGGCAAGGATGCGCATGGTGGATCGGTTCAGTAGGCGGAATCAAAATACGGCTTCATCGATGCGGCGATCGTAGGGCGGCCCTTCGCCAGAGGCGAGCGCGTCGCGGCGAAAAAGTCCGCATCGTGGAACTTTAGCCGACGATCGCGTTGCCCGCCAGGACACCTGCCACCTACAGTTCATGCATCCATTCAAAAAGCGGAGACGAACATGCATCGAAGGTTGGTATTGGCACTCGCGGTACTGCTAGCGGGCCCTGCGCTGGCACAGCAATGGCCGAGCAGGCCCATCAAGCTCGTGGTCCCTTATCCGCCAGGCGGCAATGTCGATGGAGCCGCGCGTATCCTCGCCGTGGAACTTACAAAGGATCTAGGCCAGCAGGTGATCGTGGAAAACCGGGCCGGCGCCGGTGGGCTGATCGCAGGCGAATTTGTTGCGAAGTCGGATCCGGATGGCTACACGCTTTTCCTGACGGCCAACGGCCCCTTGCTCTACTCGCCGGTGATATTCAACCGTCCGCTGTACCACTGGCAAAAGAGCTTCATTCCGATCAGCACCATCACCTTCACCCCGCTGGTGTTGCAGGTCCACCCTTCAGTTCCGGCGAAGAACGTTCCCGAGCTGCTGGCTCTGGCCAAACAGAAAGACGGTGCCCTCGCAATGGCCTCACCGGGCGCTGGCACGACGAACCATCTGCTCAGCGAGATGATGCAGAAGGTGACCGGCACAAAATGGACCACGGTGCACTACAAGGGAAACGCGCCAGCAACGAATGATCTGCTGGGCGGACAGGTGCAGTTCAACTTCGATCAGGTCACCGTGGCGCAGCCGTTCATCAAGGACGGCCGCACGCGTGCCATTGCGGTCATCGCGCCCAAGCGGGTGCCCTGGTTGCCAGAGGTGCCCACGCTGCTTGAACAAGGCATCAAGGGAATCGATGGCCAGACATTCACGGGTCTTCTGGCGCCGGCCGGCACCCCGGCGCCGGTGGTGGATCGCCTCAGCAAATCCATGCGCAAGGTACTGGATGAAACCGGCGTCAAGGCCCGAATCTTCGCCTCCGGCTCTGAAGCGCGCTGGATGTCGCCTCAGGACTTCACGAAGTTTCTCGCACGGGAAGAAGAGACCTGGATGCCGATCATCAAGTCGGCGAATGTCAAAGCCGATTGAGGCTGGAATCAAAATGAACAAGCGTCAGACGCTACAGATCGACGGGTTCGGTCACGCCAACCCCATCCCCGCCGCCGCCCGCAAGGGACCCCTGTTGATGTCGGGGCTGATCAACGGAACCGATCCTGCGACCGGCAAGCTCGCAGCAACGCTTGAAGAGCAATGCGCGCATATGTTCACGCAGGTGAGGCGGATTCTCCAGGCCGGTGGCGCGACGCCCGGCGACGTGGTGCGCATGGGTGTGTGGCTCAAAGACCGCACGCAGCGCGGGCCGCTGAACGAACAGTGGCTTGCGATGTTCCCCGACGCCCAGGACCGCCCCGCGCGCCTGAGCCTGCAGCAGTCCGATCTGTCAAACGGCATCCTGGTGCAGTGCGAAGTCACGGCCTGGATCGAGAACCCCTGAGCCGCGATATGCCCGACTACTTTCCATTCGATCCGAATCCACGCGCACCGAACCGTCTGCCGCCCCCAGGCACGATCGACAGCCAGTTTCATGTGCTCGGTCCGGCTGACAAATATCCCATCCGGCCCGGAGCGGCATACGAGATGCCCACTGCCACCTGGGAAGCGGCGCGACGCGTTCACGACGCCCTGGGTATTTCTCGCGGCATCGTGGTGCAAACCACCACCTACGGCGCGGACCACAGCGTGGTTCTTGACGCGCTGGCGGCGCTGGGGAGCGGCTACAAGGGGTGTGCGAATGCGCTTGTGTTCGATTCGGCCGATGACGCGTACCTGCAAAAACTGCATGACGCCGGAATTCGCGGTGCGCGGTTTTCGTTCCGCCAGGCACTGGGCGCCGTTCTCAGCCAGGGGGCGTTTGACCGCGCCGTTGGCAAGATTCGTGAGCTCGGGTGGTACATGAAAGTCCAGCCGGAGCAAAACGGAATCGCCGAAAGCGCGCACTGGTTCGAGCACCTCGACATTCCTGTTCTGATCGATCATATGGGCCGCGCGGACGCCGCCCTCGGGCCTGATCGTGACCCCAGCATTGCCAAGATCCGCGAACTTCTTGA
Source organism: Pseudomonadota bacterium (assembly GCA_040386635.1). Lineage (GTDB taxonomy): Bacteria > Pseudomonadota > Gammaproteobacteria > Burkholderiales > Burkholderiaceae_C > Ramlibacter. The sequence goes on from JAZKFD010000210.1 coordinate 9,751, forward strand.
TCGCGGAAATTTCTGGGTCATGCTGTCACTGGGCGAGAAGATCTCAAAGCATGGCGCACCCTACGATGACGCCGTTCCGCTGGCACGTGCATTGATCGATGCGGCTCCTGAGCGTTGTGTATGGGCCTCCGATTGGCCACACCCGGTGTCAAAACAGCAGCCGCCCAACGACGCCGACCTGCTGGAGCTTTGCTATCGCTACGTGCGAAGCGACAGGGAGCTGCAGGCCATCCTCGTTGACAATCCTGCCCGCCTGTTTGGCTACGACCAGTGAGAGCGACGCGATGAAAACAGTTGTTGGCGCATTGCTCAATTTTCGCGGCGCCTGGGAGGCCATGGAGCCCGCCATGCACAAGGAGCCGCACTTCAAGCCCCCGGTGCACCCTGTGCTCTACATCAAGCCGGCCAATACCTGGAGCCTTCCTGGCCGGGATATCGTGCTGCCAGCCGAGGTGGAGGAGGTCGAGGTGGGCGCGACACTCGGCATCGTGCTGAAGCGCACTGCCGCGCGGGTTCGCGTCGATCAAGCGCTTTCATTTGTTGCCGGTTACGTGGTGGTGAACGACGTCACGGTGCCTCACACCAACATCCTGCGGCCACCGCTCAGGCAGAAGTGCCGCGACGGCTTCTGCCCGATCGGGCCCATGACGGATGCGTCGCAGATTGCGAATCCGGACGCATTCGAACTTCGCGCGTATGTGAACGGCGAGTTGCGGCAATCCGGCAACACGGCCCACCTGATGCGAAGCGTCGCGCAGCTCATTTCAGACGTCAGTGAGTACATGTCGCTTTGTGCGGGTGACATCCTGCTGGTCGGTGTACCCGAAGACCCTCCGCGCGCACGCGCGGGCGACGAGGTGAGTGTAGAGATCGCGGGCCTGGGCCGCGTCACCAATCCAGTTGTTCGCGAACAAGGAGTATCGGCATGAGATGCGGCCGTGTTGTCTGGGGCGGTGCCATTCACGAATGCACGCCCGCTGCCGATGGCTGCGTGCGTCTGGCAGACGGGCGTGTGCTGGATGAAAAAGCCGTGCAGTGGCTGGTGCCGTTTGAGGCGCGCACCATCTTTGCGCTGGCGCTGAACTACGCTGACCACGCCACAGAACTTGCGTCCAAGTCATCGGCGGACCAGGCGGGTTTCCTGAAGGCGCAGCATGCCGAGCCCATCGTGTTCCTCAAGGGCGCCAACTCCCTGGTGGGGCATCGCGGGCTCACGCGTCGGCCACGGGATGCGAACTTCATGCACTACGAGTGTGAGCTCGGTGTTGTCATCGGCCGCGAAGGAAAGCGGATTTCGAGGGCGCGTGCCTACGATTACGTGGCCGGCTACACCGCGGTCAACGACTACGCGATCCGGAATTTCCTCGAGCCGTACTACCGGCCCAACCTGCGGGTCAAGAGCCGTGACGGGTGCACCGCGCTCGGCCCCTGGCTGGTGCCCCGGGACGACATTGGCGATCCGATGAACCTGCGCCTGAGCACGCATGTCGATGGAGCGCTGGTGCAGGAAGGAAACACGCGCGACATGATTCACGACATACCGGCGCTGATCGAATTTCTCAGCGCGTTCATGACGCTTTCCCCCGGAGATGTGATCCTGACCGGAACTCCCAAGGGCTCGGTCGATGTGCAGCCCGGAAATGAAGTCGTGTGTGAGGTGGAAGGGGTGGGGCGGCTCGTCAACACACTCATCGAAGATTGGGTCGTGCAGAGCTGAAGTCGTCAACCGCCGGTGCGAGCGCCGTGGCTTTTTTCATGCTTGAACTAACTGGAGCAAAATAAAAGCCTGCTACCTTTTAGATAGCAGGCTTTTCAATTCCCTCACGGGATTTAGTGGTGGGCCCTGAGTGACTCGAACACTCGACCTACGGATTAAGAGTCCGCTGC
>JAZKFD010000211.1:0-2215 GCA_040386635.1 Pseudomonadota bacterium
GTTCTGGTGGATGGCGGCTTTCACGCCCTTGAACCAGTCGCAGACGGCCAGGCCTGCGCTCTCTTCGACAGCCACCTGCCCAGCCTCGTCCCGGATCACGACATGGTCCTCGAAGAAGGCCGCCGCATCCTGCGAGATCGGGTCCAGCGCACGACCCAGCGAAGCAAAGGCCGTGCCGTAGACCGTATGGGCATGGCACATCGAGATGATGTCCGGATGCGCTTCGTGCACGGCTGCATGCAGCACGAAGCCGGCGCGGTTGAGGGCATGGGCGCCCTGGACGACGCGGCCCTTGTGGTCGGCCAGGATCAGGTTGGACACCTTCACCTGGTTGAAATGCACGCACATCGGGTTGGTCCAGTACAGCTCGGGATGCTCGGGGTCGCGGATGGTCAGGTGACCCGCAAAACCGTAGTCGAAACCTTCGAGCGCAAAGGCGCGGCACGCGGCCACCAGGCGCTGCTTGCGATGCAGGCGATCGGCCTCGAAGTTGTCGAATTCCGGAACTTCTGGGTAGATCAGGCCGGGCTGTGTCGGTTGGTAGATCGAGTGATTCTTGACTTTGTCGAGCATGGTTTTTCTCCAGGGACGATGGGGTTGACGTTCAGAGGTCGAGCACGAGAAGCGGGCTGCGCGAACGCGAGACGCACAGCGTCATACAGCGCGCTTTTTCTTCGTCGCTCAGGATGTAGTCGTTGTGCTCCACATCGCCTTCGAGGTAGTCGACCTTGCAGGATCCGCACAGGCCCGCCAGGCACGATGTCGGCACCCGAAGACCCGCCAGCTCGATGGCGCGGACGATGGTCTGGTCGGGCAGCACCGGCAAGGTGATGCCGCGCCGGGCAAGGCGTACTTGAAAGCTCGCATCCGGCGCGGCCTTGGCGGCGGGTTCCGGCGGCTTGAAGTGTTCGAAGTGCACGCTGCCGGATGTCCAGTGGGCGCTGGCATCGGCGCAGGCCTTCATGAAACCCACAGGACCGCAGTAGTACAGGTGCGCGCCCGCGGGTTGCTGCGCCAGCAGGGCCGTGATGTCCAGGCCCTGACCAGGCACACCGTTGTCGAAGTGAAAGTGCAGCCGTTCGGGTGGCACCAACGCCCTCAGCTCGGCGACAAACGCGGCATTGCGCGCCGTGCGTGCGCAGTAGTGGATTTCGAACGATTGCCCCTGCGCGGCCAGCGTGTGCGCCATCGCCTTGATCGGCGTGATGCCGATCCCGCCCGCCAGCAGCACCGTGTGCGCGGCACCCGGCACCAGGGCAAATGCATTGCGCGGTGCGCCCACCGTCAGCAGCTCGCCGACGCGCACGCTCTCGTGCATGGCCTTCGATCCGCCGTTGCCGCTGGACTCGCGCAGCACGCCCAGTTTCCATGCGCTGCGTTCGGCCGGGTCGCCCGACAGCGAGTAGGAGCGCAGCAGCCCACCGGGCAAATGCACATCGATGTGGGCACCAGCAGTCGCCGGCGGAAGCTCGTCTCCATCCGGGTCCACCAGCTCAAACGAGTGAATGCCTTCGGCCTGCCATCGGATGGCCTGCACCCGCAGCCTCAGCAAGGGCCCATCGGCTGCTTCGGGCTGGAGCACGCCCTGGGGCAGTGCTGCATTCATGCCTGCCGCCGTGCCAGCACGTCTTGCTGCAGGGTTTCCAGCCGTGTCTTCACGAAGCTCTCGCGCTCGGCACCTTTCAAGTTGTCGGACTCGGTCAGGATCGCCACGACCTGCTTGGCCAGATACCGGCGCAGCGTGACTTCTTCTTCCTTGGTGCGGCCGACGGGCAACTCGAACACATTGCCGGAGCAGTAGCTGTTGGGCTCGCCGCCGCAGTCTTTCAGCCAGGCCGCGAACGCCTCGGGCGTGGCCTTGGGATTGGCACCGCGCACCGCGTCGCGCAGCAGCTTGCGGAACATGTACAGCCCCGCGTCGAACTTGGTCGGGTTCTCCAGCGCATGGATCGCGATGGGGCGCTGGCTGATGATGGCTTCGTAATCGCCAGGAGCGTACTGGCAGTCCTTGTAGTTGGGGCGCGCGCGGTGATCCGTCGGAATGGGCGGCAGGTCTTCGAGCTTGTACTTGCCAAAACGCTCCGGACGGCGCAGGGCCACCTGGCCTTCAAGGAAATCGATGGTCTCGTAGCCGACCAGGCTCTTGTCACCGATGCCCCGCGTGTCGATGCCCGGGCCCATCACGCGCCAGCCCAGCATCTTGGTGTTGGTGTCG
>JAZKFD010000212.1:0-21816 GCA_040386635.1 Pseudomonadota bacterium
CGCAATGTCCTGCCGATGTTGAGCACCGGGGTGTAAGCATGAGCCCCCAGGAACTGGCGACACCTCCGCTCGCGCACCTCCTCGGGAACCGCAGCGCGAACTGGCGCGTTTCGTGGCCCCTGCTCGCCGGACTTGGAGCCTTTTTCTACGCGCTGGCGGTTGGCAGCGGAATGCTGGTCGATGGGGATACCTACTGGCACGTCGCCGCTGGCCTCTGGATGTTCCAGAACGGGACGGTGCCTACTGTCGATCCGTTCTCGCACACCATGGCCGGGTCTGTCTGGACAGCCCACGAATGGCTCGCTGAGATTTTGCTTGCGGGCGCGCACGAGATCGGAGGCTGGGGGCTCGTGGGAATACTGACGGCAGCTGCATTCGCGGCCACCTTCGCGCTTCTGCTGCGTTCACTCCTTCGATGGGTGGAACCGGTGTACGCCATCCTGTTCACGGTGCTCGCGCTCGCCATGACATTCGAACATCTGCTCGCGCGTCCTCATATCCTGGCCATGCCCTTGATGATGGTGTGGACGATCGAGCTCGTGCTTGCGAGCGAGGGCAGACGCACGCCTCGCTGGTGGATGCTGCCTGTGATGATCGTGTGGGCCAATCTGCACGGTGGTTTCACTTTTGGACTCGTACTGGCCTGTGCTTTCACGCTGGAAGCAGTTGTCGAAGCAGAGCCTGAACGCAGGTTGTCAACCGCCAAGTCATGGGCGCTCTTCCTCGCGCTGGCGGTCGGCAGCTCGATGGTGACCCCCCTCGGCTTTCACGGCCTTTTCTTCACATGGACCGTTCTGTTCGAGCTCGGTTTCATGTTGAGTCGGATTGCCGAATGGCGATCTCCGAACTTTCACGAGTTCAATGCGCTCGAGCTTTGGTTGCTGGCGGGGATGGGCCTGGTCCTGTACCAGGGATTGCGGTTGCCGCCCATTCGGCTGCTTCTCGTTCTGGGCGTCCTTCACATGGCTCTCAAGCACGTGCGCTACATCGAGCTGGTGGGCCTGCTAACTCCGCTGTTCGTTGCTGGGCCGTTTGCAGCTCAGTGGCGGCAGGCTCGCGAAGGCCGCCAGCAGCTGGCAGCCTTCGACAGGCTGTTCGACGCGCTGACGCCCCCGGCGGGAAGGAGTGCCACTCTCGCGGCACTGGTGCTCACGGCGGGGGTGACCGTTTGGGCGATGCACACCCGTCCAATGGAACCGACTCCCAACATGCCGGTACGTGCCGTGGCAGAGGTGCAGAAGGCGAAGATCACAGGGCCTGTTCTGAACGGATACGGTGGGGGCGGCTATCTCATCTACATGGGAATCCCCGTCTACATCGATGGCCGCGCGGACCTGTATGGTGATGCATTCATGAAAGAGTTTGCCGATGCCGCTGACCTGCGCGTCGCAGGCGAATTCGAGCGATTGCTGAGCAAGTACCGCATCACGTGGACCCTTCTGCCTCCGGGGGCTGCGGCTAACCAGCTGCTGGCGCACCTTCCGGGCTGGCAGCGGTTCTACAGCGACGAGGTGTCCGTGGTCTATGTCAAGACATCCCAAGTCACACAACCCGCTCCGATTGCCCGGATGAGCCCCGTCATTCAGTCGCCCGTCAAGGGGAGTGCAAGATGAACGCACTGTATAGCTCCGTGGGCGCGCGCTCGCTGTCCATCGTCGTCCCGTTTTATAACGAGGGCGCCGGTGTAGAAGCTTTTGATGCAGGTTTGAGACCGCTCCGCAGCGCTTTGATCGGTTGGGGCGTGCAGATCATCTGCGTGGATGACGGCAGCACCGACGATACGCTCTCACGCCTGACCGCACTTTCGCGTGCCGATTCTGCCTATCGTGTCATTGAACTCAGCCGCAACTTCGGCAAGGAGGCGGCACTGACGGCCGGTCTGGCCGAAGCCTCTGGTGACGCCGTCGTGGTGATGGATGCCGATCTGCAGGATCCCCCCGCGCTGGTCCTGGACATGTTGAGGTGTTGGTTGCAGGGCGCGGAAGTAGTGCTGGCCCGCAGGGTCGATCGGAGCTGTGACGGGTGGCTGAAGCGCAAGACTGCACATTGGTTCTACCGTATGCATAACTGCGTGTCCGAAATACGGATCCCCCCGGACGTAGGGGACTTCCGCTTGATGGACGGCCGGGTGGTTGAGGCGCTCAAGACCCTCCCGGAGCGCCAACGCTTCATGAAAGGTCTGTTCTGCTGGATTGGCTTTCGCACCGAGACCATTGACTATGAGCGGCGCCCGCGCGCCGTGGGCACGACAAAGTTCCCAGGCTGGAAACTATGGAATCTCGCCATTGAAGGGATTACGAGCTTCAGCACCGTGCCGCTCAGGATCTGGACATACCTTGGCTGCGCCAGTGCCATGCTGACGATAGCGTACGCCCTGTATGTGTTCGTGCGCACACTCCTGATGGGAGTAGCGCTGCCGGGCTACGCATCAATGCTGATCGCCATTCTGTTCTTCGGCAGCGTGCAGCTGATCAGCCTCGGCCTGATCGGCGAGTATCTGGGGCGCGTCTACATCGAGAGCAAGCAGCGGCCGCTGTACCTGGTGCGCAACCGGCAGGGCGGCGCGTCACAGGCGCAACCGCAAGCGCGCGCGAACCCCAATGTCCGCCCACGTTCGCGCCACTTTCGCGGCGAACCCATGCCCGCGTACCAGCAACAAAAAGGCAAGCAATGGATACGCCCAGCTTGAACGCTCAGGTCCCGCCGGAGCCGCTGTTCGAATTGCAGCGCACCCTCTACTCCTCCGGAAATTACACACGCCGGCGTCTGCATCGGGAGCGGCTGGCCTGGGTGACATCGGCAATAAAGCGGTACGGCAACACGAGCAAACGGTCCATTGAATATGGACCGGGGTCAGGGATCTACCTTCCGGAGCTGGCCTCGAACTTTGCAGACGTGACGGCTGCCGACATCGAGCCGGCCTACCTCGCAGGCATCGAGCCGCTGCTGGCCGCGCACCCGACCCTACGGCTGCAAGTCGACGATCTGGAGCGCTCCAGCTTTCAGGACGGCAGCTTCGACTTTGTCCTTTGCAGCGAAGTCCTTGAACATGTTCCACGACCCGCTTCGGCGTTGAGGGAAATCGCACGCATCCTGCTCCCGGGCGGGATCGCCGTCGTCACGACACCGCAAAGCCGCAGCGCGATGGAACTTTGCTGCAAGATTGCGTTCCTTCCCGGCATCATTCAGTTCGTGCGCTGGGTGTATCGAGAGCCAATACTTCCGACCGGACATATCAGCCTTCGTAGCTCCAGACAGTTCAGGGAAATGATCCGCGACTCGGGGATGCGGGTGATCGAGCAATCGGTGTTCGGTCTGTACTTGCCCCTGATCGCAGAGTTCGGGGGGGGGCGTGGCGGCCGATGGATCGAGAATCTGGAGCACGCCATCGCTGATACACGGCTAGCGGGCCTGTTGTGGACCCAGGCCTACATTCTGCGCAAGCCGTAACAAGCATGAGCAGCGGTTTGGGGCTTGCTCGGTACGCAGTCTGTGGAGTTCTCACGAGCGGCGTCTATCTGCTCGCGGGCCAATTCTTTGCCCTGCAGTTCGCGAATGCGGCGTTGAGCTCCTCGTGCGCCTTCGTGGTGGCCGTCGTGTTCAATTACTGGCTGCAGCATCGATGGGTATTTGCACTCGTCACCCCGGTGTCGCGCAGCCTTCCGAAGTATGCGCTTATGGTTGGGACCGGACTTGTGCTGAATGCCATCACCGTCGAATTACTCACCCCGCGGCTGGCGCTGGTTAGCGCGCAGCTCGTAGCTGTGCTTGTAGTTGTCGCGGCGAACGCTGTGCTGAGCTTCGGCTGGGTCTTTCGCACCGGACGCGCGTCTGACGGTCGGGGGGCATAGTGAAGCTCGATACGCGAGGAGATCTCCTGGAGCAAGGGCACTTCTGGTGGACCTGAACCCCAGCGCACCGAACCCGCTGGGCAATCACTCGCCAATCACAACGCCTTCGCGACGCGGATCGGAACCACCGAACCATCCGCTGGCCGTTCGCTGGATCGCTTGAAGTCCACTCGTCAATGGCTCTTCTCGAACGTCCGCGCCGCGCTCGCTGAGCGCGTCCAGGGTGCCACGGGAGAAGCGGCCCGCTTCGACAAACATCGGCCCGCCCAACGTGCCGAAATTCGGCAGGTTGATGGCCTGCTGCGCATCGAGCCCCCAGTTGAGCACGCCATACAGTGTTTTTGCAGTGAAGTGAATGATGAACGCTCCGCCGGGGCTGCCTGCCGTCATGATCACTTGCCCCGTCGTCTTGTCGAAAACCAGCGTCGGCGACATCGAGGAGCGCGGCCTTTTGCCGGGTTCTACCCGGTTGGCGACGGGTTCGCCCTTTGGGCCGGCAGACGTAAAGCTGAAGTCCGTCAATTCGTTGTTCATGAGAAAGCCACCCGAGCCGCCCGAGGGATTGACCATAAGACGCGAACCGAACTGGGCTTCGATGGTTGTCGTCAGGGCAAGCGCGTTTCCAGACCCATCGACGATGCTGATGTGCGAAGTGCCGTACTCGGGTTGATCGGGCATCGGCGAAAACGACAATCTGGGGCCCGCGGGTGAGCCCGGTGTCGCAGTCTGCATGCTTCGCGGCCCGACCAGCTTTGCGCGATCGGCAAGGTAAGCCGGGTCCAGCAATGTCGTCCAGCTGCCGCCGGGGGCTGGGACAAAATCGGGATCACCTATGTAGTGCGCCCGGTCAGCAAAGGCCAGGCGCGCCGCTTCGGTGTAGAGATGCAACCATGCCGCTCCGGGAAGGCCCTGTTCAAGCGGAATCGTATGGGCGTCGAGCCTGCTCAGGATTCCAAGAATCTGCCCCATGGCAATAGCGCCTGAGCTGGGCGGCGGAAAACCGCAAATCCGCAGGTCGCGCAATCTCGCCCGGTAATCGTGGCAGATCGGTTCCCGTTTCCGGACCTGGTAGACCCGCAGATCCTCCAGCGACAGACGACCGGGGTTCGTTGGGTGACTGCGCACTTTTTGCACGATGGCTTGTGCAATCGCGCCTTCGTGGAGCGCCCCTGAGCCCTGCGCAGCCAGGCGCCGCAGCACAGCAGCGTATTCTGGATTGCGCAGTAGCGTTCCCACTGGTTTTGCGTTGCCGGTTGCATCGTAGAAATATTCCGATGCAACCGGGTCATTCCTGAGGTGCGGATCGGATCCAACCAGAGCGTGGAGCCGGGGGCTGATGGAAAAACCGCTTTCAGCCAGCCGGATCGCCGGCTCGAAGAGCCTGGACCATGCAAGCTTTCCATGCTGCCGATGGGCCGACTCCAGCATCCGGATGGCACCAGGTGTGCCGACCGCACGCCCCCCAGCCACTGCATCGCTGAACGGCATCGGTTTGCCATCGGCGGCCAGGAAAAGCGTGCCGTCGGCAGCGGCGGGTGACGTTTCGCGCCCGTCGAAAGCCTCGACAGACTTCCCATCGAAATGAAGCAGGAAGGCACCGCCTCCGATTCCGCTCGACTGGGGCTCTACCAACCCGAGGACGAGTTGTGTCGCAATCGCAGCGTCAACCGCCGTCCCGCCGGCCTTGAGGATGTCGTACCCAGCTTTCGTTGCGATCGGATTCGCCGCCGCGACGGCAAAGCGCGATACGGCCCAGCCCGGCTTGGCCGTATAGCCTGATGCGGCCTCCGGCTGCGTCGCACTGCGCGATTGATCGGGTACGGGCGGAGCAGCGCAGGCGGCAGCGAGCAGGGCCGCTGCCACTGAAACCAGTGCAGTGGCGAGCGATCTCACGGATGCCTTGTCACTGCGCGCACCATCGGGCAAACCGCCACGTTTTCTCAGCGAGGAGCGAGGCGAATGGCGCCGTCCAGACGAATCACCTCGCCGTTGAGCATGTCGTTCTCAAAAATATGCCTGGCAAGCTTTGCGTAGTCTTCAGGCGTGCCCAGGCGGGAAGGAAACGGAACGCTCGCCGCGAGCGCGTCCTGCACTTCCTTGGGCATGCCGAACAGCATGGGCGTGCCGAAGATGCCGGGCGCGATGGTCATGTTGCGGATGCCGTTGCGGGAGAGGTCACGCGCGATGGGAAGCGTCATGCCGACGATGCCGCCCTTGGAGGCGCTGTAAGCGGCCTGGCCGATTTGCCCGTCATAAGCGGCGACGGAAGCGGTAGAAATCATGCAACCACGTTCGCCCGTAGATTCGGGCTCGTTCTTGCACATCGCGTCGGCGGCAAGCCGGATCATGTTGAAGCTGCCGACAAGGTTCACCGTGATGGTCTTGCTGAACGTCCCCAGGGAATGCGCCCCATTTTTCCCGACAGTTTTTTCTGCTGGAGCGATGCCCGCGCAATTGACCAGGCCCATGAGCTTGCCCATGGATACCGCCTTGTCTACCACCGCCTGCGCATCGGCTTCCTGGCTCACGTCGCACTTGACGAACGCGCCGCCCACTTCGCGGGCGACCGCTTCGCCTTTTTCGGCCTGCATGTCCGCAATGACTACCTTGCCGCCGGCGGCTGCCAGCATGCGCGCCGTGCCCTCACCGAGGCCCGAAGCGCCGCCGGTGACGATAAATACCTTGCCCGAAATTTCCATGTTTCCCGCTCCTGGTTTGTGTTGACCTTTACGTCAACGTCAACCGCATTATCGCGGACGGAAAGTCGCTTATTTGAATCCGACCCGGTCGAGCATCTGCTGGACCTTGACGGTGTTCGCGCCAACGGCTGCAAGGGGAATGGTTTCGCTCTTGAAGTCACCGCCGGTCATTGCTTTCAGGGCGGGGTTCGACACCACAACGCCCCTGGCAACAGGCCACTCATTGTTGCCATTGGCAAAATAATTCTGCGCATCGGCGCTGGCAAGGTATTCGAGGAATTTCACTGCATTGGCGGTGTTCCGGCTGTATTTCGCCATGGCGCCGCCGGCGATATTCATGTGGGTGCCCCAGCTGGCCTGGTTGGGGAACACGACGCCGACACGGTCCATCAGCGCGCGATCCTCGGGATTGGTGGAGCGGATCAGGCGGGCGATGTAGTAAGTGTTGCTCACCGCTACCTGGCATTCACCCGATCCGACGCCCTTGATCTGGTCCGTGTCACCGCCCTTGGGGTCGCGAGCCAGATTAGCGACCACGCCCTTTAACCAGGCTTCGACCTTTTGCTCGCCCAGGTGCTCGGTTACCGCGCCGAAAAGCGAAAGGTTGTAGGGGTGCGAACCGGAACGGATGCAGATCTTGCCCTTGTTCTTGGCTTCGGCAAGCTCTTCGTAGGTGTCCACGTCCTCGCGCTTGACCTTGGTCTTGTCATAGACGATGACCCGGCCACGGGTAGAAAAACCGAACCATGTGGTGCCTTCGGGCGTTGCCTTGGCCCGGTACTGTGCGGGGATCGCATCTTCAAGCAGTTTCGACTTCACGGGTCGGAACATGCCGTCGACTTCCCCTTTGTAGAGGCGGGCAGCATCGACGAGAAGGATCACATCGGCCGGAGAGGCAGAGCCTTCGGCCTTGAGGCGAGCGAGGATGCCTGCGTCATCGGCGTCCACGCGGTTGATGCGGATGCCAGTGGCCTTCGTGAAATTGGCGTACAGCGCCTCGTCAGTCGAGTAATGGCGCGCGGAGTAAAGGTTGAGGACCTGATCCTGCGCAGAAGCGCCTGCCGATGCAGCCAATAGGACACACGCCAGGCCAACAGCTTTCTTGAACATGGAATTTCCTTGCAAATGTTTGGGCGAATAGCTGGATGATAAAGCAAACGCGAATCATTCTCATCTCAATGCTGCTGACCGGGTTTTCGGTTGATCGCTTGCTGCCTAGAGAAGGGCGGGGAGCAGGTCGTACCGCGACCATAAAAAAAGCCCCGGTCTTGCGACCGGGGCTTGAAGGATCCCTGAACCAGTGAAGGTGTCGAAAGGACCCGAGGAGACAACCAGTAGAACCTGCGTTCAGTGAACACGAGTTTCGGACAGATGCTCCGCGATTTGTAGAGGCGCCGCCCAATCCGGGCGTACCTCGGTTACGAATATGCGGAAGTGCTTAGCGCTTCTTGGCAGTCGTGGTCTTGGCAGCGTTGACGGCCTGGCTGGCAACGGCGTTGAAGTTGGCTTCAGCGACATCGGATGCCTGCTTGACTGCCTTTTGTACGGATTCGAGGGCATTGTTGCCTGCAGCGACTGCGCTCTTGAACACGGCGACAGCGGTTTCGCTGCCTGCGGGCGCGTTCTTGGCTGCGTTGTCAACGACGGACAGGAACTTCTTTTGGGCTTCAGCAGCTTGCACTTCAAATGCCTTGCCGAACTCGGCGCCGGTGCCCGAAGCGATATCGCGAACGTGGCCGAAGTAGGCTGCAGTCTTCGCAGCGAAGGGCTCAGACATTGCCGCGAACAGCGCAAGCAGTTCTTGCGGATCTTTTGCGGCCAGAGCTGCCTGGGTGGTGCCCGACGCTTCGGTCAGCGCAGCCTTGGAGGCGGTGAGGTTCAGCTCGACAAGCTTTTCGACGCCTTCGAATGCCTTGCCGGTCAGACCGAACAGGGTTTCGATGGAAGCTTTTTGCGAGGCCAGGACTTGTTCAGCGGTCAACATTGAGGTTCTCCAGTAGTTTGAGTTGCAGATCGGTAAACGATCGGTCTACTGCGCCGTTTGTTGCAGTGCAGCATAGGTTGAAGTATAGGGTGCTGGCGAGGGAATGCAACAATTTTTTGGTGCAATGCAGCATTCTGGGGAAGGCCGCCTAGAACGCGTTTTTGGGGATGGCACTCACAATGCGGACATGAAGGTCTTTTACGCGACGCAGTTCGTGCTGGCACTGCCGCAGGGCCATCGATTTCCGATGGCCAAATACCAGCTGCTGCGCGACCGGATCGCTGATGAGCTGCCGATTCTCGAACTGGCTCAGGCGTTACCCGCCACCGACGGGGAACTGGCGCTCGTTCACACCCCCGCGTACATCAGTTCGATCTCGGACGGCACGGTTGATCCCAAAATCATGCGGGAAATCGGCTTTCCGTGGAGCGAGGCCATGTCCGATCGTGCGAGACGCTCTGTGGGCGCAACGATTGCGGCATGCCGATCTGCATTCCGGGAGGGAATCGCTGCCAACATTGCCGGGGGAACGCATCACGCCTATGCGGCAAAGGGCGGCGGCTTTTGCGTGTTCAATGATGCCGCGGTCGCTGCTCGCCTGATGCAGGCAGAGTGGGCGCGCCGTTCTGAACGTGCGCTGCGCGTTGCCATCATCGACCTGGACGTTCATCAGGGCAATGGGACCGCGCACGTATTTCGCAGCGACAACACGGTCTTCACGATGTCGGTTCACGGCGAGAAGAACTTTCCGTTTCGCAAGGAGGCGAGCGATCTCGACGTGGATCTTCCAGACGGCTGCGCCGACGATCAATACCTCCATGCGCTGGAGATCGCGCTGGGTGAACTGGAGCGACGGTTCGAACCGGGCCTCGTGATCTATCTGGCAGGAGCGGACCCGCACGAGGGCGACCGCCTCGGTCGCCTCAAACTGACCTGGGATGGCCTGGAGGCCCGCGACCGCCGCGTCTTCGATTGGGCCTGGCAGCGGCGAATACCGCTCGCATTTGCAATGGCCGGCGGATATGGAGAGCGGATCGAGGACACGGTGCAGGTTCAGATGAACACATTCAGGGTCGCATCTGAATATGCTGTCCGCTGGCAGAATCAGCGCGATGAGCGACTCCCCGACTAAACCGCAACCCGAGCACAGAAGTGCGTACAGGGTTTTTCGCACCATCGGCACACGCTGGATGGACAACGACGCTTACGGTCACGTCAACAACGTGGTTTACTACAGCTGGTTCGACACGGCCGTCAATGCGCACCTCATCGAGCAGGGCGCACTGGATATCCAGCATGGGGCGACGATTGGCCTGGTCATCGAAACGCAGTGCAATTACTTCGCAGCTCTGGAATTCCCGAACCCGGTCGAAGCGGGCTTGCGCGTCTCCCATGTGGGCAAGTCGAGCGTTCGCTACGAGGTCGGGATTTTCGCGGCGGGTGAGCAGCTGACTGCCGCCAAGGGCCATTTCATCCACGTCTATGTGGACCGCACCACACGCCGGCCCACCGAGCTTCCGGACCGCCTGAGGCAGGTGCTCGGAGCCCTGCGCTAAAGACTCAGGATTCCTTCGTTTTGAAATCGGGGTTCTTGCGCGAGAAAGCGTCAATCTGCCGTGACGCCTCCTCCTTGGCAATGCCATGACGCTCCTGGATGCGTCCCAGCAACTGGTCCCTCTTACCGGAGATAACGTCGATGTCGTCATCCGTGAGCTTGCCCCAGCGTTCCTTGAGCTTGCCCTTGAACTGCTTCCAGTTGCCTTCTATACGGTCGTGATTCATCGTGCGTCTCCTTCGTTTTTGCAATTTTCAAGCCGCAGGCACGGGGCGTCGTAGGACGAAAGCGCGCGTTTTCAGGATGGAGCGCTTACAGCGGCGGTTATGCTCGGAGCCCGGAGACACAGCATGAACCGAGCATTACCTGCAGCCATTGCGAGCGCGTTGATTGCCTTGCCGCAATTGAGTCACGCGGCCGATATCGACGGTCGACTCCTCGGACCGATCTGGGGGATTCCGTTCGCGGGCTTGTTACTGTGCATCGCACTCATGCCGCTGCTTGTGCCGGGGTTCTGGCACCACCACTTCGGCAAGGTTGCAGCGGCATGGGCGTTGGCGTTCCTTGTGCCGTTTGCCCTGCAGTGGGGGGCCGGTACCGCCTGGATGAGTGTCGTTCACGCGCTGGTGGCCGAGTACTTGCCGTTCGTTATTTTGCTGACGGCCTTGTATACCGTTTCAGGTGGCATCCACATTCGCGGCAATCTGCACGGAAGCCCGGGGCTGAACACTTCCATCCTTGCAATTGGCGCGGTGCTGGCAAGCCTGATGGGCACCACCGGTGCGTCCATGCTGCTGATCCGTCCCCTGATTCGCGCCAACGACAACAGGCGGCACACCGCGCACATCGTCGTGTTCTTTATCTTCATCGTGTCCAACGCGGGTGGTTCCCTGACCCCGCTCGGCGACCCGCCCCTGTTCCTGGGTTTTCTCAAGGGCGTGGAGTTCTTCTGGACAGTGAAATACATCTTTCCCGAAACGCTGTTCCTGGTCGGATCGTTGCTGGCGATCTTCTACGTCATGGACCGCTGGTACTTCCTGCGGCGCGAAGAGCTGCTACCGGTAGACCCCACCCCCGATTCCGCCCGGCTGGGTTTTGACGGTGCGCGTAACTTCGTTTTGCTGGCGGGCGTGGTGGGCCTGGTGCTCATGAGTGGTCTGTGGAAGTCGCCGGTCGTGTTCGACCTGGCGGGCACCGAGGTCGGCCTGCCGGGACTCGTGCGGGACGCCGGATTGATCGCCATCACCCTGTTGTCACTCAGGATCACGCCGGCAACGGTGCACGCCGACAACCAGTTCGGATGGGGTCCGATGCTTGAAGTCGGGAAGCTGTTTGCCGGAATTTTCCTGACGATCATTCCGGTCATCGCCATGCTTCGCGCCGGTGTCGATGGACCTTTCGGCGGCATTGTCTCGGCCGTGACGCGCGCCGATGGAACGCCAAACCCGCTGATGTATTTCTGGGCGACCGGTGCCTTGAGCTCGTTCCTGGACAACGCCCCGACCTACCTCGTGTTCTTCAACACGGCCGGCGGCGATGCCCGGCGGCTGATGACGGAACTGGCCCCGACGCTGGCCGCCATCTCAGCCGGATCGGTCTTCATGGGCGCCAATACCTATATCGGTAACGCGCCTAATCTCATGGTCAAGGCCATCGCGGAAGACAGAGGCATCAAGATGCCGAGCTTCTTCGGTTACATGGCATGGTCCGGGGCGATCCTGCTTCCCCTGTTTTTCATCATCACCCTCATCTGGTTCAAATAATCATGAGCAAGCCACGCATCCTTGTCGCACGGTCGGTCTTTCCTGAAGTCATCGAAAAGCTGGAGCAGTTTTTTGAGGTCGATCACAACCAGGCCGATGAGCAATGGAGCAAGCAGCAACTGGGCGAAAAACTTCGCGACAAGGTAGGCGCATTCACCACGGGTGGTGAGCGAATCGATGCAGAGACGCTTGCGGCCGCACCCGAGCTGAAGATCTGCGCCAATATGGCGGTCGGCTATAACAATTTCGACGTGCCTGCGATGACGCAGCGCCGCGTGTTGGCCACCAACACCCCGGACGTCCTGACGGAAACCACGGCCGACTTCGGCTTTGCGCTGCTGATGGCCACGGCGCGCCGGATTTCAGAGAGCGAACATTTCCTGCGCGCCGGCAAGTGGGGCAAGTGGAGCTACGACATGTTCGCCGGAAGCGACGTGCATGGATCCACGCTGGGTATCCTGGGTATGGGCCGCATCGGTCAGGGCATCGCCAGGCGCGGCGCGCACGGCTTCGGCATGAACGTGATCTATCACAACCGCTCGCGCCTGTCCGCCGCGCTCGAAGCCGAGTGCAAGGCGCGGTATGTGACCAAGGAAGAACTGCTTCGCACAGCCGATCACCTCGTGCTGGTCTTGCCCTATTCGCCCGAATCCCATCACACGATCGGCGCTGCCGAACTTTCCCAGATGAAGCCGACGGCGACGCTCGTCAACATCGCCCGGGGCGGCATTGTCGATGACGAGGCATTGGCCAGGGCACTGCGCGACCGCACGATCGCAGGGGCAGGCCTGGATGTGTTCGAAGGGGAGCCCAAGGTTCATCCCGACCTTCTTACAGTGCCTAACGTCGTGCTCACACCGCACATCGCCAGTTCAACGGTACCGACGCGGCTTGCGATGGCGCAGCTTGCAGCTGACAACCTGATTGGCTTTCTGATCCATGGCAAGGCGTTGACGCCACTTAATCCGGACGTACTGAAAGCCGGGTCCTGAATTGGAACTCTGGCTCCTGATTGCGCTGGCAATCGTCAACGCGGTCCTTGTCTTCATGCTGCTCTTGCGCAGGCCTGCGCCAAACGACGAAACGCGGCAGGAGTTGCTGGCTGCCGGAGAGCGCATGGAGCGCGAGTTGCGCCGCGAGATCAGCGAGTCCTCGCGCGGCGCGCGTACCGAGCTTACCCATACGCTTGCGACGTTTCAGGATGCAGTGGTGCGCCAGGGCGCTGAGGCCACACGCACGCAGAACATCCAGATCGACGCCTTCGCCCAGCAGCTGACATTGCTGCAAAAGAGCCTGTCCGACACCTTGTCGGTGCAGTTGCAGAACCTGGGTGAATCGAATGCGCGGCGACTGGGCGAGGTTCGCGCTACCCTCGACGCGCAGCTTGCGCAGTTGCAGCAAACCAACTCGGCCAAGCTGGACGAGATGCGCAGGACGGTGGATGAAAAGCTGCAGACCACACTCGAGACGCGCCTGGGCGAAAGCTTCAAGCAGGTGGCAGATCGTCTGGAGCAGGTGCACAAGGGCTTGGGAGAAATGCAGACCCTTGCCCAGGGCGTGGGCGACTTGCAGCGCGTACTGACCAATGTAAAAACGCGCGGCATATTCGGCGAAGTCCAGCTCGAAGCGCTGCTGGAGCAGGTGCTGACCCACGAGCAGTACGCCAGGCAGGTCGAAACCAAGCCGCGCAGCAACCAGCGCGTGGATTTCGCGATCCGGTTTCCCGGCCGCAGCGCGGATGGAACGCCGGTCTGGCTACCAGTCGATGCCAAGTTTCCGCGGGACGACTATGAGCGCCTGCTTGACGCGCATGACCGGGCCGACGCAGCCGCTGCCGATATCGCGGCCCGGGCCCTGGAGTCGCGCATTCGCACCGAAGCCAAATCGATCGCTGACAGCTACCTGTGCCCACCCTACACGACCGACTTCGCCATTTTGTTCCTGCCTGTCGAGAGCCTGTATGCCGAGGTGCTGCGCCGCCCAGGGCTCATGGACAGCCTCCAGCGCGACTATCGCGTGACCCTGGCTGGCCCCACGACCTTGCTTGCCATGCTTAACAGCCTGCACATGGGGTTTCGCACACTGGCACTGGAGCAGCAGGCCTCGGAGGTCTGGAAGGTGCTGGGCGCAGTCAAGACCGAGTTCGATCGTTACGGTTCCTGGGTGGAGAAAATCCGTGACCAGGTGCGCAAGGCCTCGGACACACTGGAGACAGCGCAAACGCGCACCAACCAGATGCGCCGTGCGCTGAAGGTGGTGGAGGCCCTGCCAGAGGCGCAGGCACAGGCGCTGCTTCCACCGGCTGCCGAGGGGGACGACTGACGCCATGACCCGTCTCAGGGATTGGATGACAGGCCGTTCGTCATGATGGGACTGGACCCGGCGCTGGCACGGCTGATTGGTGGGCATGTCTTTCTCCACGCGACGATGGCTGGCGTGCGGCTGGCAGCCCCGTTGCTGGCGCTGCGCGAAGGGTACAGTGCAGCGGCAGTGGGCGTGTTACTAGCGCTTTTTGCACTGACACAGGTGTTTTTGTCGCTGCCTGCAGGGCGGTACGCGGATCGCCACGGACTGAAGCGGCCTGTAGCCTGGTGCGTGCTGGCGTCCTGCCTGGGGGCGGGGCTTGCGGCCGCGTTTCCGCACTTCCTCGTGCTATGTGTTGCTGCTTTGCTGACCGGCGGCGCGACAGGCGCCGCTTCGATTGCATTGCAACGCCATGTCGGGCGCGCGGCCGGTAGTTCGACCCAGCTGCGCCAGGTGTTTTCCTGGCTGTCCATCGGCCCCGCGTTCTCGAATTTTCTCGGCCCTTTCGTGGCCGGCCTCATGATCGACCACGCGGGGTTTCGTTGGGCCTTTCTGCTGATGGCCTTCACTCCCATCGTGTCCTGGCTTTTCATCCGCAATACGCAGGAGCTGGCACCGGTGGTTCCCAAGGAGGGCGATGACAAGAACCGGGCCTGGGACCTGATGCGAGACGCGCGATTCCGGCGCTTGCTGCTGGTGAACTGGTTCCTGGCTTCTTGCTGGGATGTCCACACATTCGTGGTTCCGGTGCTGGGTCACGAACGTGGCATGTCGGCCTCGGTGATCGGCTCAATCCTGGGGGCCTTTGCAATCGCCGCCGCGCTGATCCGGGTGGTCCTGCCGATGGTTGCCGCGCACCTTCGCGAGTGGGCGGTGGTGGCTGGGGCCATGGTCGTGACGGCCGTGCTCTTTGGCATTTATCCGTTCATGTATTCGGCGCTGGCCATGGGGTTATGTTCCATCATGCTGGGCTTCGCCCTGGGCGTGGTGCAGCCCATGATCATGAGCAGCCTCCACCAGATCACGCCCGCCCATCGACACGGCGAAGCACTGGCGATGCGCCTCATGGCCATCAACGCCTCCAGTGTCGCCATGCCGATCCTGTTCGGCCTGACCGGAGCGGTGATCGGCATCTCTGGCGTTTTCTGGTTTACCGGCGCGGTGGTCGGTGCCGGCGCGCGGCTGGCCGTGAAGATGCGCCATGACGCCGGGCATGACTCGTCCCACGGCGCCAGTGGCGGCGGGAATGGCGGTGGGGGCAATCAGAGCCGGTAGAACTCCTTGATCATGGACCACGCTTCCTGCGGATCGTCGGAGTAGCGAAACAGCTCAAGGTCTGCTTCGGAGATCACGCCTTCCTCGATCAGCACGTCGAAGTTGATGAGGCGTTTCCAGTAGTCGGTTCCAAAAAGCACGATGGGAACCTGCTTGGCCTTCCTCGTCTGCACCAGCGTAATCACTTCGAAGAGCTCGTCGAGCGTGCCAAAGCCACCGGGAAATGCCACCAGTGCCTTCGCCCGCATCATGAAGTGCATCTTGCGCAGCGCGAAGTAATGGAATTTGAATGAAAGGGCCGGCGTGACGTACGGATTCGCAGCTTCTTCCATCGGAAGCGCGATGGCCAGGCCGACGCTGATGCCGTCACCTTCATGCGCGCCGCGGTTGGCGCCCTGCATGATTCCCGGTCCGCCTCCGGTACAGATGAAAAGCATGTCGCGCGGTTCCTTGCCCTGGCTGTACTGCGCGACGAGCTTGCCGAAAGCTCGGGCTTTTTCGTAATAGTGGGAATTGCGGGCCAGTGCGCGCGCGCGGCGGATCTGCGTTTCGTCGCCCGAGGCTTCGGCGGCCACCACCATTGCGGCGGCCTCTTCGTCGCTTGGAAAGCGGGCGCTGCCAAACACCACGATGGTGTTTTCGATACCCATCGCCTGCTGCTCAAGGTCGGGCTTGAGCATCTCGAGCTGGAAGCGGATGCCGCGTGTTTCGCGCCTGAGCAGGAACTCCGGATCAGCGAAGGCCAGCCGGCTGGCGTCGGGGTCCAGGGGCAGGCCCTCGTTCGAGTGTGTCTGGAGCGTGGCCCAGGCGTCGGCCAGGCGTCGGTCGTGAATATTGCGTGTAGATGCCATCAATGCATTTTGCTTCAATGGCCAGCTCATCTTCCGCTATCCTAGCCCCCACAACGCGGGGGCTGAGGTGGAAGAAGGCGGATTTCACGTCTTGCTGGAAGGTGCGCAGGTCGGACCGTACGACCGCCGCACCATCGTGGGCATGCGCATCAGGGAAACATTGACGAGCGACCACGTGCTGGTTGCCCGCGATGGCGCCCGTCTGACGGTTGCCGAACTCATCGGACAACGCCCGGCCGAGAGATTCAATGCGACAAGAAGCGGCGTGTTTTCGGTCGTGCGGGCCACCTACAGCGTTGCCGTGATTCAGGCCGACCGGCGCGGGATACACGTTCCGAAGTTCCGCGGCGAGGTCGAGGCCCGCGTTCAGAGTGATGTGCTGCGTCTGGCTGGGCGTTTTCGCAAGGGCCTGGCAATCCAGGAGGGGCGCATCAAGATCACGCTGGCCCACGTGGTGCACACCCGTGTCAAAGGCACCGTCGTAGAGGTGTGGGTTCGCAACAACGGGGTGAAGAAACTTCAGAGAATCGCGCTGGAGATGTTCACACCGGCAGTGGCGAGCGAAATGATCAGCTGGTTTCCCAATGCCACTCAACTTGCGGAACCGGGCGCTCAGTCTTCATCGATCAAGGCATCGCAGCACGGTCTTTGGGTTGCGATCGCCTCGATTGCGCTTGTTCTGGGCGTTATGCTGATGGTGCTGTTGTGGCCCCGCGTCTACTGACCCTGTGATTCTGCAGCTGGCAGGGCGCTCCGTGAGTCGAGCCAGCGCAGCAAGGGTGGACGGGCTTGCCGCAAGCCCTTGTAGTCGAGCACCGCGTCTGACATGGAAGCCAGGCTGTCGCGCAGCCGCTGCGCATCGTCAGGCCTGGCAAGCGCATCCACCAGCGGCTGGAGCATCACACGAATCGTGAACACGGACTGGCGCGTGCCCCCACCCACCGGAAAGAAACACTGACGCTCTGACCGCAGCCAGCAGGAGGCGGCGAAAGCGTCATCACCGTCCAGAGCCGGCCACGGCGTGCGCTGATGGCGCCCCGGGTGCTGGTCGTAGCGGGCCGACGGGGTCAACGTCCATACGAACCGCTCCCAGCACTCGCCCCCGGTAGCCAGAGCAACCAAATGCCCGGATGCCGCAACGATGGTCGCGCTTTCGGCGACTTGCGCGTGCACGCTCGCAAAGTCGAGGCCGAGTTTTTCCTCCGGCGCCCAGTGGGAAGGCACGCAGACGCAAAGCCAGGGAAGCCGTCCGGTCGATCCGTCAAGCACCGCGAAATCTTCTTGGTACGACAGTTCGGGCGCGTCCAGCTCGCCATGCCCCAGAGCCGCGATCGCGCGCATCGCAGGACCGGGATCAAATCCTGGCAGCAGCTGGCGCGACCTGCCGCTTTGAACGACAGCCAGCTTTTCCTGGTAAAGCTGGCTGCCGACCTGCAAGTGCGTCAGACGCATATCGTCCGCAGCGATCCGTCGCAAGCCAGGCTGCATGCGAAACGGCACGGCGATCTGGCTCAGGCTAAATTCCATGAGGGTGTGCACCAATAACAAAGGCTCCTTTCGGAGCCCTGGAAGGTGAAGAAGCGCTGCGGCGCCGCGTCAGACCCGGCGGCGGTATTCGCCCGTGCGGGTATCGATTTCGACCTTGTCGCCCTGTGCAACGAAGATCGGCACGCCCACTTCGAATCCGGTCGCCAGCTTGGCGGGCTTCAGGACCTTGCCCGACGTATCGCCCTTGACGGCCGGTTCCGTCCAGGTGATCTCGCGCTCGACGCTGGTGGGCAGCTCGACGGAGATCGCCTTGCCGTCATAGAACACGACTTCGGCCGGCATGCCTTCTTCGAGGTAATTGAGCGAATCGCCCATGTTCTCTGCCTCGACTTCGTACTGGTTGTATTCGGAGTCCATCCAGACATACATCGGATCGGCGAAGTAGGAGTACGTGCAATCCTTCTTGTCCAGCACGATCTGGTCCATCTTGTCGTCGGCCTTGAACACGACTTCGGTGTTGAAGTTGGCAATCAGGCTCTTGAGCTTCATGCGGACCGTGGCGGCATTGCGGCCGCCGCGTGCGTATTCGGTTTTCAGGACGACCATCGGGTCCTTGCCATGCATGATGACGTTGCCTGCGCGGATTTCTTGAGCGATTTTCATGGCCAGTATTTGCGTGCTGTGTTGGTGAGAAAGAGGTCTGCTGGCGGGCGTTCGGTGCGCTGGCAGCGTCGTAAGCGCGGTTGGAACCAAAAAATGATGCCATGCGCAAAGCCTTTTATTTTAGCTTATCCAGAAATCGCATTAGTTGCGTCACCAGGTCCTCCTGGGTGAGCAGCCGATTTCGCGCCGCTGCAGCGCACGGCGCCCAGGCGGCCAAGTCAATCGCTGGCAGCGGGAAATTCATGTCGTTCCAGCTGCGATGAAACATTCGCAGGCCCGCGGGCGCCTCCAGCCAGTCCAGAAAAGCCTCCAGCTTGGCGTGATGGGCATCGTCATCCTGCGGATAGATGTGCCAGATGAACGGCTTGCCGGCCCAAAGTGCGCGCACCAGTGAATCTTCGCCCCGGACGAAGTTCAGGTCGCAGGACCACAGCAGGCGGTCGAAGTCAATCTGGGTGAGCAGGGGCAGCCATTCGACGGCAAGCTTGCCTTGCGCATTCCACTGCGACGAGTTTGCGGTGAGCTCTTCCATGCAAGTGCGAGTTGCAGCCTGCGCACGCCCTGCCGTAACCAGCAGCTGTGTGGTTCCGGAATCTGCCGCGAACTGCGCAAGAAGGGACTTCAGCTGAACAGGCTCATAACAAAAAAGGCTCACCCGGCGCGCGCCAGACACCGCCTGCACGCCGATGGATTCAAGCCAGCGTTGCGGGTTGAGGCTTTGCTGTTTTGCCTCGAGGTCGGGTTCGCGTAGCAGTCCCCCGGTGCGGGGTGTGAAGCCGGGATAGAAAAAATGCTTGATCAGGCCCGCAGCCGCACCCGAAAAGACCGGGGAGGGCAGGCCGTGCGAGCGCTCTGCGAACAGCTCGGCCGTGAGGTATTCCAGATTGATCCAGGCAGGCGGCGTCGGCCGCCTTGCCATCGCGGCCTGGAATTGCGGCTCGAGTTCGCAACCAAAGCTTTCGATCACAACCTGCCCGGGTTCCACCGCCGGGCTGGCCGAGAGCGCCCAATCCCTGACTTCGACCCCGTTCGCACCGCGGGGCGCCATCCAGGTGAGCGCCGATGCGTCATCGACCCACAGCGTCACCGATTCCCGGCGTGCTCCCAGTTGCGCGGCCAGCCGCCAGCACACGCCGATATCGCCGTGGTTGTCGATGACCTTGCAAAAAATGTCCCAGTGCATGCAGGCAGGGTGTGAGGGATTGCGTGAGCGATACGGGATGGGAAGCGAAGATTGTCCACAATAGCTCCTGTATGTCCGACAAACATTCCGATCAACTGCTGGCCGAAGTGGCCGCGCTGCCGAACCTGCCGGGGGTCTATCGCTATTTCGATGCCGAAGGCGGGGTTCTGTACGTGGGAAAGGCGCGCAACCTGAAAAAGCGCGTCTCCAACTACTTCCAGAAGAGCCACGGTGGCACCCGCATCGGCCACATGATCAGCAAGATCGCGCGGATGGAGACGACGGTTGTGCGCTCCGAGGCCGAGGCCCTGCTGCTGGAGAACAACCTCATCAAGGCGCTCAATCCGCGCTTCAACATTCTCTTTCGCGACGACAAGAGTTATCCGTACCTGAAGATTTTTGGCACCGACAAGTCGATCGGTGGCGACGCGCAGCCGGCGAATGCGCAGGCGTTTCCGCGCGTTGCGTATTACCGCGGCTCGGTGGACCGCAAGCATCGCTATTTCGGCCCCTACCCGAGCGCCTGGGCTGTCAAGGAATCCATCCAGCTGCTTCAAAAGGTGTTTCGACTGCGCACTTGCGAAGACACGGTTTTTGCCAATCGGACGAGGCCTTGCCTGCTGTACCAGATCAAGCGGTGCTCCGGACCCTGCGTCAACCTGATTGCGCCCGCCGATTATCAGCACGATGTCAATAATGCAGAAGCGTTCCTGCGTGGCGAGACGCAGGCCGTTCTCACGCAGCTGGAGTCGCGCATGATGCAGCATGCCGACAAGCTCGAATTCGAGCAGGCCGCCGAGCTTCGCAACCAGGTGGGTGCCTTGTCGAAGGTGTTGCACCAGCAATCGGTGGACACGGGTTCCGACAAGGATGTGGACATCCTTGCGGTGAAGGTGCAGGGCGGTCGAGCCTGCGTGAATCTGGCGATGGTGCGCGGCGGCCGGCATCTGGGCGATCGGGCCTACTTTCCCACGCACGTCGAAGACGCAGCTGCCGTGCAGGATTTCGACGACCTGACCGATCAGGGCATCGGGGCGTCGCCGTCAGTGCCTGTGGAAGTGCATGTGCTGGAAGCCTTCATCGCCCAGCATTACATCGGCGTCCCGGTACCCCCGGCGCTGATCACGAGCGAACCCGTGAGCCGGGAGCTGATCGAGGCCATCAGCGAGCAAACCGGCGTAAGGGTGACAGCGGTGCACAACCCGCGCGAACAGCGCCGCCTCTGGCTGGAGATGGCCGAAAAGAACGCAGGCATCCAGCTTGCACGTTTGCTGGCGGAAGAGGGATCCCAGCAAGCCCGCACGCGTGCGCTGGTCGAGGCGCTGGATCTGGCGCCGGACAATATCGATACGTTTCGAATCGAATGCTTCGATATCTCGCACACGGCCGGCGAGGCGACGCAGGCATCCTGCGTGGTGTTCCATCAGCACCGGATGCAAAACAGCGAGTACCGGCGCTTCAACATCGCCGGTATCACGCCGGGCGACGACTATGCCGCCATGCGGCAGGTGCTGATGCGGCGCTATTCGAAGCTGGCTGAAGTTGGGCGCGATCCGCCCGATGCATCGCCGCCGATTGACGCGACAGCCGCTGTGGTGTCCAGCGAGCAGGCCGACGCGCTGCCCGATGCGCAGCATGAAGACCAGCCCGAGGTCAAGCGCCCGGCGCCGGGTCGCGGCGGTGCGCTGCGCCTGCCGGACCTGGTCTTGGTGGATGGCGGCAAGGGGCAGGTCAGCATGGCGCGGGAGGTCTTTGCCGAACTGGGGCTCGATCTCTCGGTGATTGTCGGCGTCGAAAAAGGCGAAGGCCGCAAGGTCGGCCTGGAGGAACTGGTGTTCGCGGACGGTCGCGAGAAGGTCTTTCTGGGGCGCGATTCGGCAGCCTTGATGCTTGTGGCGCAGATTCGCGATGAAGCCCACCGGTTCGCGATCACCGGCATGCGTGCACGCCGGGCCAAGGTGCGAGTCGGCGGCAGCAGCCTGGAGGAGATTCCCGGAATTGGCGCAAAAAAGCGTGCGCGGCTGCTGCAACGCTTCGGTGGGGTGAGGGGTGTTGCGTCCGCTGGCGTGGACGACATCGCAAGCGTCGAAGGAATTTCACGCGAGCTCGCTGAAGAGATTTATCGCGCGCTCCATTAGCGCCTTGCGCTCGTG
Source organism: Pseudomonadota bacterium (assembly GCA_040386635.1). GTDB lineage: Bacteria > Pseudomonadota > Gammaproteobacteria > Burkholderiales > Burkholderiaceae_C > Ramlibacter. Next base: position 21,770 of record JAZKFD010000212.1, read on the forward strand.
CCAGAATCGGCACATGTTCTTCACGATCCCGACGATCCTGACCTGGA
>JAZKFD010000212.1:21835-25211 GCA_040386635.1 Pseudomonadota bacterium
CCTCATCATCATCGGCCGCGAGATCGCGATCTCGGCGCTGCGCGAGTGGATGGCGAACATCGGCGCGGCCAAGAGCGTGGCCGTTCACATGCTGGGCAAGATCAAGACGGCGGTGCAGATGACCGCCATACCGTTCCTGCTGTTCGACGGGGTGCTGTTCGGCTTCATGGATACGGGTGTCTGGGGTACCTGGCTGCTATGGATATCGGCCATCCTCACCGTGTGGTCCATGGTTTATTACCTCCAGAAGGCACTGCCCGAAATCCGGCAAAGGGTCAAATGACCGGCAGTGCAGGTCAGTCCGGCCAAGACCGGCAAGCGGCTCTGGTGCGCGCGATGCCCGCCGTGTTTGTCTTGATCTGGAGCACCGGGTTCATCGTGGCGCGCTATGGCATGCCTCACGCACCGCCCATGAAGTTCCTGGCGATGCGGTACTTTCTTTCAGTCGTGTGTTTTGCTGCCTGGGCGCTGATGGCACGTGCGGCCCTGCCCGCCAATCGGCGGCAGGTGGGCCATCTGGCGATCACGGGCATCCTCATGCATGCGGGCTACCTGGGCGGGGTGTGGGCTGCGGTCAAGCTGGGCATGGGCGCCGGACTGACTGCGCTGCTGGTCGGATTGCAGCCGGTTTTGACGGCCGTGTGGGTCTCGTCCTGGGGCGGTTCGGTTTCCAGTCGTCAATGGGCGGGGCTGGCGATGGGCCTGCTGGGCCTGGCCCTGGTGGTTTGGCAAAAGCTCGGCGTCGGGGAGATCCACGCGCTCAACTTTTCGCTTGCGCTGATGGCGCTGGTCAGCATCACCGCAGGCACGCTCTACCAGAAGCGTTTTGTCACGCCATGCGACGTGCGCACCGCGAGCCTCGTGCAGTTGTGCGCGGCGTTTGCGGTCACGATGCCGCTCGCGCTGCTGGAAACCGAAGCCATGCGCTGGAACGGGGAACTCGCGGGTGCGATGGCGTGGTCGGTGCTCGCCTTGACGCTTGGCGGGAGCTCGCTTCTGTATCTGCTGATCCAGAAAGGCGCGGCCACCGCAGTGACGAGTCTGTTGTACCTGGTTCCGCCATGTACGGCCGTGATGGCGGCCATCCTGTTCGGGGAAGACATCACCGCTTTCACGATCGCTGGCATGGCGCTCGCAGCGATCGGTGTCAGCCTGGTTGTTCGTTCCCCGGCGCCGCCGCGGGCCGCGACCAGGTAGAGAAGGGCCATCACGCCATGCTGGAGTCGTTCCAGGCCTTCGAAGTCAGCCGTGGTGGTGTTCGCCTGAATGCATGGCGCAGTGGTGCTGCAGGCACCACAACCCCGCTGCTGCTGCTGCACGGTCATCCCCAGACGCACGTCATGTGGCATCGGGTGGCGCCGGTGCTGGCCCGGACCCGACCCGTTGTGATGATGGACCTGCGCGGATACGGTGACTCGGCCAGGCCGCAGGCCGGCGAAGGAAGCGCCGCCTACAGCAAACGCGAGATGGCATTCGATGCGATGGCCGTCATGCAGGCGGCGGGTTTTGAGCGATTCGACGTATTGGCGCATGACAGGGGGGCGCGGGTGGCTCATCGGCTCGCCGTCGATCACGCTGGCGCCGTCCGCCGCATGATGCTGCTCGATATCGCGCCCACGCTCGCCATGTACGAGCAGACATCGTTGGCCTTTGCCCGCGCTTATTGGCACTGGTTCTTCCTGGTGCAGCCGCCGCCACTGCCCGAGGCATTGATCGAGTCGGATCCGGTGCGCTACCTTCGCAGTGTCATGGGCAAGCGCCATGCCGGCCTGGAGGCGTTCGCACCACAGGCGTTGGCCGAATACGAGCGCTGCATCCGCCTGGAGGGCAGCGCAACAGGCATCTGCGGCGATTACCGCGCAAGTGCTGGCATCGACCTGGACCACGACCGCCAGGACATCGCAGCGGGCCGGCGCGTCGAGCAACCGCTTCAGGTGCTGTGGGGCGCGCATGGGGCAGTCGGTGCATCATTCGACGTTCTTGCGCTCTGGCGCGAACGCGCATCGCAGGTCGGCGGACGCGCCTTGCCCTGCGGCCACTACATTGCGGAGGAGGCGCCCGAACTTCTCCTGCAGGAAGCAAGCCCATTCTTTGAAGGAACACAACCATGAGCAGCAACACAGGCAAGAAACGCATCGCCGTCATCGCCGGCGACGGTATCGGCAAGGAAACCATGCCCGAAGGCGTGCGCGTGATGGAGGCGGCAGCCACGAAGTTCGGCATCGACCTTGCGTTCGATCACTTCGACTTCTCGAGCTGGGATTACTACGAAAAGCACGGCCAGATGATGCCGGACAACTGGAAAGACCTGGTGGGCGGGCACGACGCCATCTACTTCGGCGCGGTGGGCTGGCCCGAGAAAATCGCGGATCACGTATCGCTCTGGGGCTCGCTCCTGCTGTTTCGTCGTGAGTTCGACCAATATGTGAATCTGCGACCCGCGCGGCTGATGCCGGGCATCATCGCGCCTGTCGTGCGACGCGACGGCAGCGCGCGCGAGCCCGGTGAAATCGACATGTACATCGTTCGCGAAAATACCGAGGGCGAGTATTCCTCCATCGGCGGTCGGATGTACCCCGGAACCGAGCGCGAAATCGTCATGCAGGAGACAGTGATGTCCCGCATTGGCGTCGATCGCGTGTTGAAGTTTGCGTTCGAACTGGCGCGCTCGCGGCCTGAAAAGCACCTTACCAGCGCAACCAAGTCCAACGGCATTGCGATCACCATGCCGTACTGGGACGAGCGGGTGGCCGAGATGGCCAAGTCCTATCCCGATGTGAAAGTTGACAAATTCCACATCGACATTCTCACCGCGCATTTCGTGCAGCGGCCTGACTTCTTTGACGTCGTCGTGGCCAGCAACCTATTTGGTGACATCCTGAGCGACCTGGGTCCGGCTTGCACCGGCACCATCGGCATTGCGCCCAGCGCCAACCTCAATCCGGACCGGCGCTTTCCCTCGCTGTTCGAACCGGTGCACGGCTCTGCGCCTGACATCGCCGGTCGCAACATCGCCAATCCCATCGGCCAGGTGTGGTGCGGGGCGATGATGCTGGACTTCCTGGGCCACAGGCAGGCGCATGATGCTGTACTCAAGGCCATCGAGGCCGTGCTGGACCCAAGGAGTGGCGCGCCGAGAACCGGCGATATCGGAGGCAGCGCGAGCACGACCGACGTGGGCCGTGCAATAGCGGACGCGTTGTAAGCAATTGCACGGTGCGCGGGCGTTTCGGGCCCCATGCCGACCCCGGACTTTGGGTGCGCGTCGGGCAGTAGTCGTGCGAAAAGCGAATAGAATCCGCCTCCGCGCTGTTGTATTGCCGCCCCCGTATTGACACCGTCAGACCGCATCGCTTTAATCGGTCGGTGGCTTGCA
>JAZKFD010000213.1:0-12992 GCA_040386635.1 Pseudomonadota bacterium
ACGCCGAAGAAGACAAGAAGAAGCTCGAACTCGTGCAGGCCCGCAACCAGGGCGAGGCGATGACGCACAGCGTTCGCAAGAGCCTGACCGAGTATGGCGACAAGCTCGAGGCCGGCGAGAAGGAAAAGATCGAAGCGGCGCTGAAAGACGTGGAAGATGCGCTCAAGGGCGAGGACAAGGAAGCGATCGAGTCCAAGACCAATGACCTGATGACCGCGAGCCAGAAGCTGGGCGAGAAGATGTATGCCGACCAGCAGGCGCAGCAGGCTGCGCAGGCGGCTGGCGGCGATGGTGGCCAGGGCGGCTCCGCCCAGGCGCAGCAGCCGGCGGACGATAACGTCGTGGACGCTGAAGTCAAGGAAGTAAAGAAAGGTTGATGCTGCGCGCGCAGCGCCCCATCAACTCGCCGCGTTCGACTGAGACCTCACGGGATCATCGACGCGGCGTTTCCCGTCGTGGCCGCACCGAATAAGCCGCAGAATTTCACGGAAACACAATGGCGACCAAGCGAGACTATTACGAAACCCTGGGCGTCCCCAAGAACGCCTCGGAAGAAGAAATCAAGAAGGCTTATCGCAAGCTTGCGATGAAGTTTCACCCCGACCGCAACCAGGGCGACGAAAAGGGTGCGGAAGTGAAGTTCAAGGAGGCCAAGGAGGCCTTCGAGATGCTCTCCGATACCGAAAAGCGCGCGGCCTACGACCAGTACGGCCATGCCGGAGTCGATCCCAGCATGCGCGGCGGTGGCCCCGGCGCCGAGGGGTTTGGCGGATTCGCCGAGGCGTTCGGCGATATCTTTGGCGACATCTTCGGCCAGCAGCGCGCTGGCGGCGGCGGTGGGCGCGGCAAGCAGATCTATCGCGGCAGCGACCTTTCCTACGCCATGGAAGTCACGCTCGAAGAAGCGGCCACCGGCAAGGAAGCGCAGATCCGAATCCCTTCCTGGGAGCAATGCGAGCCCTGCCACGGCTCGGGCGCCAAGCCCGGCACACAGGCCAAGACCTGCGCGAGTTGCCACGGCCAGGGCGTCGTGCAGATGCGCCAGGGCTTTTTTAGCGTGCAGCAGACCTGCCCGACCTGCCGCGGGTCCGGCAAGATCATTCCCGAGCCCTGCACCGCCTGCCACGGCCAGGGACGCGTGAAGAAGCAAAAGACGCTGGAAGTGAAAATTCCTGGCGGCATCGACGACGGCATGCGGATTCGCAGCGCTGGCAACGGCGAACCCGGCACCAATGGTGGGCCGCCTGGCGATCTCTACATCGAGATTCGCCTGAAGAAGCACGACATCTTCGAGCGCGAGGGTGATGACCTGCATTGCGTGGTGCCCATCAGTTTCACGCGGGCGGCGCTCGGCGGCGAGATCGAGGTGCCGACCCTGCAGGGCAAGGCCGCGATCGACATTCCCGAAGGCACCCAGGCCGGCAAGCAGTTTCGCCTGCGCGGCAAGGGCATCAAGGGTGTGCGCTCCAGCTACCCGGGCGATCTGTATTGCCACGTCTCGGTCGAAACGCCGGTCAAGCTCACCGAACACCAGCGCAAGCTGTTCAAGGAGCTGGACGAGTCGCTCAAAAAGGGCGGCTCCAAGCATTCGCCGACCGAGGAAAGTTGGGGCGACAAGCTCAAGGGGTTCTTTGGGGCATAGGGAATTTAATTAATCCAATTGTTAGCGCACATAGCGCTTTTTTTCACAGTTGAGCGCACAATGGTGTGATCCTTCCCAAAGAGGGTCATGCCATGCACGAATCTCGCGCACCTGCCTTCAGCCGGCTCATCGCCTGGCAGATCAATTGCACTTCCGATGCATTGCGACGAGGCATCGCACTTCGAATGAAGCGCGAGCTCGACATCAGCCTGGTCGAATGGCGCACCCTTGCGCTGCTCGAAGCCAGGCAGCCCGTGCGATTGCGGGACGTGGCCGCGGAATCCGATTCAGACAAGGCGCAAATCAGTCGCATCGTGAGTTCGCTTGTCGAACGCGGCCTGGTCCGGCGCCAGGTGGTTGCGCAAGATGCCCGATCCGCGCACCTGAGCCTCACGCCGGCCGGCACCGAGATGGCGGAGAAGCTGTCAGCCATCGCGCTGGATGGAGACCGGGTTTTGCGCGCGGCCTGCGATGAAGCGAGTATCGAGTCGATGCTGGCGACGCTGCTGGTTCTACGAAAAAAGGCAATCGAGTTGCATGACGCCGAAGAACTGGCGCACACCCCGTCGCGCGTGCGGATGCCGGTGAACGCAGCAGGTGGGGTGCCTGCCGGCTGATGTTGCGGGATTCAGAACAGCATCCCCTGCCCCTGTTCCCCTGGCCGTCGAAACTTCGTCGTATCCAGCACGACGCGCTCGCGATTAAAACCGATCCGATCGCACGCCTTGCGAAAGCGCTGCGCGATGAGGTCGGCCCAGATGCCCTTGCCTTTCATGCGCGTGGCGAAGTCCGCGTCATAGTCCTTGCCGCCACGCATGTCATGCACGCGCGCCATCACGCGGTCGGCGCGCTCGGGGTAGTGGACCTGCAGCCACTCCCGAAAAAGCGGGCTCACTTCCCAGGGCAGTCGCAGCACGTGATAGAACGCGCTTCGCGCGCCGGCATCCCAGGCGGCTTCGAGCACCTGCTCCATGTCATCGGTCAGGAATGGGATCTGCGGCGCCAGGCTCACACCGCAGGGCACGCCGTTCTCGGCAAGCGTGCGCAGGGTGCGAAGCCGGCGATGCGGCGCAGCGGCACGCGGCTCGAGCTTTCGGGTGAGGTCGGCGTCCAGCGTCGTGATCGTCACATTGATCGCTGCCAGCCCCTGATGCGCCATTGGCGCGATCAGGTCGAGGTCGCGCTCGACGCCGCTTGACTTGGTGACAAGGCCGAACGCGTGCTGCGTCTCTGAAAACTGCTCGATGACCGCCCGCGTCAGGCGCAGTTCACGTTCAACCGGCTGGTAGCAATCCGTTGCGGTGCCGATCGCGATGAGTTTCGGCTCGTAGTTGCGGCGGGACAGTTCCGCGCGAAGCAAGGCAGCAATATTTCGCTTGGCCACGATCTTGGTCTCGAAGTCCAGCCCGGGCGACATGTTGAGGTAGCTGTGCGTAGGGCGCGCGTAGCAGTAGATGCAGCCGTGTTCACAACCCCGGTAGGGATTGATCGAGCGATCGAAATACACATCGGGCGACTCGTTGCTGGTGATGATGCTGCGGGCGTCTTCCCAGATGACCTGTGTCTTGGGCGCAGGGCATTCGCCAGCGTTTTCGTCTTCGGGCGCGGTCCAGCCGTCATCGAACGCCGCGCGCTCGTCGCGTGAAAACCGGTGCTGCATACGGCTAGCTGAACCGCGGCCCTTGATGGATTCGACGGGAATACTGTGCATTCGTACAGTATGAACACTTCACCCCGTCACGGCAACCAGTCCACGGACGCGCAGTGGTCAATTGAGAACTTTAGGGGCAAGCCAAATGCCTAGTCGCACAGGTGTTTTTTCGTAACGTCCGATATGCACCGGATGGTCTTATCAATTCATTGCTGCCGAAGCGTTCCGGTTCGGCGCCTGACCCCAAGGACATCCTCATGACGACTGCCAGCGCCGTTGTTTCCAAAGCCCGAATCCTCGTCGTGGACGACACACCGGACAACCTGTTCCTCATGAGCGCCCTGCTGGAGGACACCTACGAAGTGATCACCGCCGACAGCGGCGCCAAGGCATTGGAGCTGGTCCATTCGCCCACGCCACCGGCATTGATCCTGCTGGACATCATCATGCCGGAGATGGACGGCTACGAGGTTATGCGGCGCCTGAGCGCCAACCCCGCCACGGCAGGCATCCCGGTCATCTTTCTCACCGCGCTGACCAGCATCGCCGAAGAACAGTTCGGCCTGGATCTCGGCGCGGTGGACTACATCACCAAGCCGATCAGCCCACCAGTCGTGTTGGCCCGTGTCCATACGCATCTCGAGCGCAGCAGCAACGCGCGGCACCTGAAGGCGCTGTCCGAAAAGCTGAGCCGCTATCTGGCGCCGCAGGTGTACAAGTCGCTGTTCGATGGGTCGCGCGATGCGGAGATTCGGACACAGCGCAAGAAGCTCACCGTGTTCTTTTCGGACATCAAGGACTTCACTGCATCGACGGAAAAATGGCAACCCGAAGAGATCACGTTTCTTCTCAACAGCTATTTCTCGGAGATGTCCCGCATTGCGCAGGAATACGGTGGCACGCTCGACAAATTCATCGGCGATGCAATGGTGATCTTCTTTGGTGATCCCGATACGCTGGGCGTGAAGCAGGACGCGCTCCAGTGCGTGAAGATGGCCATGGCCATGCAGCGGCGCATGACCGAGTTGCAGATGCTCTGGCGCGAGATGGGCTCGGACAAGACGTTCCAGGTGCGCATGGGCATCAACACCGGCTACTGCGACGTCGGCAACTTCGGCAGCGACATTCGCATGGACTACACCATCATCGGTTCAGAGGTGAACCTCGCCGCGCGGCTCGAACAGTCCGCCGTCGCTGGCGGCATTTTGATCTCGCGCGAGACCTATCGGCTGGTTCAGGGCGAGATCGCCGCTACCGAGATGAATCCGATTCACCTCAAGGGTTTCGAAGAGCCGGTGCTGTCTTATACGGTGCGCGAGGTGGCGCAGGATGAGAGTGCGGCGCGAAAGGTGTTCCAGTGGGAACGCCTGGGCATGCGGGTGCTGGTGGATCTGGACCGTCTGCCTGTGCCGGGGCGTGCCGCCCCCGCCGCCACCGCTGCAATGCGCGAGCCGGCCGAACGCCCGCACTGAAGCCGTGCCCATGCAGCGCGACAACGTCTCCCATATTGCCGCGCTGGAAGCCGAACTCCACGCGGCCCGCTCGACGATGGAGTTGCTGTACTCCACGATCGACTCTGCAAGCGACGGAATCATCGCCATCCGCTTCGATCCGCCTTCCAGCCACTGCAACAAGGCTTTTGTCCGCATGTGGAATCTGCCAGAAGACCGGTCGGGCGAGATGTCGGTCGAGGAGATCATCGCCATGCAGGCGGTACAGATTGCCGACCCCGAGGCCTACCTGGAAGAGATCCGCACGCGCGACATCGGAAAGCCGGATTTCAGCATCCTTGAACTCAAGAACGGGCGCGTGATCGAGCGGACCGTGAGTCCCCAGCTTGCGTCAGGCCGCGTGGTGGGAAAGTTCGTCAACTACCGCGATGTCACCGATCGAATGGTGTTCGAAAGCAAGCTGATGTTCAACCACCTGGTGGTGGAGACTTCGGGGCCGATGCTGTGGATCGAATGTGGCACGAGGCAGATCACGTACGCCAATCGTGCCGCGACAGAACTCATGGGCTACACCGTAGAAGAACTGCTGGCGCTGCGTATCGACGACCTGGACCCCAACTGCAACGACGAGCGCGTGGCGGCCATGCATCGAAAGTTGGTCAATGCCAGCGGCCCGATCAACTTTCACGCACGGTTTCACACTCGAAGCGGCCAGAACATCTACATTGACGTCACCATTTCGCTGGCCGAAGCTGACGACCGGCAGGTGTATATCGCCAGCTTCAAGGACGTCACGGGGCAGACGCTCGCAGCGCAGGAAACCCAGCGCCAGCGTGAGCTGATGAGCGCCCTCATCGACTCCATTCCGGACATGGTCGTCTATCGCGACCCCAACGGGGTTCACCTGGGCTGCAACGCAGCGTTTGCGGAACTCTCGGGCATCCCGCAGGCCGACCTGGTCGGACACTCTGCGGTGGAACTGTTTCCCAAGGCGCGCGCCGACATCATCAACAGCCGCGATCGCATCGTGTTCGAATCGCTGCGGAAGGACTCCATCGAAGACAAGGTGTACTACCCCAGCGGTCGCACTGCGATCATGGAAACCATTCGCAGCCCATTGCGCGACGCGAAAGGAAATCTGCTGGGCGTTGTAGCGATCGGGCGTGATGTCACCGCGCGCAAGAAGGCCGAAGAGGAGATGCGGCAGGCCAAGGACCTGGCAGAAGAAGCCACACGAATGAAGACCGACTTCCTGGCGAACATGAGCCACGAAATCCGCACACCCATGAATGCGGTGATCGGCATGTCGCACCTGGCGCTCAAGACCGAGCTCACGCCCCGCCAGCGCGACTACATCACCAAGGTGCAGTCTTCCGGCCAGCACCTGCTGGGCATCATCAACGACATCCTGGACTTTTCGAAGGTGGAGGCCGGCAAGGTCGGGATCGAGCGCGCCGTCTTCACGCTCGACCCTTTGTTGTCAGGCGTGGGCGATCTCATTGCCGAGAAGATCAGCGCCAAGGGGCTTGCGCTCGGGTTCGACGTGGCCGCAGATGTGCCGCAGGGTCTTGTCGGCGATTCGCTGCGCGTGCGGCAGATCCTGATCAACTACGCCAACAATGCGGTGAAGTACACCGAGTCCGGATCGGTAGTGATCGCGGTTCGCGTCGTGGAGCGCGATGCCGACAGCGTTCTGCTGCGCCTGGCCGTCACGGACACCGGCATCGGGCTCTCGCAGAAGCAGCAAAGCCGCCTGTTCCAGAGTTTCCAGCAGGCCGACACATCGACCACCCGCAAGTACGGCGGCACCGGCCTGGGGTTGGCCATTTCCAGGAAGCTGGCCAATCTCATGGGTGGCGACGTCGGCGTCGAGAGCGAAGTGGGACACGGAAGCACCTTCTGGTTCACGGCCAGACTCGGCCTGGACAACTCCGCGGCGGCAACAACGCCTCAAGCTGTGCTGACACCCGCGCCGCCCGCTTTGATCGAACCTGACCGTATGGCTGCCGTGCGTGGCGCGCGCGTCCTGGTGGTGGAAGACAACGAGATCAACCAGCAGGTCGCCCGTGAAATCCTGCAGGACGCGGGCCTTGTGGTTGACGTGGCAGCGAACGGGCTTATCGCCCTGACCATGGTTCAGGCCCAGGCCTACGACCTGGTGCTCATGGACATGCAGATGCCGGTGATGGATGGCGTCACGGCTACGGCCGAAATCCGGTCAATGCCCGGCTTTGACCATCTCCCCATCGTTGCCATGACCGCCAACGCCCTGCAGCGCGACCGGGATCGTTGCCTGCAGGCCGGCATGGTGGACTTCATCACCAAGCCGATCGATCCCGAGCACATGCTTGACGCGCTGCTCAAATGGATGCGTCCGGTCAAGGGCATCGCCTGGCAGGCAGCACCAGCCGCTGAACCCCTCGGTCTTGACCCCGTCGATGCGTTGAAGAAGGTGCGCGGCCTGGACTTCGGCCTGGGCCTGCAGCGGATGGGCGGCAAGCAAACGCTCTACCTCGCGATGCTCAGGCGCTACGTGGACGGCCAGAAGTCCTGCGCCGCTGACATCCTTGATGCGCTGGAAAGTGCGGATTGGGCAACAGCTGAACGTCTGGCCCACACGGCCAGGGGACTTGCCGGAACTATCGGTGCAGATCAGCTGGCGCGCCTGGCGGGGGCGGTAGAAGCGGCTATCCGCGAACAGCATCCACTGGCCGACGTGCTTGATCACCTCACAGCCTTGCGCGCTCAATCGGAAGTGCTAATTCAGAGGCTGGCGCTGGCGTTTCAGCAGCCTGCGGCGCAGGAGTCGCCTACAACATTGTCAGCAATAAGTCTGCAGTAATCCCTGTTCAGCCTGTGTTGGAACCATTTCCATCGGCTGGTTACCCAGCCTGTACAGTTCGGCCGCATCGATCGACCTGATTCAAATAAAGAGGAGAGGGGAACATGGTTCCAGATAGAGCATTCGCGCGCGAAACAAATCGCCGCAACTCAGCGGCACACATCGCGGACCAGCAGATCCCAGCCATAAGAGTTGTCAACGTCCGCTCGACGGACGCCCGAGCTTCGGGTGCTGACAATCTGCGCTTGGATACCACCCCATTTGGACCGCGGTTGCGCCATGAACCCCTGCCACTAACCATTCACAGCGTGCCGCCAGAGCTGCAACGCAACATCGCCGAGCACTTGACTTTTACCGACGCAGTTTCGCTGATGCTGTCGTCATCACAGACGCACGCCGCTATACAGAAGGACCGGTTGCTCAGACTGGATGAGATTTCGCCGCTGTTCCAGAGACTTCAATGCAATCAGCTGGTTGCCAGCATTCAGTTCATTGACTACGAAAGCGCTGAGCCTCGATCGCGGCCATTGGAAGTCATACCGACTGCGGTCCCAAGCATCTCAATTGCGGGCCACTCCTTCACTCTGAGGCAGTCCGTAGTCACGCACGCGCTGCGTAGACGGGCGCTTCGCAACACCGAGCGTGCGAGGCAAGCGCAATTGCGCGCGCGGCAGGAACAAAGGGGCGTGCTTGCTCAGAGGCTCACACTACTCGAGCCGCAAATCGAAGCTGTTGCCTTTCACTTCGCGGCCGAGCGCCTCAAAGGGCCACGGCCGGTTCAAAGCTCCCAGGCGATGACGCCAGTCTTGTCCCTCACGAGAAAAAAAGACGGCTGGTTGCACAGCGCCATTGAAACCGGCGATGTCCAATTGGTGCGCGCGGGCCTGCGCGAGTTTCTCAGCCTGCCTGTGATCTTGATGCCGAATGATCGCAAGGTAGCCTGGCTGCCCGAGCCGCACGGAAAAGCCCTGCTGGCCTCCTTTGGCCAACATCGGTGCGGGCTCCTGAAATCTCAGGAGCGAGGCACATACAACGCCATCGCGGCATATGTGGACGAGATCGTGAGTTCAAACACACTCACCCCACAGGAAAAGTTGCAGGTCTGCCTGAAGCCCGGCGGACTGGATATCTTTCAGCATGCAATGGGTCGCAGCAATCCGGCCGTGGCTGCAATGCTTGTGCTTGGAATTCACGAGTCGAGCGCCGACCAGCACCTCAAGCAATTCTTGCTGGGCACACTATTTGATGCCTGGAGGGGACGCGCCAACTGCGTCAACTTCGTGATTGAGCAATTAAGCATTTATGCGTATCGAGCGCCTGCTTGGGTTGGTGACCTGAACGACCGGCTCCATCAAGTCAAGGCTACTACGCACCCTTATGCGGGAACTAAAGATTGAATTTGCGCACTTCGTCCGGTTGTTCCGCAGCCGGACGTGCGCGGTAATGGAACGCTTTTCCACCGTGAGTTACTGATTGCAAGGGTTCAGCGCGCAGTCTGCTGAACCCGACAGGCCGCCAACATCAGCGGCGCAGCCAGTGACCTCATCGAGAAAGCGATTGCCATGACCAATCCTATGAATCTGCCGACCGTCCGGCCAGGTCCGTCAGATCCATTGCGCTTGACTCAACCCCACAAAGCCGCACCAACAAGACCGATGCTGGACGGGCAAGGCGCGCCGCGCCGGTTGTCATCGGAGGGTCCGCCACCGCGGCCGCGGGTGAAGCCAGCTGCAACGCAAGCTATGCAGTCACAGATCCTCGCGCAAAGCCCGATGACCGGTCTCCAAAAAGGGGCTTCAATCGGTATGGCTTCACCTCGGCGGGCCCCACCTGCGAGGCCAGATGCCTCCAATTTGTCCAGGACCATCCCCCATGAGCCGCAACCGCCGCAGGAACCCGCACCCATGCACGCGACACCCTCGTCAGCCGTGCAGGCTGGCCCGCAAGAGCCTGGTGTCCGGGTTCTAAGTGATCGCGAACTCCTTGTCACAGTCCTCAATGCACGAAGCCATGAGGACCTGCAGCGGCCGCAGGCGCTGGAGAACCTGGCAAAAACGCTTGCAAACCACACCAGTGATTTTGTGGGCATGTCGGACAATGACGTCGTCAAGCTTTTTGTCGCGGTTCACGAGCTATCCCTGAACGCCGATGTCACCATCGCAAGAATCGACGCGGCACTGACTCAGCGAATCGCGAGCATGGATCTTGATACCGTCATGCTCCTCGCCCGGGATTCAAAGCGATTGCCCGCAGACCCCGCCACAGCCTTGCAAGCGAAAATCCAACCTTTCATGCCAGCCCTGGAAAAGCGACTGATGAAGGCTCCGGTGGAACAGATGAAGGCGGGTTTTGATCTCAGGTCGCCGGCAGCGATATCCACTGCAATCCAAAGCGCCAGGGCGATTTTTGACACTCTTGCGGATCTGTCTCCACGCAACCCGCCGATGACTCCAGAGGAAAAGCTTCTGGCCCTGGAAAATTTGATTTCTGATGCGCTGAGCAGTGTTCCCACCCCGGTGAAGACCGAGATGATCATGGTACTCGCGGGCAAATCGGCAGAGTTGCGGGGAACCGGCGCGGTGATCAAGGACAAGGCGAATCCTTTGTCGGCTTCGGTCACCCGGAACGTGGATGGGGCCAACCACGCCAAATCACGGGAGACCCTGAACCTGAGACTATTCCAAAGTGCAGTCGTCCATGCAGTGAGTCCCAGGTGGTCGGAACCCACCGGCGCACGCGACGTCACCACGCGACAGCTGTTCGGGGACGGCACCAGCTGGCCGCCCATCTCGGCAAGAATGATTGAAGAAGCGTCGAAGGCAGCAAACGACTATTACGCCCTACTTTCAACGTTCCACCTGATCAAGGATTTGCCGAGCATGACGCAGAAGCAAGCAGAGCAACTGGCGGGACCACTGCGAGCGATTGTGACGAATAACAAAATGGGTGAGAGGCTTGGGAGCACGCTGACACCCTTCTCACTGGACCTGAGCTCACTCAAGAGCCTTCCGGCGGAACAGCGGCCCGCCGCATTCTGCGCCTTACTGGCACCGACACGGATTCAGGCACAGCAGCGAATCGTCGTTGAGGTCAACTCAAAGCGGGTCGCTAACGAGAATAAAGAAAAATCAGCGGCAGTGTCAAGGGCGCGCCTGGATAAGCGCAAGACAGACGGACAAAGGTTCGAGCACAAGCTGCCTGCTCCGCCGGTCGTTTCCAATCCGCATGTCGAGCCAGCTCGAAATTCAGTGCTCACGCCGCAGCGCGAGGAAGATCCAGGCCCAGACGTGAACGCGGCCCTAACGTAGGCGCGCCTTCGCCTCTTCGTATTCCCGCCTGAGCTTCGCCACGTAATCCGCAGTCGAAGTCACGGCCGTCACCGCGCCTATCCCCTGCCCGCAGCCCCAGATGTCCTTCCAGGCCTTGGTCTTGCTGCCCTCGCCGCCTGCGAAGTTCATCGTCTTGATATCGCCTTCAGGCAGGTTGTCCGGGTCCATGCCGGCAGCAACGATGCTGGGGCGCAGGTAGTTGCCGTGCACGCCGGTGAACAGGCTTGAATAAACGATGTCGTCCGAATCGCACTCGACAATCGCCTGCTTGTAGGCATCGCTCGCACGGGCTTCGTGCGTGGCAATGAAGGCCGAACCGATATATGCGAAATCAGCGCCCATGGCCTGTGCGGCAAGCACTGCGCCCCCCGTGGCGATCGAGCCCGACAAAGCCAGCGGGCCGTCGAACCACTGGCGGATTTCCTGAATCAGCGAGAAGGGGCTCTTGACGCCCGCGTGTCCTCCCGCCCCGGCAGCAACGGCGATGAGTCCGTCTGCGCCCTTTTCGATTGCCTTGTGCGCGAAAGCGTTGTTGATGATGTCGTGCAGCACCACGCCGCCATAACTGTGGATCGCCTCGTTCACATCGGTGCGCGCGCCCAGCGACGTGATGATCACAGGCACCTTGTATTTCACGACCATCTCCATGTCGTGCTCCAGCCGGTCGTTGCTGCGATGCACGATCTGGTTGATGGCAAATGGAGCGGCCGGCTTGTCCGGATGGGTCCTGTCGTAAGCCGCAAGGGTCTCGGTGATCTCATGCAGCCATTCGTCAAGCTGCGACGCGGGCCGCGCATTGAGCGCTGGCATCGAGCCGATAATGCCCGCCTTGCACTGCTCGATCACCAGCCTGGGATTGCTGATGATGAAAAGGGGCGAGCCGATGACGGGAAGGGAGAGGTTCTGCAGGGCCTTGGGGAGCTTGGACATTGTCAGTTTCGTTCGCCCTGCGCTTGGTCGTCGGGCATGGTGGATCGACAGGGCTTCGACAAGCGCAGCCCGAACGGGGTTTGCTTTTTAGAACGCTTCGAGCGCCAGCGCCGTCACGCTCTCGGCACCTTCAACGATCGAATCGCGCGTGCCGGGTGCCCTGGACAGGATGTGGTCGGCGTAGAACCGCGCGGTCGCGATCTTCGCCTCCATGAAGGCCTTGTCTTCACCTTGTGCACCGAGTTCTTCAGCCGCGAGAAGCGCACGCGCCATCTGCCAGCCAGCCACCACGTTGCCTGCGAGCATGAGATAAGGCACGGACCCCGCGAAAACCGCATTGGGCGAGGCCTTTGTGTTGCCCGCCACAAAATCCACCGCATCCACAAATGCCTTGCGCGCTGCGGTCAGGCGATTGGCAACGGCCTTCGCGTGCGTGCTGCCGCTCTTGAGCAAATCTGCCTCGGTTTTTTCAATCTGCGCTGCGATGCCCCTGGCAACCTGCCCACCATCGCGCGCCGTCTTGCGGCCCACGAGGTCGTTGGCCTGGATCGCCGTGGTGCCCTCGTAGATCGTGAGAATTTTTGCATCGCGGTAGTACTGCGCCGCGCCGGTCTCTTCGATGAAGCCCATGCCACCATGCACCTGCACGCCGAGCGACGTCACCTCGAGACTCATTTCAGTGCTGTAGCCCTTCACCAGCGGCACCAGAAACTCATAGAACGCCTGGTTCTGCTTGCGAACATCCGCGTCAGGATGGTGATGCGCCGCATCGTAGGCAGACGCAGCCACCGTTGCCATGGCCCTGCAGCCCTCGGTGTAGGCGCGCATGGTCATCAGCATGCGCCTGACATCGGGGTGATGAATGATGGGCGCGCTGGTGGTCATCGAACCATCGACCGGCCGCGACTGGACGCGATCTTTCGCGTACGCCACGGCCTTCTGGTAGGCGCGCTCGGCCACCGCGATGCCCTGGACTCCGACCGCGTAGCGCGCCGCATTCATCATGATGAACATGTATTCGAGTCCGCGGTTCTCCTGGCCCACCAGGTAGCCGACCGCACCGCCGTTGTCGCCGAACTGCAGGACTGCAGTCGGCGATGCCTTGATGCCCAGCTTGTGCTCGATGCTCACGCAGTGCGCGTCGTTG
>JAZKFD010000214.1:0-11298 GCA_040386635.1 Pseudomonadota bacterium
TGATGCGTTACTGGGAGGAGATGGACGTGGCCGAAACGGCGGCGGCCATGGGTTGCTCCGAAGGCAGTGTCAAGACACACTGTTCGCGGGCAGTCCAGGCCCTCAGTAAAGCACTGAAGGCAAAAGGGATACAACCATGACCAACAACCAGAACCAGCAATCCACAGCCCAACTGCAGGATCGCTTCGGCCGGCAGGTGGCAGCCCGCCTTGCTGCTGGCGCTGCCGATTTGCCTTACGACCTGACCGAGCGACTGCGCGCAGCCCGCACGCAGGCACTCGCCCGGCGCAAGCTGGTCCCCGAGATTCGCTTTGCACCGGCTGTCAGCGTCTGCGGAAACGCCGCCGCGCTGAAACTGGGCGATGGCGACCAGCACCAGAGCCTGTGGAATCGAATTGCCTCTGCATTGCCCCTGATCGCACTGGCTGCGGGCCTCATCCTCATCCACAGTATCGAGAATGACCGGCGCGCAAGTGAAGTGGCCGAAGTCGATACCGCCTTGCTGAGCGACGACCTGCCGCCAGCCGCTTATGCGGATCCCGGTTTTATTCAGTTCCTCAAAACCGTCGAGCGCTGAGCGGCCGGCACCGGTCACTGCTCCATGCCCGTATCGATGACGTTCTGCCGCCGTTTTACTGTGCCGCTCCTGGTCGTCCTGGCCGTTTTGGGATTGGCGGGGCCGGGCCTGGCGCAAACCCCGGCACTGGCGCCTGTCGCCCCCGGTGTTCCGACGCAGGCCGTGCCAGCCCCTCACCCTTCCCCATCACCTGCCGCCAGTCGGGCGGTTGCCGCAAGGCCCGCCCCCGCGACCATCAAGGCAGCGCCGGCAGCCAGGCGTACGACCCAACCCACATGGACCGAAATCTCTCCAGCACAACGCGAAGTGCTCGCGCCGCTCGCAGGCACCTGGGATTCGGTCAGTGAAGCGCAAAAACGCAAGTGGCTTGCCCTCACGAACAACTTTGCCAGGCTCTCCCCTGACGATCAGGCCAAGTTGCGTAGCCGCATGACCGAGTGGGTCGGCATGAGCGCACAACAGCGTTCGCAGGCCCGGCTCAATTTCGGCGAGTCGCAAAAGCTCGCACCCGACGACAAGAAGGCCAAGTGGGAGGCCTACCAGGCGCTAACCCCTGAAGAGCGGAAAAGACTCGCTGGAGCTGCCGCAGCGGCCAAACCGCCGGCCACCGCCGCAGCGGTCAAGCCTGTCGCTCCGGAAAAGCTGGCCGTGGTGCCCAGGTCGGGCCGGCCCAAGCCTGACGTGAAAGCGCCGCGCATCACCGTCGCACCGAATCAGGTGGACCACAACACCCTGTTGCCGCAGCAAGCCGGCACGCCGGGCACCCCTACCAATTGATGGCGCCGCCGCTTGCCCGGCGCATGGCGTGCTGGCTTTACGAGGCCATGCTGCTCTTCGGTATCGCGTTCGCTGCTACCCTGGTGTTCAGCATCGCCGGCCAGATGAAAAGCGGCATGGACAGCCGCCGACCGATCCTGATCGGCTTTCTGGTCATCGTATTCGCCATCTACTTTGCGTGGTGCTGGGCCAGGGGCCAGACGCTGGCGATGCGAACCTGGCGCATCCGGGTGGTCGATCGCAACGGCGTTGCGCCCAGCCAGCTTCGCGCACTGTTCCGGTATGCCTGTTGCTGGCTGTGGGTGCTTCCGCCGATCGCATTCGTGGCACCGCTCAAGCTGGGCGCCGCGCAGGTCTCGCTGGCGGTCGGTGCATGGATTGCCCTCTGGGCATTGTTGAGCTATCTCCATCCCCAGCGCCAGTTCTGGCACGACGCATTGGCCGGCACCTACCTGGTGCCGGCCAAAGACTGACTACCCCTTGTGGTGACAGTCTGTGACAATCACATTTCCCATCACGATTCAGGAACGCATGTGAGCCAGGCATTTTCGTTGTGCGTCTACTGCGGCTCGCGCGGTCCGGCGAAATTCGAAGGCATCGCGCGCCGGGTAGGGACCTGGATCGGGGAGAACGGGGGTCAGCTTGTTTACGGCGGTGGCAACAACGGCCTGATGGGCATACTGGCGGACGCCACGCTGGCCTCTGGCGGGCGTGTCGTCGGCGTCATTCCACGCGCGCTTGTCGAAAAGGAATACGCCAAGCGCGACTGCACCGAGCTGCATGTGGTGGAAAACATGCACGACAGGAAGCGGATGATGGCCGAGCGCGCCGATGCATTCCTTGCACTTCCGGGCGGCATCGGAACCCTGGAAGAATTCTTCGAAGTCTGGACCTGGCGCCAGCTGGGCTACCACGACAAGCCGATCGGACTGCTCGACTGGGGTGGCTACTACGCTCACCTGCGGGCCTTCCTGCAAACCGGTGTTCAGCAGGAGTTCATGGGCGAGTGGCTGATGGACCTCATCCGGGTGGAGACCGATCCCGATATTCTCCTGCCCGCGCTCATCGAGGCGAGCCAGCTCGCCGTCGGCCACAGCGCCCTGTCACAGATCTGAGTCAGGCAATCCATGCTGGCGGCCGAACGGATCAAACGCCTCAACCGGCTTTATGCGGTGGCCAGCGGCATCAATGAAGCCATCATCCGCATCCCCGGCGAACAGCAGCTTTATCTGGAAGCATGCCGCATCGCCGTCGAACGCGGGGGTTTCATGATGGCCTGGGTGGGCCGCAACGACCCCGTGACGCATGAGCTTGTACCGGTGGCCCGATGGGGCAAGGACGATGGCTATGTAGACTCGGTTCGCATCCTGACAGACACCTCCACGCGTGCGGGCCTGGGCCCCGGGGGCAAGGCCTTCCGAACGGGCGAGGCTTCCGTGTGCAACGACATCGAGGCGGACACCGAGTCGTTTGCGTTTCGCAAGGAAGCACTGGCGCACGGGTACCGCAGTTGCGGGGCCTTCCCCCTGAAGCAGGACGGACGTCCGGTTGCGGTGTTTTTCGTTTATGCAGCCGAGCCGCTGTACTTCGACCAGCACGAACTGACACTTTTCACGTCGCTGGCGGACAATTTTTCGTTTGCGATCGAGGCGCGCGAACGCGAGTCCGAGCGCCAGCAGATGAACGCGGCCGTGCGTGCCAGCGAAGCGCGGATGCGGGCAGTGATCGACAACCAGTCGGAGTGCGTCAAGATCCTGGCCCCGGACGGCCGCATCCTGGAAATCAACCCGGCGGGGCTGGGCCTGCTCCAGGCCGGCTCAGCCGATGAGCTGGTCGGCCGTGTCGTGCTCGATTTCGTTCACGAAGAAGACCGGGAAAAATACATCGCCCTGCACGCTCAGGTCATGCGGGGCGAAACCCAGCGCCTGCAGGCTCGGGCGGTCGGCCTGAAGGGCCGGGTCATGTGGGTCGAAACCAGCGCGGTCGCCCTGCGCTCGGAGACCGGCGCCATCGAGGGGGTCCTCTGCGTGACGCAGGACGTCACCGAATCCAGGGCCCAACAGCTGGAAATCCTGAGCCTGAATGCCGAACTCGAGCAGCGCGTTCGCCATCGCACCGCACAGCTCGAAGCTGCCAACCACGAGCTGCAGGCGTTCTCCTATTCAGTCGCCCACGACCTGCGCGCGCCTTTGACCGCCATTGGCGGCTTCAGCCAGGCGCTGGAGGCCCTGCTTTCGCCCACGGCAGACCCCAAGGCCGTGCACTATCTTTCGAGAATGCGCGAAGGGGTGCAGCGCACATCGGAAATGATAGACGCGCTGCTGTCGCTTGCCACGGTGACCCGCACGAAGCTTCGCTGGGAGAGCGTAGACCTGAGCGCGATGGCCCACCGTGCGTTCGAACACTGCGAACGCCAGTACGCAGGGCGCAGTCTCAGCGCAAAGATCCAGCCAGCGATGGTGGCGCAAGGCGATCCACGGCTGCTGCAACTCGTCATGGACAACCTGGTGAGTAATGCCTGCAAGTTCAGCGACACGCGGCAGCTTGCCCAGATCGAGATCGGCTCGCTGACCGGACCTGAAGGCGAAGTGGTCTATGAAGTGCGCGACAACGGCGTAGGCTTCGACATGGCTTATGCAGCCAACCTGTTCGGCGTGTTCCAGCGCCTGCACAAGCAGACCGAATTTCCGGGAACGGGCATCGGGCTCGCTAACGTGCGCCGGATCCTGGCGCGGCATTCGGGCCGCATTTGGGCGGTCGCCAGTCCGGACCAGGGCGCCTCGTTCTACTTCACCCTCGGGAAAGAAGCCTGAAAGAGGCGCATCAGACTGCGGACTCGTCCGTTTCGCCGGTGCGAATCCGGACCACCCGCTCGACACTGGTGACAAAAATCTTGCCGTCTCCGATCTTGCCTGTGCGGGCTGACTTGACGATCGCATCGACGCAGCGATCGGCGTCGTCGTCCTTGACGACCACTTCAACTTTGACCTTGGGCAGGAAATCGACCACGTACTCGGCACCGCGATAAAGCTCGGTGTGGCCTTTCTGGCGACCGAAACCCTTGACTTCAGTGACGGTGAGACCGGTGACGCCGCAATCGGCCAGTGCCTCGCGGACCTCTTCGAGCTTGAACGGCTTGACGATGGCGGTGATCTGTTTCATGGGGCTCCTGGGGACTTGCTGGTGTTCTACGGATTCAATTCGAAGCGCTGCCGGGCTGGCTCAGGCGCGGAACTTTCCGGTAATAGGATAGCGCCAATCCTTGCCGAAGCTGCGGTGACTGACCCGAATCCCCACGGGAGATTGCCGGCGCTTGTACTCGTTGATGCGAATCAGTCTGGCGACGCGTTCGACAACGGCCCTGTCGAAGCCGGCCGCAATGATTTCTTCGACGCCCTGGTCGTTTTCCATGTAGCGCTCCAGGATCGCGTCCAGGATGTCATAGGGCGGCAGGCTGTCCTGGTCTGTCTGGTCAGGGCGCAGTTCGGCGCTGGGGGGTCGGGTGATGATGCGATCCGGGATGGGATCGATTCCGGTGCCATACGGATCGTGGATGTTGCGCCAGCGTGCCAGCTCGAACACCTGGGTCTTGAGCAGATCCTTGATGACCGCGAACCCGCCCGCCATGTCTCCGTACAGGGTGCAATAGCCGGTTGCCATCTCGCTCTTGTTGCCGGTTGTCAGCACGATGCTGCCGAACTTGTTGGACAGTGCCATCAGGAACACGCCGCGAATGCGCGCCTGGATGTTTTCTTCGGTCGTGTCTTCCGGTAAGCCCTTGAACTCGCCGGCCAATGAGGCCTTGAACGCCTCGAACTGTGGGGTGATGGAAATCTCGTCGTATCGCACGCCCATGCGGGCAGCCATGTCGCGCGCATCGATCCAGGAAATATCGGCGGTATAGGGCGAAGGCATCATCACCGCGCGCACCTTTCCCTTACCGAGCGCATCAACGGCGATCGCCAGCACCAGGGCTGAGTCGATGCCTCCCGACAAACCCAGCAGCACGCCGGGAAATCCGTTCTTGCCGATGTAGTCGCGCACCCCCAGCACCAGTGCGTCCCAGAGATCCGCCTCGGGCGCTCGCTCGGCTACCAGCCTGCCGGTGACGGCAAGCCCACCGGGTTTGCCTTCCTCGCGCGCCGCTTCCACATAAAACAGATCTTCCTGGAACGCAGGCGCGCGGGCGACCAGTTCGCCATCGGCATCAACGGCGAACGAACCGCCGTCGAATACAACCTCATCCTGACCGCCCACCAGGTGCGCATAGACGACCGGCGCTTGCAGGAACCTGGCGCGATCGGCCATGCGCGCCACCCGCTCGGCGCTCTTGCCCACATGGAAAGGCGAAGCGTTGAGCACTGCGATCAATTCGGCACCTGAATTGCGCGCCAGCAGTCCCGGCTCGTCGAACCAGGCGTCTTCGCAGATGAGCAGGCCCACGTTGATGCCTTCAACCTGGAACACGCAGGCGCCCTGTCCCGGCGTGAAATAGCGACGCTCGTCGAACACCTGGTAGTTGGGCAGCTCGCGCTTGGCGTAGGTTTCGAGCACGCGGCCCTCGCTCAGCACGCTGGCAGCGTTGTACCGGCGCTGGACAGCGACGGATTTGCTGCGCACATCGCCGCCGGTCGGGTGCCCGACGACGACGTGCAGGCCCTTTAACCCGGCCAGTTCGCGGGCAACCATTTTCACGGCATCATCACACGAGGCGATGAAGGCCGGCCGCAGGAAGAGATCCTCGGCCGCGTAACCGCAAATGGACAACTCGGGCGTGAGGACAAGCCTCGCACCCTGCGCGTAGGCAGCTTGTGCGGCCGCAATGATTTTTTGCGCATTGCCGACCGTGTCACCCACAAGAAAGTTCAGTTGGGCAATGCAGATTTTGAGAGCCATGGCAGCAGTGAAAGAAGACTCGAACGATTATGTCATCCGGGTGCATGGCTCGCCGCAGGAGGTCGATGCCGGGCAATGGAACGCGCTGCTTGCACGGCAGGCTGAGCCGAGCCCGTTCATGCGCCATGAGTATCTTTCGGCCTTGCATGCAAGCGGAAGCGCCAGTGCGAAATCCGGCTGGAAACCCCGGTTCATCACCGTGTGGCACGGCGGCGAGCTCCAGGCCGCCTGCCCGCTCTACCTCAAGAGTCACTCGTACGGCGAATACGTTTTCGACTGGGCATGGGCCAGCGCCTATGAGCAGCACGGCCTGGCTTACTACCCCAAGGCCGTCATCGCGGTTCCCTTCACGCCCGTGCCGGGCACGCGCATCCTGGCGGTCGATGCCGGTGCCCGCAGCCTGCTCATCCAGGCAGCGGTTGCCTGGTGCGAGCAGGAGGAACTCTCATCCCTGCACTTGCTGTTCGGCGCCCCCGAAGATACGGCAGCCTGCGCAGCGCAGGGCCTGATGCTGCGCCACACCGTTCAGTTCCACTGGACGAACCAGGGCTGGGCCACCTTCGATGCTTTCCTGGCGAGCCTCGCCCAGGAAAAGCGAAAAAAGATCCGCCAGGAGCGGCGCAAGGTGGCCGAGGCTGGCGTCGCCTTCAGGTGGTCTCGCGGAGAAGAAATCAGTGAAGGGGACTGGGATTTTTTCTACAGCTGCTACGAACGCACTTATTACGAGCACGGCAACGCGCCCTATCTCAGCCGCGACTTCTTCAGCCGCATGGCACGTGACATGCCGGAAAACTGGTTGCTTTTCATCGCCGAGCGGGCCGATGAAAAGGGCGTCGGCCGACCGATTGCCTGCAGCCTGATCGCAATCGACGACAGCGCTGCGGGCAAGGTGGCCTATGGGCGCTACTGGGGCGCGATCGAGCGGGTGGATTGCCTGCATTTCGATGCTTGCTATTACCAGCCACTGCAGTGGTGTATCGAGAATGGATTCGACCGTTTCGAAGGCGGTGCGCAGGGCGAACACAAGATGGCGCGCGCCCTGATGCCAGTCAAGACAAGCAGCGCGCACTGGCTGGCGCAGCCGGCGTTCGCGGATGCGGTCGAGCGGTTCCTGGAGCGTGAAGGCGCCGGAATCGAAAACTATCTGGGCAGCCTGGGAGAGCGCACGCCGTTTCGCAACCGCGAGCCGCAATGAACGATGATCGACGCCGCATCAGGTCAGGAGACCCCATGAAATCACTGAGCGGCCTGGACGCCACCTTTCTGTATCTGGAGACCCCTGAGACTCCGATGCACGTGGGCTCGCTCAATCTCTATGAACTCCCCAGCGGTTTCAAGGGCAGTTTCCATCAGGTTGTCACGCAGCACATCGCCACACGCATGCATCTGGCGCCGATCTTCAGCAGGCGGCTTGCCTTCATGCCGCTGAACCTTGGGCACCCGACGTGGGTCGACGCCGAGTCGGTGGATCTCAGCTTTCATATTCGCAAGGTTCCGGGCAAGACGCTCACGGTGCGACAGGCCGAGGCCATGGCCGCAACGCTGCACGGCCAACTGATCGATCGCGAACGGCCGCTCTGGGAGTTCCACATCTTCGACAGCATCAGACCTGATGCAGGAATGAAGCTTGACGGCAAACTGGTGGGCTTCTATTCCAAGATTCACCACGCCGCACTCGACGGCAAAGGCGGCACGGTGCTGGCCAACGCCATTCTCGACCTCAGTCCGACTCCCCGCCAGGTGCCACCGGCCAATCCGTCCCGCAGAAAGCACACGGCCGCCGATCTGAAGGTCGGCGAGATGATCGGCGCAGTGTTCTCCAACTCGCTGGCGCAATACGCCAGGCTCGCGCGTGCACTGCCCGGCGCGGCCAGCTCGGTCGGCGCAGCCGTGATAGGGCGGTCGGTCAAGATCAAGGCTCACGCCAGTGATGCCAGCGGTGTCACGGGTATGGCGAGCCTGCGGCCGAAGTCGCCGCTGGGTCTTGCGCCGCACACGCCCTTCAACATCGGCATCACGCCAGAACGCGTGTTCGCGACGGCCAGCCTTCCGTTTGCAGAAGCGAAGGCCATGGCCCGCGCCGTGGGGGGCTCTTTCAACGACATCGTGCTGTGGGTCTGTTCGACCGCATTGCGCAGCTATCTGTCAAAGCACGCGACGATTCCGAAGAAGCCCCTGATTGCCGCCATGCCGGTGAGCCTGCGCGAAGACAGCAACAAGGAACTGAACAACCAGGCGTCGATGACACTTGTCGATCTGGGCACGCACCTGGCCAACCCGATGAAGCGCATGAACGCGATCATGGCTTCCACCGGCAAGGTGAAACAGGCACTGGTGAGCCTCAAATCGGTACTTCCCACCGACTACCCCGGCCTGCTCGCCCCGTGGGTGGTCGGCGGCGCCGCAAGGGCTGTCTTCAAGGGATACGGCAAGGATGGCGTGGCCGACCGGTTGCCGTCGATTGCCAACCTCGCCATCAGCAATGTCCCGGGGCCGCAGCAGCCGCTGTACCTGGCCGGCGCGCGCATGGTGAGCTTCCACCCGCTTTCCATCGTGATCCACGGGCTGGCGCTGAACATCACCATCCAGACTTATGCGGGCAGTGTTGACTTCGGCATCGTTGCGGACAAGAAAGCCGCGCCCCACGTGCAGGACCTGGCCGATGCCATTCAGGAGGCATTCAACGAAGCGCGCGCCCTGTTTTCCGAAACCCCTGAACCGGCTGCCACCCCTGCCCCGTCGCCGGCCACGCGCCGCAAACCCGCAACCAGGAAGTGACCGACCCATGGCAACCAGGCCGCACAACAACGAAAGCCTGCGAGCGCCCCGCCTCGCATTGCTCGCGATGGAGTTTCGCGCACCCTTCGAATTTGGGGCGGTGCTTCCTGCCTGGCCCGCACTGTCGCGGGCCCCACGCGGCGACGGACACGCCGTGCTCGTGTTTCCTGGACTCTCGGCCAGTGACGTCAGCACCACGCCGCTTCGCACCTACCTGCGCTCGCTCGGCTACAAGGCCCAGGGCTGGTCGCAGGGCTTTAACTTCGGCCCGCGCGCCGGCGTGCTGCGGCAAGCCAGGCGCAGCCTGACCGAGGCATTCGAAGCGTCAGGGCGAAAGGTGAGTCTGATCGGCTGGAGTCTGGGCGGCGTCTATGCGCGCGAACTGGCCAGGGAACTACCGGACCTGGTGCGCACGGTGATCACGCTCGGCACCCCTTTCGCAGGGCACGCCCGATCAACCAATGCGTGGCGCATCTACGAGCTCACCAGCGGGCGCAGCATCGACAGCGAGCCTTCGCATTCGGACCTCGCCCAGGCGCCTCCGGTGCCCACCACCAGCATTTACTCGCGCACCGATGGCATCGTGGCCTGGCAGGGCAGCTTCCAGCGACCTTCTGATCTGCACGGCAACATCGAAAACATCGAAGTCGTGGCGAGTCATATCGGGCTGGGTGTGAACCCGAGCGCCTGGTGGGCGGTGGCCGACCGCCTGGCCCAGGCCGACGGCCAATGGCGGCCTTTCGATCGCACCGGGCTCTACGGATTGAAAAGCTTCATCTACCCCGATCCGCACCGCGGCTGAGCAGCCGCCTGTGGCGCGCAACTGGAATCATTGAACGCTGCATCAGCTGCCTGATTCAGGCGCTGACTGTCACGAGCAGCCTCGCCATTTCAGGGGCTTCAGCCGCCTGCAAGAGCGAAGCGCTATGCCGACGCGGCGAATCCAGTACGCGACTGGCGAGCTCGCCCAATGGGCCTCCCTGAATGAGCCGCGTGACTTGCGCTCGAGCTTCTTCGAGAAGCCCATACAGCGTTTCATGCTGCTCAGGCGCGACGTCGGGCGGGAGACCCGCCCACGCCGACATGAGGCCGGCCGTGGTAGACACGAACAGGTTGACCTGCGCGGGCGCACGATCGCCAATCCAGTTGGTGAACATTTCCTTGAGCTTGTCGCGCTGGCCATCTTGAGTCACGTCTTGCTGGAGCGCCTCAAGTGCCTGAAGGAACCGGAGGTTCTCCATACAAAACCGGGCCTCCATCAGCGTTTCCAGCTGAATCCGGGCTCTTTCATTTTCCCGGACGCTGCCCAGCTCGTTGTAATTGACACCGTCTTCGCGGAAGAATATCAACTCGTTCTGACCGCCAACGCTGCCGCTGCGGTTGCTGCTACCGGATTCGCTGCTACCGGTGTTGCTGGCACTGGCGCGTTTTTGCAGTTCCCTCGGGAACACTCGTTCATCGCTAAGGCTGCTGCGCGCGGAACGACCCGGAGGCGTTGTCTTGACGGGCGACATGTGGATGACGACCGGGGCGTCTGGAGACACTGATTCGAGACTGGCTGGCGAGCCCTGCACGCGGGACGCACCGGAGGATTCGTGCCTGGTCCGACCGCAGAGCGCAGCGCAAAATCTGCACATCGCCCCGGGTGCGGGCACACATCGCCGGCCGCAGCTGCTGGAGACCCATCGCGCACGGATTGCAGTGACGGCTGCGGATGTGACCTGCGGAACTGCGGGGCGCGCGCCGACGGGGCGCTCAAGGGGTGATGATGAAGGTGTCATGGAGACTTTGTAACAGCCCCCATGGATGAGTTCAATAGCCAGACAAACGTCTGGCCACGGACCGAAATCAGCCCGCCTGCTGGCGCTTGTAGTTCTCGATGCCGTCCAGAACTTCCTTCTTGGCCGCTTCAGGGCCTTCCCATCCGAGAATCTTGACCCACTTGCCGGGCTCCAGATCCTTGTAGTGCTCGAAGAAATGCGCGATCGTCTTCAGGCGCAGTGGATTGAGGTCTTCCGGTTTCTGCCATTGCGAATAGATCGAGAGAATCTTGTCCACGGGCACCGCCAGCACCTTGCCGTCCTGGCCTGCTTCGTCTTCCATCTGCAGGATGCCGATGGCGCGGCACGTCACGACCACGCCGGGGATCAGCGGCACGGGCGTGATCACCAGCACATCGACCGGGTCGCCGTCGCCGCTGATCGTCTTGGGCACATAGCCGTAGTTGGTCGGGTAGTGCATGGACGTGCTCATGAAGCGGTCCACGAAGA
>JAZKFD010000215.1:0-8868 GCA_040386635.1 Pseudomonadota bacterium
TGAGCAGCGTCGTCTTGCCCGAGCCGAGAAAGCCGGTGAGGATGGTGGCGGGGATGAGGCTCATGGGTACTCCTTGGGGAACCGCCTAGTTTAAGAGCGGATTATTTTTTCTTCATGACCACCAGGCCCTTGAGATACTCCCCTTCCGGGAATTCGAGCGTCATCGCGTGATCCGGCGCGCCACCCAGGCGTTCGGTGATGAAGCCGTCAACGCCGGCGTCGGCACCCGCGGACGCCACGATCTTGTGGAAAAGGTCGGCACTGATGCCGCCCGAGCACGAATAGGTGAACAGCACGCCGCCGGGCTCCAGCAGCTTGAAGGCCAGGCGATTGATGTCCTTGTAGGCGCGCGCCGCGCGGTCGGCATGCGCCGCGGTCGGTGCCAGCTTGGGCGGATCCAGGATGATGGCGTCGAAGCTGCGACCCTCCTCGATGAAGCGTCGCATCGAGCCATTCACATCCGCATCCAGGAAATCCGCACGGGTGGCGCCGAATCCGTTCAGGGCGACGTTCGCGGCCGCACGTTCCAGCGCCGGGCCCGAGGAATCGATCGACGTCACATGTCCTGCTCCGCCTGACAGGGCGGCCACGGTGAATCCGCCGGTGTAGCAATAGCAATTGAGGACGCGCTCGAATCGAAGCCGCCGCGTGTGCGCAGCGAACTTCGCCCGGCTGTCCCGCTGGTCCAGATAAAACCCGGTCTTGTGCCCGGTCGCAATGTCGAGCGTGAGCTTCCAGTCGTGCTCGGCGATCGTGAGTTCGGTGGGACCCTCGCCGCGCAACCACCCCGTGGCGGGCGCAAGGCCCTCCAGCGCGCGTGAATTCGTATCTGATCGCTCATACAGCCGCGTCAAGCCGGTGGCCGCGAGCAGCGCATCGGCCAGAACCGGCTTGAACCGCTCCGCACCTGCCGAGAGAAACTGGGCAACCAGCGTGTCCGCGTAGCGATCGACGATCAGCCCGGGAAGCCGGTCGGATTCGCCATGAATCAGGCGCATCGAATCGCTCTGGATGTCCAGGCGCTGTCTTGCACGCACAGCCGTTTGCACGCGAGCCGCCAGGAACGCGGCGTCGATGCGCTGGGTTTCGTCAAAGCTCCAGACCCGGGCCCGGATTTTCGACTCGGGGCTGAAAGAAGCCCAGGCCAGGAACTGGCCGGTCGAGGAGTCGATTCGCACCGTCTCACCCGCGTCTCCACCGCCCTTTGCAATCGCCGAGTCAAACACCCAGGGGTGGCGTCGTTGCAGCGAACGCTCCTTGCCTTCACGCAGTCGGATTGATTTCATGCGGCTATTGTCGGTCCCGGGACACGAGGCCGGTCCAGGGCCAGCGCACAATGGCGCCCCGAGGAGAAATTGATCCATGGTTTTTCATCCTGGCCGCCTGCTTCGCTGGGCGGCCATTTTCCTGTTGGCCATCCTGATGTCGGCGCCCGCGTTCGCGCGCACGACGCTGGACCTCGATTCGGCCAATCAGCCTATTGAACTGCTGGATTGGGGCGACGCGTGGATAGACACGACCGGCAGCGCAAAAGCCGAGACCATTGCGGTCAACACCTCGCTGCTCTGGGCGCCGACGAAGCCCGGTGCGGTCTACAGGTTATCGACCGGCAAGGCACTGTGGATCCGGTTCACGGTCCCGCCAGCCCCTGACGCCGAGCGCTGGTACCTTGAAATTCCCTATCCCTCGGTCAACCGCGTTACCCTCTATTCGCCCGACAGCGCCGGCCAGTGGATCGCACAGACCGCCGGGGATTCGCTGGCGGTTGCCAACTGGCCCGTGCCGCACCGCCACCCGTTGCTGCCCATCCAGGTATCGGCTGAAACCCAGCGCAGCTACCTGCTGAAGATCGAAAACTCGCACAGCTACAGTGCACCGCTGATCTTCGTGAGCGAAAGCCATCTGAGCCGTAGCGAGCAAAGAACCTCGCTGATCCTTGGAATCTATTTCGGACTGGCGGGACTGGCCGTTGCGGTGGCGCTCCTGAGCGCGATTTCGCTGCGTGACAAGGCCTACGCTTTCTACGGACTCAGCGTGGCCCTGATGGCGCTCAGCCAGGCGGCCATGACCGGCATCGGCGGGCTGCACCTGTGGCCGAATTCGCCCTGGTGGAACGATCTGTCGTCGATGGTCCTTCCCGTGCTCACGGTGGGGGCGACGATCTGGTTTTTCGCCGAAGCCGTTTCGATCGCCGAGCGCTCGCGGCGTCTGCGCCTGGGGATGGCGGCGCTGTCACTGCTGGCCCTGCTGGCTGCTGCCGCCATCGTTTTCGTGGAAGCTTCGCACCGCTTCAGGATCATGGTGCCCTACATCGTGATTGCCACCACAGTGGCCCTGGCCACCATCGTCTGGGCGGCCAGCCGTGGGGACCGATATGCGATCTGGCTGCTGCTCGGAATGGTTCCGGTCATTCTGGGCTCGCTGGGCCCGATCCTGCGCATATCAGGGGTGATTCCCGCCAATTTCTGGACAGCGCATGGCATGCAGATCGCGATTGCTGTCGAGTTGCCGGTGCTGCTGGTCGTGCTGATGCTGCGCAGCCAGCAGCGGCGCGAACACAACCGGCGCATCCAGGGCCTGGACCGGATCGATCCGGCCACGGGTCTCATCAACGGCCAGGTTTTCAGGGAGCGGCTGGCGCGCATGATGCTGCGTTCACAGCGGCTGAAGTACCAGAGCGCCGTCCTGCTCGTGGACATCGTGAACATCGAGCAGATGCGGCGCGATTTCAGTCCGCGGGACGCCGCCGAATTGCCCCTGCAGGTGGCCGGTCGCCTTCTGTCGGCGGCCCGCGAAATAGATGGTGTCGCCCGCCTGTCGGATCTGCGCTTCGGCATGCTGATCGAGGGCCCGCTCAATGCAGAAGATGCGGCGTCGGCCGGTCCGCGCATCGTCGCGCGGTGCCTGATGCCATTCAAGAACAAGCCCGTCGAGTGGGTCGCTCAGGTGCGCGTGGCGCAGACGATGGTGCCGCCCGATCGCGGCGACGCCGACACGGTGATCGCGCGGCTCGAGGCGCTTCTTGCAGCCGTGCCACCGGAGAGCAAGCGCGCCGTGTTCACCATCCGGTAGTCATCACTTGCCCTTGCGCTGCGCCCGGGGATGCGCGGCGTCATACGTCTTGGCCAGGTGCTGGAAATCCAGCCGCGTATAGACCTGGGTGGTCGTGATGTTCGCGTGACCCAGCAGCTCCTGGACGGCACGCAGGTCGCCGCTGGACTGCAGCATGTGGCTGGCAAACGAATGCCGCAGCATGTGCGGATGAACCGGCGTCGCCAGGCCTGCCAGCAGGCTTCGGCGCTTCAGGCGCTGCCAGATCGACTGCGCGGACAGGCGCGTTGAATTGCGCCCGACAAACAGGGCGGGCTGTTGATCAGTGGCCTGCTGCTGTCGCACTGCAAGCCATCGCCCAAGAGCCTGCGATGCCTTGCTTCCAACCGGCACGCTGCGCCGCTTGCCGCCCTTGCCCAGCACATGCGCTTCCTGCGCCTGCATATCGATCCAGCCGCGCGCCGAGGTGCTCGCCACCACGTCCAGCCCGACCAGTTCCCCGACGCGCAGCCCGCAGCCGTAGAGAAGTTCGACGATGGCTGCGTCTCGCGCGTCGAGCCAGGGGTCGCCCGCTGATTCGTTGAAGTCAGCGAGTTGCACCGAATCATCGACCGCCAGCGCCTTGGGCAGCGGCTTGGAAGCCTTGGGCGCACGCACGTCCTGCACCGGATTGCTGTCGATCAGGCCCTGCCGCCCCAGCCAGACATAGAGCCCGCGCCAACCCGACAGGATCAGCGCAATGCCCCGGCCACTGCGCCCCGCGCCGTGCATCTGCGAAACCCAGCGGCGGATATGGGTGTTTTGCACCTGCCGCAGCGGGACGCCGGCTGCCTGCGCATATCCGGAAAGCTTCTGCAGGTCGAGTGAATACAGCTCGACCGTTCGCGCCGCGAGCCGCTTTTCGACCCGCACATGCTCCAGGTAACGGTCGATCAGGGCGGCGTCGTCCATCGGCTGCTACCGTGGCCGCAGTCGCATCAGTGCGGCACTCGCGAGTTCGCCGATGCGCTCCAGGAAATCAGTGCCCATGCCGCTCTGGAAGCGTTGGGGATCGGGCGAGGCGAGAACCAGCATGCCGAATGCCGGTGCGTTGCCGCCCGGCGTATGTTCGCGCAGCGGAATCAGGGCCAGCGACATGGCCATCGCGGGATCGACCAGCCAGCCCGCGGCCTCGAACCCGGAATTCACACCGCAGTACGGCATGGTGAGTGACGACGCGAAGGTTCTGGCATCGTCGCTCACGCCTTCAGCAAACACCTCGGCGCCGTAACGGCTGTCGACGTCCCAGACCTTGATGGCGGCCTGGGGCACATGAAATTGCGATGCGATCTCTGCTGCGATGGTGATGGGAAGCGCCCGCCCCGACTGAACCTGGAACAGAATGCGGGCCCACCGGTGCAACCGGTCCGCGATGATCACGTTTTCGTTGCCATAGCGCACCATCTCCATGATGCGATGTTCCAGCGCCTTGATCTTTTCGCGCAGCATTTCGGCCTGGCGCTCCTGCAGACTGACCGCCCGGTGACCGTGGGGGCTGCTGAGCTGCACGCTGGCGAGCAATTGCGCGTGGCGTTCAAAGAAATCGGGAGTGTTGGCCAGGTAATTGGCGATGTCGTCCTCGGTGATGGGATTCATCGCGCTGCCTGCCGTGGGTTGAACTGTCATTGATCGGGTACCTCTATTTCGCCTTCGAACACCGTGACGGCCGGACCCGTCATGAACACAGGAGCCGCAGCTTGCCGGCCTTCGCTTTCGCCTGCCCACTCGATCGTGAGCAGGCCGCCATGGGTTTGGACATCGACGCGTGAATCAAGCCGTCCCAGCCGGATGCCAGCCACCACCGCGGCGCACGCGCCGGTGCCGCACGCCAGCGTCTCGCCCGCACCGCGCTCCCATACCCGAAGCCGGATGTGGGAGCGATCGATCACCTGCATGTAGCCCGCATTGACTCGGTTGGGAAAGCGTGGATGCAGCTCGACCAGCGGGCCTTGCGTGAGCACCGGCGCAGCATCGATATCGGCGACCTCCTGCACGGCGTGCGGGTTGCCCATCGACAGCACGGCCACTGAAACAAACGCCGAGTCAGCCCTGGTTCCGAGCGCCAGATTCCATTTTTCCCATGCGCCTTCCGGTTGGGCAGACAGCCCGGCCATGTCGAACGGAATCTTCTCGGGCTCGAACACCGGCGGCCCCATATCGACCGTGACACGTCCGTCCGGATTGAGCTGCGGCTCGATCACGCCCGAGATTGTCTTGACTCGCACGCGGCTGCGCTGCGAGAGGCCCTTGTCCGAGACGTAGCGCGCAAAGCACCTGGCGCCGTTGCCACACTGCTCGACCTCGCCGCCATCGGCGTTGTGGATCACGTATTCGAAATCAATGCCGGCTTCGGGCGACGGCCGCACCGACAGCACCTGGTCGGCGCCCACACCAAAGTGGCGGTCCGCCAGGAAGCGGTACTGCGCAGCACTGAGGCCCAGCAGGCCGCGTGTCTCGTCGAGCACGACGAAATCGTTACCCGCGCCCTGCATTTTGGTGAAGCGAATTCGCATGGCGGGATTATCGGGCCTCGGCCGGCTGCCAACGTGAACGGATGCCGCATCGCCGCGATAATGCACGCATGGTCCGCCCCACGCAGTTGCTCCACCCCCAGCGTGAACCGGTCACGCCCCGTCCAGCCGCCACCGTCCTGCTCATTCGCGATACCGAAGCCGGCATCGAAGTGCTCATGACGCGCCGCTCCGCGACTGCCAGCTTTGCGCCGGGCGCCTATGTCTTTCCGGGCGGCACGATCGACGCCGCAGATGCACAGGCGCACGCCTTTGCCAGACGCCGGGCCACGCAGGACGACACGCGGCTGACCCAGTCGATCGCCGCCATCCGCGAGTGCTTCGAAGAACTTGGCATCCTGATTGCGCGGCATGCCGATGGGCGCGGCGCCTCTGCAGACGACATAGCCGCGATCGACCGGCATGGTCCATTTATTGAGCAGTGCCGGGCGCGCGGCCTCACGCTCGCCGCCGACGAAGTCTTTGTTTTCGCCCACTGGATCACCGACCGTGATCTGCCGCGCCGGTTCGACGTGCCCTTTCTCGTTGCGCGCATGCCTGAAGAGCAGTTGCCGGTTGCGGACGAAGCTGAGCAGTTCGAGCCTGTCTGGGTACGGCCCGCCGATGCGCTCGCGCGCCACGAAGCCGGAACGTTCTTCATGGTCTTCCCGACGATACGGACCCTGGAGAAACTGGCGAAGTTCACATCGGCGCAGGACGTCCTGGAAGTCTGCGCCACCGAACAGCCCTTGTGGACCAGCTGCCCGCGCGCCGGCATGGTCAATGGCGTCGATACGCGCTTCATGGAGCACGAGATGCAGTTCGGCGAGCTCGCGCTGGTGAGCCCGGATGGACAGTACGCGCCTCATCTGGACTGGCGGTGCGATGACGCAGTCGCGCTGCTGAAGAACCTGACGCGCGTCACCGCACCCAACCCCGGGGTGATGACCGGCCCCGGCACCAACAGTTACCTCATCGGCGATCCCATCACCGGCTACATCGCGGTGGACCCTGGGCCCCATGACATGGAGCACATCGAACGCGTCTGGCGCGCAGCAGGTGGCGATATCCGAATGATCGTCTGCACGCACTCGCACCCGGATCACTCGCCTGGCGCGAAACCCCTGCAGGCGATGTGCAAGAACAGGCCGCCGGTGCTGGGACTGGCATCGCTGCCCACGGCACGAGCGGCCAGCGAGTTCGTCCCCGACCGGGCGCTGCTTGACCGCGAGCGACTGGTGCTGGAAGGTGCAAGCCACAGGCACACAGTCGAGGTGATTCATACACCGGGACACGCTGCGAATCATCTGTGCCTGGTGATGGTCGAAGACGGCCTGCTGGTATCGGGCGATCACGTGCTCAACGGCAGCACGACGGTGGTCGATCCGCCCGATGGCGACATGACCGACTATCTTGAATCACTCGACAAGCTGAGCGCCGCCTGCAATGCATACGGCATCGAGTTCATCCTGCCCGCGCATGGCCACGTGCTGGGATTCGCGCCACAGGCCATTGCGCGACTGAAGGCCCATCGACTGCAGCGCGAGGCCAAGGTCGTCGCGGCGATGCGAGCCAGGCCGCATGCGGGCCCCGAAGAATGGGTGCCGCTGGCCTACGACGACGTGCCACCGCGCATGTGGCCGGTTGCCAAGCGGTCCTTGATTGCGCATGTGCAGCGCATCGAAGCCCTGGGGCTGGCGCATGGCTGAAATCGATGCGAGCCGGCTGGCCAAGCGCGTCGCTGCCCAGATGCAATGTTCGCGCCGCGAAGCCGAGCTTTACATCGAAGGCGGCTGGGTTCGCGTCGATGGCAAGCGGGTGGATGAGCCGCAAGAGCGCGTGCTGCCGCACCAGCAGGTCGAAGTTGCGTCAGGTGCAAAACCCGAACTGCCCGAGCCGGTCACCCTGATCGTTCACAAGGCGGCCGGTGTGCCCTACCTGGAAGCGCCCGGCCTGCTGTCACAGCAAAACCATGCCAACCCGGAGGGCGCAGGCCGCAACCTGACCAAACGCGATTTCGACAAGCTCGAATCATTGATGGAGATGCCCGCCATGGCCCAGGGGCTGGCGGTCTATAGCCAGGACTTCCGGATTGTTCGCAAGCTCACCGAAGACGCGGCTGTGATCGAGCAGGAGATCATCGCCGAGGTCTCAGGAAAGATCGCAGAAGGCGGGCTGGATCGGCTGTGCCACGGGCTCTCTGTTCAGGGAAGGCCCCTGCCACCCATCAAGGTCAGCTGGCAGAACGAGACAAAGCTTCGTTTCGCGATGAAGGGCATACGTCCCTCGCAGATCAGCTGGATGTGCGGCCAGGTGGGCCTGAAGCTCGTGTCGCTCAAACGCCTGCGCATCGGTCGCGTGCCGATGGCCGGGCTGGCGGCGGGGCAGTGGCGGTTTCTGGAAGCTGGCGCGCGGTTTTAAGTCCAGTTTTCCACAACGAGACCCGGGTATCCCTCGAAGTCGCCTTCGTTGTTCGTTACCAGTGTTGCCCCACGGCTAAGCGCATGCGCCGCGATCAGGCGATCAAGGGCGTTGCGTTGCCGGGCCGGAACTGCGGCCCGCAACACGCCGTAGCTCATGGCAGCTGCCTCATCGAAAGGCGCAACCCAGAGGTCTTCCAGAAGGTTGGCCAAGGCACGCTCATCCGTCTTGCGACTGGTCGATTTCTCGATGCCGACCCGAAGTTCTCCGAGAGTGATGCTCGATATGCAGGCGTCGCCAACGTTTAAGGTCGAGAACCGCGCGTCCAGCTTTTTGAAACCACCTCTGATGAGGTAGATGCAGATGTTCGTGTCGAGCATGTACCGCACGGGTTCAGACCCTCTTGCGAGTGCGCTTTGCGACCGGCTTGCGAGGCAGGTTGCCCCAATCACGTTCAAGTTCTGGTTCGGCCTCACGGCCCTGCGCCATGAATCCCGTTGAAAACGCCCCGAACTTTGCGGCCAGCCCAGTCAACTTCCGGCTTCGCACCGGCCGGATTATCCAGACACCATCGTCATACTCGATTTCCGCATCTTGAGGTACGTCATCGGGCACCATTTCCTTTGGAATCCGAACCGACAGCGAATTGCCGCTCTTGAAAATGCGGGTAGGCAACTTGCCTGGATGACTGGTGGCGCGCATGGAATTCTCCCCGATGTACCAACAGTATATACATCGACTAAAAAAAGTGTGAAGCCCGCCGATACGCCGGATTTTGTGGCGCGCCCCGCATCTTTCGATGCGCGGCGCGTGACCGCCATTACTCTGGGCCGGTTGTCGCCAACCG
>JAZKFD010000215.1:8878-18010 GCA_040386635.1 Pseudomonadota bacterium
ATGCAGTCCGGACGTTCCTCCAGTGCGGCCTTTCGGCACTTGCACCAGCGGCGGCCTGGCGAGCTTCACCAGCGGTATTATCCGCGCTCTCCCCGCATTCCACTTGCCTGATAAACACAGGCCGCAGGACATGATCCGACTTTCCGAAATCAAGCTGACGCTGGCACAGGCCGAAGAGCAGGAAGCGCACCTGGCCGCCGCCGTTGCCGGCGTGCTCAAAATCCCTTCCGGCAAGCTCGCGCACGTCAATGTCTTCAAGCGCAGCTTCGACGCGCGCAAGGCCGAGCTGCTGGTCGTATTCATCGTCGACGTGACCCTTGCCGACCCCACGCGCGAACCCGCCATCCTCAAGAGGTTTGCGGGCAACCCCCACATTGGGCCGACACCCGACATGACCTGGCGTCCGCCGGTTCAGGTGCAGTCGCCTCCGCCCCTTCGACCCGTCGTCGTCGGTTTCGGTCCCTGCGGGATTTTTGCGGCGCTGGTGCTCGCGCAGATGGGCCTGTGCCCCATCGTGCTGGAGCGCGGCAAGCCGGTGCGCCAGCGGACCAAAGACACCTGGGGCCTGTGGCGCAAGAACCTGCTCAATCCCGAGAGCAATGTGCAGTTCGGCGAGGGCGGCGCGGGCACGTTTTCCGACGGCAAGCTGTACAGCCAGATCAAGGATCCCCGCCACCTCGGCCGCAAGGTGATGAATGAGTTCGTGAAGGCCGGTGCGCCCCCCGAGATCCTGTACGCCGCGCATCCGCACATCGGCACCTTCAAGCTCGTGAAGGTCGTGGAGAACATGCGCGAGCAGATCATCGCGCTTGGCGGCGAGGTGCGCTTCGAGCAGCGGGTGACCGATGTTCTGCTGCATGAAGATCAGGAATTGAAATCGCTGCGCGGACTCACCGTGCTCGATCAGGCTACCGCCGAGACCAGCGAACTGCGCTGCGATCATGC
Source organism: Pseudomonadota bacterium (assembly GCA_040386635.1). Taxonomy (GTDB): domain Bacteria; phylum Pseudomonadota; class Gammaproteobacteria; order Burkholderiales; family Burkholderiaceae_C; genus Ramlibacter. The sequence continues at coordinate 9,824 of JAZKFD010000215.1, forward strand.
AGTACTCGCATTGGGTCACAGCTCGCGCGATACCTTCGCGATGCTCCACGAGCGCGGCGTCTTCATGGAAGCCAAGCCGTTCTCGATCGGCTTTCGAATCGAGCATCCGCAAGGCGTGATCGACCGGGCTCGCTGGGGTCGGCATGCGGGGCACCCGATGCTGGGTGCTGCGGACTACAAGCTCGTGCATCACGCAAGCAACGGCCGATCGGTTTACAGCTTCTGCATGTGCCCGGGCGGGACCGTGGTGGCTGCCACGTCTGAAGCGGGCCGCGTCGTGACCAACGGTATGAGCCAGTATTCCCGCAACGAACGCAATGCCAATGCCGGCATGGTGGTGGGCATTTTTCCCCAGGACTATCCGGGCGGGCCGCTGGCCGGGATCGCCCTGCAAAGGCAACTGGAATCCCGGGCTTTCGAGCTCGGCGGCGGAACCTACGAGGCCCCGGGGCAACTGGTCGGTGACTTCATCAAGGGCCAGGCTTCCACTGCACTGGGCAGCGTGGAGCCGTCATACAAGCCGGGAGTGAAGCTGGGCGATCTGCATCAGGCACTACCCGATTACGCGATTGCGGCCTTGCGTGAGGCCTTGCCGGCCTTTGGCCGCAAGATCCGGGGGTTCGACATGCCCGATGCCGTGCTGACCGGTGTCGAGACCCGTACATCCTCGCCACTGAAGATCACGCGCGGCGAGGATTACCAGAGCCTGAATGTGCGCGGGCTGTACCCGGCTGGGGAAGGTGCCAGCTATGCAGGGGGAATTCTGTCAGCGGGCGTGGACGGAATCCGGGTGGGCGAAGCCGTCGCCCTTTCCCTGGTCAAGCCCCCTCCCCGTGCGGGGGAGGGTTAGGGCACGAGCAGGCGGTTACTGCGCCGCCTGCAGCGCAGCAATCCGCTCTTCGATGGGCGGGTGCGTCGAGAACAGCTTGCCTACGCCCGAGGTGATACCCATCGTCTGAAGACCCTTGGGCAGCTCACCGGGGACCATGCCCCCCAGCCGGGCCAGCGCGTTAATCATCGGCTGCTTGCGGCCCAGCAGGCTGGCAGCGCCGGCATCCGCACGGAACTCACGCTGGCGGGAGAACCAGGCAACGATGATCGCGGCCAGAAAGCCCAGCAGGATATCCAGCACGATGGTGGTGACCCAGTAGCCGATGCCGGGACCCGAGCGGTTCTCGCCCTTGTGCAGGAATGAATCGACCGCGTACCCGATCACGCGCGACAAGAATACGACGAAGGTGTTCATCACACCCTGGATCAGCGCCATGGTCACCATGTCGCCGTTGGCGACGTGAGCGACTTCGTGCCCGATCACCGCCTCCACTTCTTCGCGCGTCATGCCCTGCAGGAGCCCGGTGGACACAGCAACCAGAGAGCTGTTCTTGAAGGCACCCGTCGCGAACGCATTGGGCTCACCGTCAAAGATGCCGACTTCCGGCATGCCGATTCCGGCCTTGTCGGCAAAACGGCGCACCGTCTCGACAATCCAGGCTTCGTCGGCGTTTTGCGGCTGTTCGATGATACGAACACCGGCGCTCCACTTGGCAACCGGCTTGGAAATCAGCAGCGAGATGAACGCGCCGCCAAAGCCCATGATCAGGGCGAACCCCAGGAGCGCCGGGAGGTTGAGGCCGTTGGCCGTGAGATATCTGTTGACGCCCAGCAAGCTGGCGACGACGCCCAGCACCAGCACGACGGCAAGGTTGGTCAGGACGAACAGGATGATGCGTTTCATGTGTCAGTTTTCTCCGCGAGATGGGGAGCAGTTGGGAATTTGGGCCACCTCGCGCCGCAGATGAGGTTCTTCGGTTCCAAATCAAGGGCGCAAAGCTGTCGGCGGCCCTGTTGTTATGTCGTTTTTGAGCCGGCCGGGCCTGAATACAAGGGAGTCATCATAGAAGGAAAAGTTCTGGTTTTCGGCACACCAGCCGGGGATGCCCATCAGCGGCAGCGGGGTAAAGGGCTTGGCTGCCAGCACGCCCGGCTCCAGCTGGGCGGCAAGCCAGCGGTCGACCCCCTCCGGCGTGCGATGCGGACTGGGAACCCGCCAGACGTGGGCAGTGAGCGGCTTGCGCGGCGTCACCAGCTTTTCCAGCAGGGCATGGCCGAAGATGAGAAGGTGCGCCTGGCCCCACAGGGGCCGCAGGTCGATGAAGAGCCGCCGCCAGTCACGAGCAACGAGCGCCTCCCAGATGGGCTCTGGCGCGTGTAGCAAGGCGCCGTTCTCGTCAAAGACGGTGATCGCATCGCGCACCGGCCCGCGATGTTTCAGCGCACCGGCTTCGATCTGCGCCGCCTGCAGTTCATTGAATCGCGCTTTCGAAACAGGAAATTTCAGCCAGGCCAGAGCGTTGAACAAGTCGTGCAGGTTGTCGCGCGTGGGGCATTGTCCCGTACGCAGGATGAAGGATTCATACGGCTCGCCCTCTGGCAGCTCATGGTGTGACACAAAGACCACGGGTGCTGCACCGTGCAGCGCCAGCGCCTGGTACAGGTGATCGCGCTCGCCCCAGAGGTGCGACACGCAGTCACCGTGCGCCTGGTACGGCTGGAACCACGGCTTCGTCCAGTCGATGTTCGCGCTGGCCTGATGCACTATCTCAGTTCAAAGCCTGGCGCCCGGTCCAATGAAACGCCATGCAAGCGAGTCACCGGAGCGCAAGGGCTTGAGCCTCGCATCACCGAAGGGGTAACTCTCGGGCGGAGTCCAGCTCTCGCGACGCAGGGTAATGGTGCCCGAGTTGCGTGGCAGTCCGTAGAACGCGGGACCATTGAAACTGGCGAACGCTTCGAGCTTGTCGAGTGCGCCCGCCTTGTCGAACGCCTCTGCATACAGCTCCATCGCGGTATCGGCCGTATAGCAGCCTGCGCAGCCCGTGGCGTGTTCCTTCAAGTGGGCGGGGTGCGGCGCGCTGTCAGTGCCCAGAAAAAATTTAGAGCTGCCACTGGTGGCGGCCTCGACCAGTGCAACACGGTGCACTTCGCGCTTGAGCACAGGCAGGCAGTAATAGTGGGGACGCACACCCCCTGTAAAAATCGCGTTTCGGTTGTACAGCAGATGTTGCGGCGTGATGGTGGCTGCTGTGAACCGGTCGCTCTGGTGCAGATATTGCGCCGCGTCCCGGGTCGTGATGTGCTCCATCACGATCTTCAATTCCGGGAAATCGCGCCGAAGGGGGATCAGCTGGGTGTCGATGAACAAGGCTTCCCGATCGAACAGATCCACTTCGGGCGACGTCACTTCCCCGTGCACCAGCAAGATGAGTCCTTCGCGCTGCATCGCTTCGAGCGTTGCGTAGGTTTTGCGGATGTCGGTGACGCCCGCATCACTGTTGGTGGTCGCGCCTGCAGGGTAAAGCTTGAGCGCAACAACGCCCGCTTGTCTGGCGCGCAGGATTTCGTCGGGCGCCAAATTGTCGGTGAGATATAGCGTCATCAGCGGCTCGAAGCTCATGCCCTGTGGCACGGCCGCTAGGATGCGTTCGCGATAGGCTTTGGCCATCGCCGCCGTCGTGATGGGCGGGCGAAGGTTGGGCATGATGATGGCGCGGCCAAACTGCGCAGCCGAATGCGACACCACCGTCTTCATGGGCTCGCCGTCCCGAACGTGCAGGTGCCAGTCGTCCGGGCGGGTGATCGTGATTTCCTGGGTCATGGGAGTGATTCTCCCAGACCGGCGACAACTGTTTCAGTGCGCCAGGATCTTGTTCAGGAAGTCCTTGGTACGGGCCTGTCGGTTTTCGGGGTGCGCGAAGAACTCTTCCTTCGAACAGTCTTCCAGAATTTTGCCGCCGACGTCGATGAAGATCACGCGATTGGCGACCTTGCGGGCAAACCCCATCTCGTGCGTCACCACCATCATGGTCATGCCTTCCTTGGCAAGCGTGACCATCACGTCAAGCACTTCGCCGACCATTTCGGGATCGAGCGCCGAGGTGGGTTCGTCGAACAGCATCACGATCGGATCCATCGACAATGCGCGCGCAATCGCCACGCGTTGCTGCTGCCCGCCCGACAGCTGGCCTGGAAACTTGTCCTTGTGCGCCATCAGGCCCACACGGTCGAGCATCTTGAGACCCCGCGCCTTGGCCTCATCGACACTTCGGCCGAGCACCTTGATCTGCGCGATCGTGAGGTTTTCGGTAACCGAGAGATGCGGAAAGAGCTCGAAATGCTGGAACACCATGCCCACCCGGCTGCGAACCTTGGGCAGGTCGGTCTTGGGGTCGGTGACTGAGATCCCGTCAACGATGATCTCGCCTTTTTGGACGGGCTCGAGCGCGTTCACGGTCTTGATCAGCGTCGACTTGCCAGAGCCCGAAGGGCCGCAGACAACCACCACATCGCCCTTGTTGATGTTGACGGAGCAATCGGTGAGCACCTGGACCGGGCCATACCACTTGGAGATATTTTTGATTTCAATCATGATTTGATGACTTTCGACGAGCCGCCTCTAGAAAGGCACACCCCCTCGGGGGGCAGCGAGTACACGTAAGTGACGAGCGTGGGGGCCATATTTTCAACGAATGATCTGTACCTTGAGCTGGATGCGTCGGACCAGCCACGACAGGCCCATGCACATCACGAAATAGAGCACGGCTGCGAGCAGGTAGGCTTCGACCGGGCGGCCGAGATTTTTGCCCGCGGTCTCGAACCCCTTGAGCATGTCGTATGCGCCGATCGCATAGACGAGCGACGTATCCTGGAACAGGATGATCGTCTGCGTCAGGAAGACCGGCAGCATGTTGCGAAACGCCTGCGGCAGGATGATGAGCTTCATGTTCTGGCCATAGGTCATGCCCATGGCCGAACCCGCATTGACCTGCCCGCGAGGGATCGACTGAATGCCCGCGCGCACGATTTCTGAAAAGTAGGCGGCTTCAAACGCGATGAACGTGATGATGGCCGATACTTCCGCCCCGATCGGCCGGCCGATTGCAAATGGGATCAGCAGGAAGAACCACAGCAGCACCATCACCAGCGGAATGGAGCGCATGGTGTTGACGTATGCAGCAGCCGGAACCTCCAGGAACGCTTTACCCGACAAACGCATCAGCGCCAGGATGGTGCCGAAGATGATTCCGCCGATGGTCGCGACGATGGTCAACCAGATCGAGAAGATGAAGCCCTTGATGACAAAGGGCGCGAGCAGCTGCCAGCTGAAAAACGAGAGGTCGAGGTTTCCAAGCATTTCAGTGGCCCCCCATTCCGCCTGCGGCTACGAAGCCGGGCACCTGGGATTTCTTTTCGATCACGCGCATGATGCGGTTGATCGCAAAAGCCGAGATGGCATAGAGCACGGTGACCGCCAGGTACATCTCGACCGGCGCCGAGGTTTCTTCGCCGGACTGCCGTGCGAAAAAAGTCAGCTCGGCGATGGACACCGCGAACGCAACCGACGAATTCTTGATGATGTTCATCGACTCGCTGGTCATCGGCGGAATCACGATGCGAAGCGCCATCGGCAACAGCACGAACCTGTAGGTCTGAAAAGTCGAAAATCCCATCGCCATTCCCGCGTAACGCTGGCCGCGCGGTAGCGCCTGGATGCCAGCGCGCACCTGTTCGGCGACGCGCGCGGAAGTGAAAAGCCCAAGGGCCAGCACCACCAGCACGATGGACGGCACGCCCTGGAAACTGGGGAAGATGCCCGGCACCACGAAGTACCAGAGGAACAGCTGCACCAGCAAGGGGATGTTGCGAAACAATTCGACCCACGCGTGCCCTATTCGCACCAGCCAGGGGCTGTTTGGCAGCGTTCGGATCGTGCCGACGATCAGGCCGGTCACGAGTGCCACCACGAGTGCACAGAGGGCGACGGTGAGCGTCCATCCCCATGCGGAAAAAATCCAGTTCAGGTAGGTTTGGTCACCCCCCTTGCCGAAGCAGCCGGCGATGATGTCGCCGGTGGTGGTCTCCTTGCAGAAGACCTGCCAATCCCAAGCCATTTTTATTGTCCCCGTGAAAAACGGAAGTTATCCAGGCCACAGCGCAGACGCGATTCGCCTGCGCTGTCTTCTCCAGCGGCCTACGTTAAACGACAAACCCCGCCGGAACAAGTGCTGCGGCGGGGTTTGCCAGTCTCATTTGCTAGCGATCATCGCCGGCTTATTTCTTGGCGTAGTCTTCCATCGGCTTGTCGTTCGGGCTCGCCCAGGCTGCCTTGGTGCTCTCCGACAGTGGCAGGCCCACGCGGGTGTTCTTCGGCGGGATCGGTGCCACAAACCACTTGTCCCAGAGCTTGGCCATCTCGCCGCTCTTGACCATGGCATTGATGGTGTCGTTGCCGATCTTCTTGAGCGCGGCATCGTCCTTACGAACCATGATGGCGATCGGCTCAACGCTGATCACTTCACCGGCGAGCTTGAAGTCGGCGGGGTTCTTGGCGTTGGCAATGTTGCCGGCCAGGATCGAGCCGTCCATCACGAAGGCGTCGGCGCGGCCCGTTTCCAGCAGCAGGAAGCTGTCGGCGTGGTCCTTGCCAAAGACTTCCTTGAAGTCCACACCGGTTGCGCGCTCGTGCTTGCGCAGGTGCTGCACCGATGTCGTGCCGGTGGTGGTGGCGACGTTCTTGCCATTGAGCTGGGCAATGCTGTTGATGCCGGAGGAGGTCTTGACGGCCATGCGAACTTCTTCGACGTAGGTCGTGTTCAGGAAGGAAACATCCTTCTGGCGCGTGGCATTGTTGGTGGTCGAGCCGCACTCGATGTCCACGGTGCCGTTCTGCACCAGCGGAATGCGGTTCTGGGAAGTGACCGGCTGGTACGTGACGTTCAGCTTGCGGCCTGCTGCCTTTTCCAGCTCGGCAATGATGCGCGAGCAGACTTCGACGTGAAAGCCTGCGAACTTGCCGTCACCGGTGGTGTACGACAGCGCGCCGGAAGATTCCCGCACCCCCATCGTCACGTTGCCGGATGCCTTGACCTTGGCAAGGGTATCGGTCGCCTGGGCGAATGCGCCGCCGGCGGCAAGGGCCGCGACTGCAATTGCCAACAAATGCTTCTTCATGCAAATCTCCTGTGGTGAAGCGTTAGGGTGAAACTTTGGGAACACGTCTACAAACTGATCAACGAAATTCTAGGGATTTCGACTTTGGGGGATACCCTGAATTTCCCTTGCTTTCTGCAAAGCAGGCTTTGTGCCCGCTTGATGTTGAAAGTCTCCGGAAGGGTTCTACAGGTTGGCGCGAACTGTACGAAAAGCTCCAAAGCCGCGCCAATGCTGTTTGCGCGGCTGGTTATGCAAAATATTTATAACTACTTCGAGGTTGCCGTATGGGCCACCAGGAAGGTCCAAAGCGCCTGTACCGTGCCCTTGGGCGATTCCTTGCCAACGGGTTTTTCCCGATACGCGCGAACATCCATTGTCATCTCCAGACCCTGCAATTCCGGCGGCGCGCAGTTGACTAGACGTTTGGATCGCAGCTCTTTCTTGACGGCGCTGTGCGGCAAGAAGGCCACCCCGTGCCCTTCGACCGCCATGACCTTCAGGCCCTCCGCCATGTCGGTCTCGTAGACCCGGTCCAGGTGAATCGGCGCGGTTGACTGCTTCAGGATCAGGTCGGTGACGCGTCCCAGATAGGCGCCGGGTGCATAGCCCAGATAAGGCAGCGGCTGGCCCGCCCGCCCGGGCAACCTGAACAGGGGCGCCCCGCTGGAGTCGGCCCGGCAATAAGGCGACAGCACTTCCTGACCCAGCGTCACCATCTCATAGCGATCAGCATCGAGTTGCAGGGGCTGCGAGGCGTGGTGATAGGCGATCAGGATGTCGCAGCCGCCTTCAACCAGCCGCATCACGGCATCGTGAACATTCAGCGCAATCAGCCGGCTCTTGATCGGCCCGAACTTCTCGCGCAGCGACGAAACCCACGCGGGAAAGAAGGTAAAGGCAAGCGTGTGCGGCACCGCGAACTCAATGACATCCTGCCCGGCCGCCGAGTGCCCCCGCAACATGGCGCGCGTGCTTTGCAGCGCCTGCAGCATTTCCAGCGATTGCGAATACAGGGTCTCACCGGCGGGGGTCAGGCGCGTGGGATATGAGCTGCGATCGACCAGGTCGGTGCCGGCCCACGCTTCGAGCGCCTGGATGCGCCGCGAAAACGCGGGTTGCGTCACATGCCGCAGCTGCGCCGAACGGCTGAAGCTGCGGGTCTCGGCGAGGCTCACGAAGTCCTCCAGCCATTTGGTT
>JAZKFD010000216.1:0-7954 GCA_040386635.1 Pseudomonadota bacterium
GCTGCGAGAACGTGCGGCGCTGCTTGCGCAGGATGTCCAGGGTCTTGTCGATGGCCGATTCCGTGACTTCCGTCTGGAGCTTTTCGACTTCCGCGGTGGACAGGTCACCAATGGTGACTTCAGGGAAGACTTCGAACACGGCGTCAAAAGCCAGCTGGCCCTCGGGCGACTGTTCGGCTTCGGTGATCTTGGGCTGGCCGGCGACACGAAGCTTGGCTTCGTTGGCGGCAACGGCGAAGGCCTCGCCGACCTTGTCATTCATCACTTCATAGTGAACCGAGTAGCCATAACGCTGCGTCACCACGGTCATGGGGACCTTGCCTGGACGGAAGCCGTCCATCTTGACGGTGCGGGCAAGCCGCTTCAGGCGGGAATCGACTTCCGACTGGATGACATTGACGGGCAGCGTCAGCGTGATCTTGCGTTCGAGTTTGTCCAGGGTTTCAACGTTCACGGCCATGATGGGTCTCTCTTGCAGGAATTCGGGGGGGTGCGAAGCCTTTGCGGCTCGCGCAACAAAGCCCTCGATTCTAACCGAGGGGCTTTCGCGGCGAATACGACGACGGATCGGCGGGGATTCACATCCATTCGCGTCCATTCGCGTCCTTTGTGGTGCGCGGGGGGGGACTCGAACCCCCACACCATTGCTGGCGTCAGGACCTAAACCTGGTGCGTCTACCAATTTCGCCACCCGCGCATGCCCTGAAAGGCAAAGCGGGCAGCCAGTCACCCGGCGGCCCGCAGAATTTCCGGTCCAGCGCGATTTTACGCGGGAACCATGCGACTTTCCGCGATGCTCGCAGTCCCAGGCGCTTGCTCGCGCTTCACGCGGAACCACGCGGCATACATCGCAGGCAGTGCAAGCAGCGTGAGAACGGTAGCAACGATGAGGCCGCCCATGATCGCCACGGCCATCGGCCCCCAGAACACCGAGCGGGACAGCGGAATCATGGCCAGCACCGCCGCCGCTGCAGTCAGCACGATGGGCCGCAAACGACGCACCGCCGATTCGACGATCGCGTCCCACGCAGGTACGCCTCGCGCGCGGTCTTGCTCGATCTGGTCGATCAGGATCACCGAGTTGCGCTGGATCATGCCCATGAGCGCGATCACACCGAGCAGCGCCACGAAACCGAACGGACGCCCCAGCAACAGCAGCGCGCCAGCGACACCTGCAATGCCCAGGGGCCCCGTGATGAACACCAGCATCGCCCGGCTGAAGCTATGCAATTGCAGCATCAGCAGCGTAAAGGTAATGAACAGCATGACAGGCACGCCCGCCGCAATCGAGCCCGTGCCCTTGGAGCTCTCCTCCACGGCCCCAGCCACCTGGATTCCATAACCCAGCGGCCATCTGGCTTCCAGCGCCTTCAACTGCGGCAGCAGTTCAGCCGTCACGGTCGCGCCCTGCAGGCCCTCGACGATGTCACCTTGGACGGTGATGGCGTAGTCGCGGTTCTCGCGCCACATCACACCCGGCTCCCAGCTGAACACCGGCTTGGCGATCTGCGTGAGCGGGATCGACTTGCCTGACGCGGTCGGCAGGTAGGCATTGCCCAGGTCGGTGATCGCGTTGCGCTCATCGAGCGGTTGGCGCAGCAGGATTTCGATCAGTTTGTCGCCCTCGCGGTACTGGCCGATCGCGGTGCCGGAAAGAATCGTGCGAGAAGCCTGCGCAATCGACTGGCTGGTGACCCCCAATGCCCGCGCCTTGGACTGGTCCACCTCCAGCCGGAGCACCTTGACCGATTCGTTCCAGTTGTCATTGACGCCGCGCGTATTCGCACTGGCAGCCATGATCGCCTTGACCTCGTCGGCGCGCTCGCGCAGGGCAACCGGGTCAGGACCCACCACGCGAAACTGCACCGGATAGGGCACGGGTGGGCCGTTGGGCAGCAGCTTTACGCGTCCACGCACCTCCGGGAATTCGGTCGCCAGCAAGGCCGGCAATTTCACGCGAAGTGTTTCGCGGATCTTGAGATCTTTCGGCATCACGATGAACTGCGAGACGTTCGTCTGCGGGAACACCTGGTCCAGCGGCAGGTAGAAGCGGGGCACGCCCGAACCGATCCAGGTGCTCACCCCCGTGACGCCAGCCTCGTTGCGCAGCCGCTGTTCGACGCGCTTTGTCACCTCTTCGTTCGCAGCGAACGAAGTTCCTTCCGGGAACCAGATATCGACCAGGATTTCGGGCCGGCTCGAATCGGGGAAGAACTGCTGCTGCACCTTGCCCATGCCGACGATCCCCAGTGCAAAGATCAGCACAGTCGCGCCAATGGTGATCCAGCGATGCTCGACGCACCAGTTCACCGCGCGGCGAAAGGTCCGGTAGAACGGCGTGTCGAAGTGCTCGTGGTGAGCTTCGCTGCTGACGGGGTCGGACGCAGCGATGGGTGGCGCCTTCAGGATCAGTGTGCCCAGGTAAGGCACGAAGTAAACCGACACCAGCCAGCTGAGCACCAGCGCCGCGACCGTCACCGCAAAAATCGCGAAGGTGTATTCACCCACGGTGGACTTCGCCATGCCGATCGGCAGGAAGCCCGCGGCGGTGATCAGGGTGCCGGTCAGCATGGGCATGGCCGTGATCTCATAGGCAAAGGTGGCGGCGCGCACCTTGTCATAACCCTCCTCCATCTTGCGCACCATCATCTCCACCGCAATGATGGCGTCGTCCACCAGCAGGCCCAGCGCGATGATCAGGGAGCCGAGCGAAATCTTGTGCAGGCCGATGCCCCAGAAATCCATCGCGAGGAAAGTCACTGCCAGCACCAGCGGAATAGTGATGCCCACGACCAGGCCCGGCCGCATGTCGATGTAGTAGCGCCTCCACAGCGGAAGTGCCGCAGCGTCCGGCCGCTTGTGAAATCCGAGGGCAATGAAACTGACAGCCAGCACGATCACCACAGCCTCGATCAGGGTGCTGACGAACTCATTGACCGAGTTCGACACCGCACGCGGCTGATCCTGCAGCTGCACCAGCTTGATGCCTGCGGGCAAGCCGACTTCGATACGGTGAAATACCTTCTTGAGCGCACCACCCAGCTCGATGATGTCGCCGCCCTTGGCCATCGACACACCCAGCGCGATCACTTCCTTGCCCTGGTGCCGCACCTTCACGACCGGTGGATCGACATAGCCGCGCTTGATCTGCGCGATGTCACCGAGCTTGATCTGGTTCCCAGACGAGCCGCGGATAGGCATGGCGCGAAGCTGCTCGACGGCTTCGAACTGGCCGCCCACGCGAACCTGTACGACGTCAAGCGGGGTCTGCACCGCGCCGGCAGATTCCACCGCGTTCTGTTGGCCCAGCTGGGCCAGCACCTGATTCAGATCCAGACCCAGCTGCGCCAGGCGTTTCTGCGAAATCTCGACGAACAGCTTTTCTTCCTGGGCGCCGAACAATTCGACCTTGGCTACGTCGGGCACACGCAGCAATTGCTGGCGCACATCGTCGGCAAACGACTTGAGTTCGGCATATGAAAATCCATCAGCCTCCAGGGCATAGATCACGCCATAGACATCGCCAAAATCGTCGTTGAAAAACGGACCCTGCACACCGCCCGGAAGCTGTCCGCGCATGTCGCCGATCTTCTTGCGCACGGTGTACCAGACGTTCGCGACATCGCTGCCTTTGGACGAATCCTTGATCTGGAAAATGATCTGCGACTCGCCGGGCTTGGAGTAGCTGCGGATCTTGTCGGCATAAGGCGCCTCCTGCAGTGCGCGCTCGAGCTTGTCGGTGACCTGCTCGGCAACCTGCTGCGCCGTGGCACCCGGCCAGTAGGTTCGCACGACCATCGCGCGAAAGGTGAAGGGCGGGTCTTCGTCCTGGCCCAGCTGGAAATACGACGCGACACCCAGCACCATCAACACGATCATCAGGTAGCGTGTCAGGGCGGGATGCTCCAGCGCCCATCTGGACAGGTTGAAGCGTTCGCTGGGTTGCACCTGCGCGCTTTTTGTCGGCTGGGGGCCCCGGCCGTTGGGCGTCTGTGCGTTGGGCTCTGTCATGGTGTGCTTTGCGTGCAGGCTTTACCGGGCCGACGAGGTCAGGGCCACAGCCGCGCTGGTCGCCAGCCTGTCCTGGTAGATCACGACTTTCTGGCCCGGTGACAGGACATGCACGCCTGCCGTCACGACCAGCATGCCGGGTTGCAGGCCGCTGGCGATCACGGCTTCATTGCCATCGGCCGTTGCGATCTCCACCGGCTGCGACCTCACCGTCATCGTCGCCTTGTCCAGTACCCAGACCGCCGTCCCCTGCCCCTGCCTGCGCAGTGCGCTGGTGGGCAACTTGATCACCGGCGTTCCGGCGGCGCTGAGTCCCTGTGGCGCTACATAGGCCGTGGAACCCAGGGGCGCCGCCACGCCCGCCGCAAGCGCCACCTTGACCGCATAGGTTCGCGTCACCGGGTCGGCGCTGGCAGCGACTTCGCGCACCTTGCCAGACAGGTTGGTGGGACCGAGGGCCAGGATGCGCACGGCGACATCGGAGCCCGGCTTGATGGCCGCAAGCTTGTCTTCGGGCACCGAGAACACGACATCCCGGGGCCCGTCCTGCGCGATGCGAAACACAGGGGTGCCGGCGGTCACAACCTGGCCCGGCTCTGCCTCCACGGCGGTGATGACGCCCGAGACATCGGCCACAAGATTGGCGTATCCGGCCTGGTTGCCCTGCGCGGCAAACTGCGCCCGCGCCTGATCGAGCTGCGCCTGAGCCGACTTGAGCGTGGTCTCGCGGCGCTCGAGTTCTGCGCCACTGATGAAGTTCTGCTCTTTCAGGGCCGCATAACGCTTGAAATCAGCCGCCGCCAGATCCCGATTGGTCGATGCCGCCGCAACCTGCGCGCGCGCCGCATCGGCGGCGAGCTGGTAGTCGCGCGGATCGATCTGCGCAAGCAACTGCCCGGCCTTGACCTGCTGGCCAAGCTCGACCTGGCGCCGCACGATCTTGCCCGCCACGCGAAAACCCAGGCGCGACTCAATACGGGCGCGCACATCACCTGAAAACTCGGTCACCGACTGGATCGGCTCGACACCCACTGTCATCACCTTCACCGACCGGATGGGTTCCGGGGCGGGTGCTGGTTTGGAGCAGGCTGCAAGAAGCGAGACGGAGGCTGCAAGAGCCAGGCTCAAAACAACACGAGCGCGACCATGGGGATGGTGCAGAGGCATGGCGATCCTAGAGGGTTTCTACGCACGGAAATCGGGCTCAATCAGTTCGTTACTGACTGACCGGTTAGTAATCTATGAGAATCGATCGGGCTTGTCAAGCGACAATGCCGGGTTCAACCCATGCCCCGCGCGCCCTTGCCCCAACCTGAATTGCTGTCCCTCCTGCGCAGGGTCTCCCGGTCCTTCTATCTATCGATCCGCGTGCTGCCAGCGCCGCTGCGGCTACCGATTGCGGTGGGGTACCTGCTGGCGCGCGCCGCTGACACCATCGCCGATAGCTCAAGGCTGCCCCCGGATCTGCGCGCCTGCCAGCTCGACACGTTCATTGCCCTGGTGGAAGCAGCCCCGGACCGCGAAGCCGCCAGCCGGCTGGCGGTATCCTTGTTGCCTTTTCAGGACGACGCCGACGAGCGCGCCCTGTTCATGGCACTGCCGCAGTGCCTGGACTGGCTGAGCCAACTGGAGGCGCCCGACCAGGCGGATGTGAGGCAAGTGCTCAGGCACATCATCCGGGGCCAGAAGCTGGACGTCCAGCGATTCGCTGCGCCGGGAGAGCCGCCGGTCGCCCTTGCGACTGCATCCGAGCTTCATGAATACACCTGGCTGGTCGCCGGTTGTGTCGGCGAATTCTGGACCCGCCTGTGCGTGCGCCACCTGCCCGGCTTCGCCAATCTCCACGAGCGCGAAATGCGATCGCTGGGCCAGTCTTTCGGCCAGGCCCTGCAACTGGTGAACATCCTGCGCGACCTTTCCGCCGATCTTGCCAATGGCCGCTGCTATCTGCCGGCCGATGAGCTCGCCGCAGTGGGGCTGACGCCGGCAGGCATTCGGGGGCGTCCGCAGGCCCTCGCTCCGGTCTGGTCACGCTGGATGGAACAGGCGCAACAGGGCCTGGACGACGGCATGGGTTATGCAGACGCGGTCAACAGCGCGCGGGTGCGGGCAGCCAGCGCCATGCCTGCGCTGCTGGGTGCCCGCACGCTCGCGCTGCTGCGGGAAGCCGGCGTGCAGGGCGCGATGGAGCAGAAAGTGAAGATGGCGCGCAGCGAAGTGCGTGCCGTGATGCTGCGTATCGCGCTGACCCTGGGCGGACGCGATGCGCTCTGGAAGCAGTTCATGCGCCTGCGCGGTGCAGGTGACATCGACGGATGGGACAATCCGCGGCCATGACACCGCAAGAGTATGTCCAGCAAAAAGCCGCCGCGTCGGGCAGCAGTTTCTATTACGCGTTCCTGTTTCTACCCGCCCCACGGCGCGCGGCGATTACGGCCTTCTACGCGTTCTGTCGGGAGGTCGATGACGTGGTGGATGAGGTCACCGACCCCGGCGTCGCCCAGACCAAGCTCGCGTGGTGGCGATCAGAGGTCGCCAAGTCATTCGATGGCGCGCCGGACCACCCGGTGATGAAGGCGCTGATGCCCAGCACCGGTGTATTTAACATCAGGCAGCAACACCTCCATGCAGTGATCGAGGGCTGCCAGATGGATCTGGAGCAGACCCGCTACCTCGATTTCATCGCGCTGGAGCGCTACTGCCACCTGGTGGCGGGCGTGGTGGGCGAAGTCGCAGCCGGCATCTTCGGCCAGACCGATCCGCGAACGACCGACTATGCGCATCGCCTGGGCCTGGCATTCCAGCTCACCAACATCATTCGTGATGTGGGCGAGGATGCGATGCGCGGGCGCATTTACCTGCCCGTCAACGAACTGCAGCAGTTCGACGTCAAGGCCCACGAAATCCTCAATCGCGTCCACTCCGATCGCTTTGTCGCCCTGATGCAGTATCAGGCTGCCCGTGCGCATCGCCTGTATGACGAAGCGCTGGCGCTGTTGCCGGACGAAGACCGGCGCGCACAGAAACCGGGGCTGATGATGGCCAGCATCTACCGCACCCTGTTGCGGGAAATCGAAGGCGACGGTTTCAAGGTCCTCAACCAGCGGGTGAGCCTCACGCCGCTTAGAAAGTTGTGGCTGGCGTGGAAGGTCCAGGCGCTGGGCCGGATGTAGCGCCCGGGCGGTAGTTCAGCACGCATGGCGGGCCTGGCGCAATCGCGAGGGTGATGTTGCTCGGGAGGGCCTACTCGAACAACTCGCAGATTTCAGTCAGGTTCGTCACGGTCAGATGGGGCGCAAGCTCATGCGGCCACGGGTGATCCGAGCGATTGAGCCACGCCGCCTGCATGCCTGCGTTGAGCGCACCCAGCGCATCGAGCGTCGCGTCGTCACCGATATGGAGCACCTCATCAGGCCGCACTTCCAGCGCACCGGCAGCCGCATGAAAAATGCGCGGGTCCGGCTTGCCAACTCCGAACTCCCGCGCACTGATCGCCGCGCGAAAAAATGGCTGCAGACCAACCAGCTCCAGGTTGGCGTTGCCATTGGACAGACTCGCCAGCGGGAAACGCCGCGCGAGAAATTCAACGGCTGGCATCGCATCGTCGAAAAATGTCACCCGCTGGCGCTCTGCAAAAAATACATCGAAGGCCTGCTCGGCCAGCAGCGGGTTCTCGCCAGCGCGATACAGGGCCAGGCGAATCGATTCGCGCCGCACAGCCGACAGGTCGTACTTCAGGTCGGGCCGGCTCACAGCCATGTGATTGCGGATTTCGCGCAGTGCGGAAGGATTGGAAAAGAGGGCCGCAGTCATGGGCGCGTGAATTCCCATCCAGTCGTGCAACACTTTTTCGGCGTTTTCAATCGTCGGCCAGATGGGCCACAGGGTGTCGTCGAGGTCCAGCGAGATGGCCTTGATTCTTGCAATGTCGAGCATGTCAGTG
>JAZKFD010000217.1:0-14595 GCA_040386635.1 Pseudomonadota bacterium
ATTCAGATTCGATGTGGGTTACTTGTGGATAAGCTGTTGGGTTTCAAGCTCGGCCAAAGGGTGATTCGCTTGTTTTCGAGGCCTATTTGGGCGCAGAAACCGTGACCAGCGCAGGGCGGAGCACCCGCTCTGCAATCAAGTAGCCTTTTTGCAGAACCGAGACCACGCTGTTGGCTTCCTGTGTAGATTCTGGGGGCAGGGGCACGACCGAGATCGCCTGGTGGTGATGAGGATCGAACTTGGCGCCCACCGCGGGATTGATCTCGATGACCTTGTTGCGCTCCAGCGCGGCCTTGAGCTGGCGCAGCGTCAGCTCGGCGCCCTCGCGCATCTGCGCCGGGCTGGCGTCCTTGATGGACAGGCCGGCTTCCAGGCTGTCCACGACGGCAAGCAGGGATTCAGCAAAGCCCTCGACCGCAAACTTGCGTGCCTTGGACATTTCTTCTTCGGCCCGGCGGCGAGTGTTTTGCATGTCGGCCTGCGCGCGCAGGTATTGCTCGGCCAGGTTGGCGCTCTTGGCGGTGGCCTCGGCCAGCTGCGCCTGCAGTTCGCCGATGTCGGCTTCGTTGGCGGCTTGTGCGGCTTCGAGTTCTTCGGGCGTGGGGTCCCCAGAGAGCGCCTGGGTCGATTCGGGCTGTATCGGGTCTGTCATTCTTTTGTTAGCTGGAAATGAGTGCTGCGAAGCAACTTGGGGCCGATTCAGCCATTTCAAGGGGAGGGGGATTGTAGATGGGCAGCGATTTCCGGCGTTCGTCCCCGCCCCACCGCGTTTCGTCGTATTTGCTGCCGCGCTGGGCTTGACCCGCGGGAGTGCGCCCCTTTATCGTGCGATGCATGAGTTCCGCAG
Source organism: Pseudomonadota bacterium (assembly GCA_040386635.1). Lineage (GTDB taxonomy): Bacteria > Pseudomonadota > Gammaproteobacteria > Burkholderiales > Burkholderiaceae_C > Ramlibacter. The sequence continues at coordinate 848 of JAZKFD010000217.1, forward strand.
CCCCAACCCTGGATGACGGACACGAGGCGGCTTCAAAAGGGCTGCGCGCCATGCTTCCCGGCGGGCGGCAGCTCGCTGTGGTGACTGTGCTTGCGCTGGCCTGCGCCGTCGTCCTCCTGTTCCTCACCCGCAACACCTTCATCGAGCTGGCCGGCGAAATGCTGTTCGTCGGCATGATGCTGCTTTTTGCCTTCACGTCGGCAAGAGGCTTGCGCCAAAATCTTGTGCCGCAGTGGATTTTGCAGGTGGCCGCCATTGCGGTTGCTGCGCTGATTGCGCCGCTGGTGGTGCACATGGTTTCTTTTGGCGGCGACTTTTCGGCGTTCATCCGGTCCAAGCCGCATGTTCACGGCTATGTGCTGGTGACGGTCGGCGCGACCATCATCGGCACGATCTTCTCGCTGGCGGCGCTCTACAGCGAGCGTGACGCGCAGGCGAAATCGCAGGCGCTTGAGTTCGCGCTGGAGCGCGAAAAGTTGCAGCGCCAGGCCGCAGACGCAAGGCTCAACCTCATGACGGCGCAGATCCAGCCGCATTTCCTGCTCAATACCCTGGCCAATGTGCAGGAGCTGGTCGAAAGCGGATCACCCCGCGCGGCGCCGGTGTTTCGAAGCCTCATCGACTACCTTCGCGCAGCCATGCCCCGGCTGCAACCCGGCGATGCCACCCTGGGCGATGAAGAAAAACTGGTGCGCGCCTACCTCGACCTCATGCACATGCGCATGCCGGATCGCCTGCAGTACTCGATCACCATCGACCCAGCCCTGCGCACCATGCGGTTTCCGCCGATGGCATTGCTCACGCTGGTAGAGAACGCCATCCGGCATGGGATCGACCCCGGCATGGACGGCGGGCGGGTCGAGGTCGGCGCGCGCACGGGTTCGGACGGACGGGTTCATCTCTGGGTCCTGGACACCGGTGTCGGAATGACTCAGAGCGCCGGAGCCGGCACGGGCCTGGCCAATCTCGACGCGAGGCTGCGCGCGTACTTCGGCGAAGACGCCCGCGTCGAGCTGAGCGAGTTGCAGCCGCATGGATTGCGCGCCGACATCCGGGTGCGCGCGTCATGACCAAGGCGCTCATCGCGGATGACGAACCCCTGCTGCGCGAACGGCTGGTCACGCTGCTGGGCGGCCTGTGGCCCGAACTCGAAGTGGTGGCGCAGGCGCGCAACGGGAGGGAGGCCGTCGAACTGTTCGACCAGGAGCAGCCGCAGGTCGCTTTCCTGGATGTGCACATGCCCGGCATGAACGGGATCGAGGCCGCACGGTGTATCGGCAACCGGGCCGAGCTGGTGTTCGTCACCGCGTTCGACCAGTATGCGGTCGAGGCTTTCCGCCACGGCGCCATCGACTACCTGCTCAAGCCGGTGCAAACCGATCGGCTGGCCGACACCGTGCAGCGTTTGCGTAAGCGCCTGCAGGCTCCACCGGCCATCTCTTCAGTGGCGGTCAGCGCCACCCTGGACACCTTGGCCGCCAAGCTGCGCGAGGCCACGAAGGCGTCGCCGCAGCTCAAGTGGATCAAGGCATCGGTGGGCAACACGGTGCGTCTGATTCCCGTGGACCAGGTGCTTTATGTGAAGTCGGACAACAAATACACCATGGTGGTGTGGGAGGGCGGCGAGGCGCTGATCCGCAAGACGATCCGTGAACTGGCCGATTCGCTCGATGCGGATCGCTTTGCGCAGATCCACCGCTCGGCCATCGTCTCGCTGGATCGCGTGAGTCACTTTACCCACGGCCCCGGCGATGTCGGCGAAGTGCACCTCAAAGGCCGCCCGGAACGCCTCACGGTCAGCCGCAGTTACCTGCATCTGTTCCAGCAGATGTGACGGCTCCCTATCGAACCACCTTGCCGTCGGCCGTGATCGTCACCAGGTCCACTGCGCGCACCGAGTCCCGGATGCCTGCGCGAAGGTTGATGCGGAAGCCGCCGACGTCGTAGTCGTTCATGGTGGCCATCGCCTTTTGCAGCGAGGGCCTGTCGGCCTTGCCGGATCGCCGCACGGCTTCGGCGAACGCCTTGGCCGCGATGAATCCCTCGAGGCTTTCATAAGAGGGTGTCTGGTCGGACGTGTCGATGGCCGCCAGGTATTCCTTGACGATCGGCGTTGCCGAACTGCGCGGCGATGGGACCACCTGCGACACCACGACCCCGCCGATTTCCTTGCCCAGGGCCGTAAACAGCGGATCGATGCCGACCACCGAGAAGTTCAGGAACGCACCCGCGTAGCCGGTCTTGCGCATCTTGCGGATAAAGGCGGCCGTGGAGTTGAACAGGGACACCTGGATGATGGCCTGAGGTTGCAGTTTGGCCAGTGCCGCCACCGCCGTATCGACCTTGTCGCTGTTGACCGGCACATAGGCCGCGCCGACGAGTGGCGCGAGTTTCTGGTCGGCCAGCGCCTGCTGCACGGCAGCCAGGCCCGCACGTCCCATGGCGTCGTCCTCGGCGACAACCGCCATGCGTGTCTGCCCCAGGGTGGCGCAATGACGCGTGATCTTGAATGCCTCGTCGGCCATGCTGGGCCGTACGTGGAACACGTTGGTGTGCGCGGCGTCACGCAGCGTGTCGGATGCCGCGAAGGGCGCAAAGAAGATTGCACCTTCCGCTTTTGCAATTTCAGCGCCGGCGGCGCTGCTGCCCGTTCCGACGAAACCAAAGAGCACATCGGCGCCGTCGGCCAGGAGCTTTTTTGCATTGGCGCCGGCCTTGGCGGGGTCGTAGCCATCATCGACCTGGCGCAACTCGAAGGTCCAGCCGGGGTTGTTCTTGCGGCCATTGAACGAATCGACATAGAGCTTGGCGCCTGCCGCGAATGCCAGCCCGATTTCGCTGGCTGCACCCGTCAGTGGCACCGACTGGCCCATCACGATCTTGCGCGCCCCCTTTGGCGCCTGGCCGCGGGCAGTGCCGGCGCCCAGGCCCGCGATGGCGGCGGCAAAGGTGGTTTCCAGCACGGTTCTTCTTTTGATAGTCATACACACTCCTGCCCGCAAGCGATCGCAACTTTAATGCCTGAAACGATAACGCACGGGTCAGTCCCTCACAATCAGGGATTGCCTTCGACAGGGCTGATCCCCGATGCATTCTGAACATACGAGACGCGATTGCCTGCTATATGCAGGCGGATTGATTACAGGCGCGGCGATAGCGCTGCCAGCGCGCGCAGCGGAAGTCACGGCGTGGCCGCCCCCCCGCCGGGCGCCCGCCTTCGAGGCGATGGATTCGTCAGGCCGTACCTGGACGCTCGCTGACGTGCGGGGCAGGGTCGTGCTGCTCAATTTCTGGGCGACATGGTGCGAACCCTGCCGGGCTGAAATGCCGGCGCTGGCGCAGCTTGCCAAAAGCGAAAGCCGCATCGCGGTGCTCGCCGTCAATTTCAAGGAAAACGCCTCGCGTGCCGAGCGCTTCATGCAGTCCGCTGCGCCGGATATTCCGGTTTTGCTGGACACCGACGGCAGCGTCGCAAAGGCCTGGGGGGTCAAGATATTCCCGACCACGGTGGTGATCGCGCGCGACGGGCAGGTGCGCTGGCGTGTGCGCGGCGAGTTCGACTGGACAGCGCAGGAAGCGGCGCAGCTTCTGGCTCCGTTGCTGAAGTGATGGCCATAATGGGTGATGACGACACGACGCAATTTCCTCGTACAGACCTGCGCCGCCGCGAGCGTGGCCTATGCCTTGCCCGCCGCCGCGCAACAGCGAACATTCGATCCACGTCCTGGTGCATGGCGCACCTTCGAGATCACCACGCGCGTCGAGGTGCTGGAGCCCCGGGGGATCACCCGCCTGTGGTTGCCCGTGCCGTCGATCAATACCGACTGGCAGCGCTCGCTTGAAAGCAGCTATGCGGGCAACGGGCAGACCAGGATGACCAGCGACGCCGATGAGGGCGCGCGGATGCTGTATGTGGAATTCGATGCGGGCGAGCCGCAACCGCTGGTTGAATTGACGAGCAGCGTGCAAACGCGCAATCGCGCGGTGGACTGGTCCCAACGCCAGCCCGGTGGCGAAGATTCGCAGTCCCTGCGCTACTGGACACGCCCGACGTCCCTCATCCCCACCGGAGGAATCGTTCGCCGCACGGCGCTCAAGGCGATCGGAGGTGCACGCACCGATGAGGACAAGACGCGGCGCATTTATGACTGGGTGCTTGCCAATTCGTGGCGCGAACCCACGGTGCGCGGCTGCGGCGAGGGCGATATCGCCGCGATGCTCGAAACCGGCAACCTGGGCGGCAAGTGCGCCGATATCAATGCGCTGTTCGTGGGCCTGTGCCGCTCGGTCGGTGTACCCGCCCGCGATGTGTATGGCCTGCGGCTGGCATCGTCGGCCTTCGGCTACAAGGAGCTCGGCGGCAATCCTGCCAGCCTCAAGGGGGCGCAGCATTGCCGGGCCGAGGTTTACCTCCAGGCGCAGGGCTGGGTGGCGATGGACCCGGCCGATGTGGCCAAGGTGATGCGCCAGGAAACCGGCGAGTGGATCAAGAGCACGCAGCACCCCCTGGTGGCACCGGTTGCCAGGTCGCTGTACGGCGGATGGGAGGGTAACTGGGTGGGCTACAACATGGCCCATGACGTCAAGCTTGCCCAATCGAAGTACGCGCGGCTGGGTTTCTTCATGTATCCGGTTGCCGAGAATTCGCGGGGCCGGATCGACTCGTATGCACCCGACGAATTCCGCTACCAGATCACCGCGCGAGAGATCGTCTAAGTCCCAGCCGATTCAGCTGCGCCGCCTGAACACCACGTCCCACACGCCGTGGCCCAGCTTCAGGCCGCGGTTTTCGAACTTGGTCAGGGGCCGGTAGTCCGGACGCGGCGCGAATCCCTGAGCAGTGTTGACCAGCAGCGGCTGTGCGCCCAGCACTTCCAGCATCTGCACGGCGTAGGCCTCCCAGTCGGTCGCGCAGTGCAGGTAGCCACCGGGTTGCAGGCGCGCGGCCAGCTTGGCCGCCAGCGGGCCCTGTAGAAGCCGCCGCTTGTTGTGGCGGGCCTTGTGCCAGGGATCGGGAAAGAAGAGGTGTACGCCAGCCAGGCTTTCATCGACCAGCATCTGGTCCAGCACTTCGACCGCGTCGTGCTTGAGTATGCGGATGTTGGTGATGCCCTGTTCGCCGATGCGCTTGAGCAGCGAGCCAAGGCCAGGATCGTGCACCTCGCAGCAGAGAAAGTTTTTCTCTGGCATCAGGGTGGCGATGTGCGCCGTGGCTTCGCCCATGCCGAAACCGATTTCCAGGATGGTGGGTGCGGTGCGTCCGAACGCTGCGCCCAGGTCAAGCGGTCGGGGCTCGTAGGGCAGGATGTACTGGGGGCCGAGCGATTCAAATGCGCGGGCTTGCCCGGTGGTGACGCGGCCGGTGCGGCGCACGTAGCTGCGGATGGGGCGATGGTTGGGATTGTTGTCGTCTGTCACCCGGCGAATTTTAGGGCGTGCGAAAGGCGCCCATCTTCGCACCCCACTCGCGCTGCCATGCGGATAGTGCCTGTGCAGTCGCACCGTACGTCCTGGACAGTCCCAGCACCTGCGCAGCCTCATTGAGCGCCCGCAAGGGGTCGCTCGTATCCACCGCTGCTGCGCCGTTCTGCTTGGAAAGCTTCTCGCCGTTAGTCCCCAGAACGAGCGGGGTGTGCAGATAGCTCAGCTGCGGCGTTCTTAACGCGCGTCGCAGGGCGATCTGGCGCGCCGTGTTGTCCGCAAGGTCTTCGCCGCGCACCACGTGGGTGATGCCCTGATCGGCGTCATCGACAACGACCGCCAGCTGATACGCCCATAACCCATCGGCGCGCTTCAGGACGAAGTCGCCCACCTCGCGCTCCACGTCCTGCTGCTGTTCACCCAGGCGCCGGTCGTGCCATTGGACGATGCCAGCGGGAACCCGGAATCGCCATGCTCGCGCGGGCTTGCCATTGAGCCCATGGCGGCAGGTGCCGGGATAGACGAGTTCAGCATGGCGCTGATGCGGCCTGCCCTGGCTGGCGAGCGCTTCTTCGACATCCTTTCGGGAGCAGGCGCACGGGTAGGCCAATCGATCGGCGATCAGTTGGTCGAGCGCCCGCTGGTAGATGGCGCCGCGTCGTGATTGCCACACGGGCACTTCATCGGGGAACAGCGAGCAATCGGACAGCTGCCGCAGGATCGTTTCGGCTGCGCCATCGACGCAGCGCGGTGTGTCCACGTCCTCGATGCGAACCAGCCACGTGCCCCCGTGCGCCCGCGCATCAAGCCAGCTGGCAAGCGCCGCGACGAGCGAGCCCGCGTGAAGCGGACCCGTGGGGGAGGGCGCAAAGCGGCCCAGGTACTGCCCGGCGTACCCCGTGCGCATGGTTCTCAGGCCGCGTGGACCTTCAATGCGAGTTCCAGACCGGACACAAAGGCGTTTTCGACACGGTGCCCCAGGCACCAGTCACCGCAAACGCCGAGCGAGGACTTTCGATCCCAGAGGTGGCTCTTGCCCAGCGGTGTGCGCGTCTTGGCCCAGCGCCAACGATGTACCGTGACTTCAGCGGGTTCGGCAAGAATGCCTGTGATCTCGGAAAACGCCTTGAGCAGTTTGGCCTGCACGCGCGCGCCGTCGTCCTCGAAATGCTCCTGCGACCAGTCGGCGCTGGCCTGCACCGTCCAGCGCTCGACGGGCGAGCGGCCCGGCTTGGACGATTCGCGTGCAAGCCACGCGATGCGGTGATGGGTGCTGAGCGCCGCATTCCACTGCGGACCCAGGTGGGTCAGCGTGGGCTGCACGGCTTGCGGGAAGGCCAGCATCATGACCCAGCAAGGGGCGACATCGACCTTGCTCATGCTGTCGATCAATGCCCCGGTTCCAGTCGTCTGCGACAGCAGGCCACTGGCAAATCCATGTTGGGTCGCCAGCAGCACCGTGTCGAAACCGGAATAGACATGCACGGAATCCTCGGGCCCGCTGGTCTGCAATTGCCAGCATTTGGCGTCGATGGCATCCCGCTCGATGCGGGTGACGCGCGTTCCCAGCTCCATCCGGCCCGCATCCACGATCGGCCTGGCCCAGCGCTGCGGCAGCGAATCCATCTCGGGTACGCCGACCCAGTGCGCCTCCCGCGCCGGAAGCGGCGCTTCTGCAACACGGCCATGTGGATCCAGCACCCGGACGGCGTTGGCGCTCCACGACTTGTAGGCTCCACCGCTGGCCGCCAGTGCCTGACCGAAGCGTTCGTCGCGGATGGTGAAGTACTGCGCGCCGTGGTCAAAGGTGCCGAATGTGGTCTCGCAGCTGGCCATGCGCCCGCCGACGCGATCCGCCTTTTCGAAGACGGTGACGCGGTGGCCGGCCTTCATGAGGGTTCGGGCGCAGGCGAGGCCTGCGATGCCTGCGCCGATGACGGCGATGTTCCTGTTGCTTTTATCCATTGCGGTCCATTGTGACATCAGGCCCTTCCATGTTGCTCGAGCAATGCCCGCCGTGTCGTCGCGCTTTCCAGTTGCGACAGCCACCACTGCAAGCCGCGCCCGGGTGGCGGGTTGGTGCGCCAGGCGTAAGTCATGCGCGGAACGCGCGCGCTGCGCTCGACTTCCTTGACCACCAGCCGTCCGGTCTGGACATAAGGGCGCGCCATCGGCTCCGGGACAAAACCTCCTCCCAGCCCGCGCAGCTGGGCATCGAGCTTGGCCTGCATCGAGGGAACCGTGAGGACATCCTGCCCGGGCAGCAGGCCGAAGGTCACCGCAACGCCATGCCTGACTGAATCGGCCACCGCGATCGCCCGGTGCCTGAGCAGCACCTGATCCGCCAGTGGGCCTTCGATCGCGGCGAGGGGATGGTGCGGCGCAACAACGTAGATGAAAGGCAAGTCGCCAAGCGGCGCGCTCTGCACGTCGGGAAAGGTGCCGGTTTCCACCGCGATGCCCAGGGCCAGATCCGCCTGCCCGACAGCGAGTGTCTCCACGGTTCCGGCCAGGGATTCGTCACGCAGGCGCAGGCGCGTGGTGGGTGCCAGTTCGAAAAATGCCTGGGCCAGTTCCATCACCACGCCGCACGCAATCACGGTATCCACCGCGATGGTCAGCTGCGATTCCCACCCGGTGGCAACGCGCTTGACGCGGTTGGCCACGGCATCCATTTCCTGCAACAGCCGGGCGCCTTCGCGCAGCAACTCGGTGCCCGCGTCGGTCAGCCGCGCCTGCCGTGAACTGCGGTCGAACAGCAGGACGTCCAGCGCGTCTTCGATCTGGCGGACACGGTAGGTGACGGCGCTGGGCACCAGCCCCAGCTCACGTGCAGCGGACGCAAAGCTGCCGGTCTGCGCAACCGTCTGGACGAGCATGAGGCCATCGGCATTGAGCGCTTCCCGGGTCGTGGGCATGGATGAGGCGAGCCAGAGGAAAGGCTCGTTCAGTTTTTTTGAATGATGCCATCAAAAACGGGTGATCGGCAGTTGCGCGCCGGGCGCCTACATTGAATGCATCCAACCAACGCAAGGGATTGACGACATGCTCACAGTGCGCAAATCACAGGACCGGGGTTTCGCCGACCACGGCTGGCTCAAGTCGTTCCACAGCTTTTCGTTTGCCAACTATCACGACCCCAAGCACATGGGCTGGGGCAACCTGCGAGTGATCAACGAGGACCGCATCGCGCCGGGCACCGGGTTCGGCACGCATGGTCACCGCGACATGGAAATCATCAGCTACGTGCTCGAGGGCAACCTGGCGCACAAGGACACCATCGGCAATGTCAAGGGCATCCCGCCCGGCGACGTTCAGCGCATGAGCGCAGGCACGGGTGTGCAGCACAGCGAGTTCAACCATGCGCCTGACGCGACCACGCACTTCCTGCAGATCTGGATCCAGCCCAACGTCACAGGCATTCCGGCCAGCTACGAACAGAAGTCGTTCCCCGATGCCCAGAAGCGTGGACGCCTGCGGCTCGTTGCGTCGCCCGACGGCGCCGACGGCTCGGTGCTGATTCATGCCGACGCCCGTGTCTATGCGGGGCTGTTCGATGCGGGTGAGAGTTTCCGGATCGACCTCGACGCGACCCGCAAGGGGTATGTGCACATCGTGCGCGGCCAGATCGAGGTCAATGGCCAGAAGCTCGTCGCTGGCGATGCTGCGCTGCTGGCCGATGAAACGTCGATAGAGCTTGCCAACGGGCAGGGCGCTGAAGTGCTGGTGTTCGATCTGGTCAACTGATTTTTTTTAACCTTTCCATCCATTACTCAAGGAGTTTTCCATGTCCCACCCACTTTCCCGCGCGCCGATCCAGGACGCATTGGCACTCGCCGGCCGGGCACTCATTGCGCTGTTGTTCATCCCGGGGGGGTTTGGAAAAATCGCCGGATTTGCCGGGACCGTGGGCTACATCGCGTCCAAGGGCATACCCATGCCTGAGGTCTGTGCTGCGATCGCGATCGCGGTTGAACTCGGCCTGGGTCTGTTGATGCTGGTGGGATGGCAGACCCGCTGGGCGGCTTTGGGCATCGCGTTCTTCACTGCTGTGATCACGCCGATCTTCCACGGCTACTGGGCAGTTCCCGAGGCACAGGTCATGATGCAGAAGCAGGCGTTCTTCAAGAACATGGCGATCGTCGGCGGACTGCTCGTGATTGCAGCATTTGGCGGCGGCCGCTGGAGCGTGGACAAGGGACAGAGCTGATTGCGCGGCGGCATCGCGGCCAATTGCATTGCAAAATGGCCCGATGATCATCGTCATCTATCACTCGGGATACGGCCACACCCAGCGCATGGCGCAGGCGGTGGCCGATGGTGCGAACGCCGACATGATCGCAATAGACGCCGAAGGAAATTTGCCCGAAGGCGCATGGGACAAGCTGCTGGCTGCCCACGCGATCATCTTCGGATCACCCACCTACATGGGCAGCGTCAGCTGGCAGTTCAAGAAATTCGCCGATGCCTCGTCCAAACCCTGGTATGCCGGGCACTGGAAAGACAAGATAGCCGCAGGCTTTACCACCGCTTCAGGACCCGACGGGGACAAGCAGGGCACGCTGTCCGCCCTGTTCACGCTGGCGATGCAGCACGGGATGATCTGGGTGAGCCAGGGCATCATGCCCAACAACACCAGCACGGCCCAGCGCAACGACATCAATCACCTGGCCTCGTACAGCGGCGCGACCGCGTATTCGCCCGGCGATTCCGGTGCGCGGGACATGGCGCCCGGCGATCTTGAAACCGCGCGGCTCTTTGGCGCAAGAGTCGCTTCGGTCGCTGCGCGTTTTCAACACTGAAGGAGTACGCCATGCCGGTTTCGCACCAACTCGTGGCTCAGGAAAAAGACCTCGGTGGTGGATTCAGGGTGCGCCGCCTGCTACCCGCAGCCAGGCAGCGCAGCGTGGGACCTTTCATTTTTTTCGATCACTTCGGCCCGGTCACGGTTGCGCCGCAAGTCAATCACGACGTCAGGCCGCATCCGCACATTGGCCTGGCCACTGTCACCTACCTGTTCGACGGCGCGATGATGCACAGGGACAGCATCGGCAGCGAACAGCGGATCGAACCGGGTGCCATCAACTGGATGACATCGGGCCGTGGGATCGTGCATTCCGAACGCAAGCCCTCTGACCTGCAACACACGCCCTTCGTGAATCACGGCCTGCAACTGTGGACGGCGTTGCCAGTGGCCTACGAGGAAGATCCACCCTCATTTCGGCATACCCCGTCATCCGCAATTCCTGAAATGCAGGTCGGCGGTGCGAAGGTGCGGGTGCTGATTGGTGAGGCGTTCGGCAGGGCGTCTCCGGTGGCGGTTTTTTCGCAGACGGTCTATCTCGACATCCAGATTTCCGCAGGCGAGGAAATCGTGCTGGCGCAACTGGCGCCGGAGATGGCTGTTTACGCCGTGGAAGGCGAAATCATGGTGGACGGGCAGGCCCTGCCACCGTTGGTCATGGGCGTGCTGGCGCCCGGATCGTCCGTGGTGTCGTCGGCTCGCGGCGCGAGATTCGCGGTCGTTGGCGGCGAGCCGGTCGATGGACCGCGCCACATGTGGTGGAACTTCGTCTCGTCGCGCAAGGAGCGAATCATTCAAGCCAGTGAAGACTGGGCGGCGCAGCGAATGGGCCAGGTGCCCGGCGACCCGGAGTTCATTCCCCTGCCGCCCACGCGTTTCACACCCCCTGAGCCGCTTTCCTAGACTTTTGTCCCGGCATCAAGCTGGAACGCGCCAGGCGAGCGCGTTACGAAGTTGGAGTCGAAGCCGCAAATCCACTTGCAGCGCGGCCCCAACTTCAATATGGAACTCGCCATGCCCGGTTCACGTGTCAATAACGCTTCGCCTTCCAGCCAACGCGCCGCCGTTAATTACTCGCCTGGCCTCGTGCGACACGAGGGCAAGGTCGGTCAAGCTGAAAACCATCTGGGCTTTGACGCCCGTGTTGCGCCGCAGCCGGCGGCGGGCATGCATTGGGCGATTTCGGACAGCGACCCATCGCGGCCACTGCTGGCGCAATCGACGGCTCCAGACGCTCCGGTGACTGCACGAAATCTGAGCGAGAAATTTCAGTACGCCGTTCATTCCATTCGAATGCCCACCCGGATGCCGCTGACCCGGGCCAGGAAAGCCCGAGTCGTTCCACAAGTCGAGCAGCGCGAACTGCGGCCTATGACCGAGATGATCAGGCAGCACGACCAGACCTACGCGGCAATCTTGTCCGTCACCCGCGAAATTGCTTCGACAAAGCCGCGCAACCCCACCCGTGAAGCCATCAACGAAGCGAATCGCACCCGCGATCTGCTGAAAGCGAAGCTGGAGACCTTGAAGGTTGTCAGATCCGTGCAGGACGCCGCCATGGCGCGGGAAGGTGAGTCCTGGAGGGCGTCACTCGCCACCGATGGCCTGCAGGGGGCTGCGCGGGCCGAGCTCGAAAAGCGGATTGCCGACACCGAGACTTTCCGTGCCTCGACGCAAGCTGCCATTGATGCGGCGGACGCGGAAATTGCGCGGGCGAGAGTGCCGCGAAACTGGACGCTGGAAGCCGGCGACGAAGCCCGCATCGCGGGCGCGCGGCTGGAGCAATCCAAAGCCAATCTGGTGCACACGCTCGAAGCTATCGATGCGGAGCGTGCGAGCCTCGCGGCGCGATGGACATGGATCGTTCCCAATCAGTCGATGCCCCTGCAGCTCCAGAACGCGCTGCCCGTCGAGCACGAAATCGACGGCTAAGATCGGGGGATGAAAGTCCTTGAGCTCCTGCCCTGGTATGACTGGTTGGCGCTCGCCTGGTTTTTCGCTGCCTGGGTCGGCTATGCATGGTTTGCCAAGTACTGGGGGGCGCGTCGGCCCTCGCTGCTGGCAACGACCAATCGCTACCGCCGCTACTGGATGCTGCAGGCGACGGTGCGCGACCCGCGCGTGCTCGACGGCATCATTACCCAGAGCCTTTCCAGCAGCCCCTCGTTTTTTGCGTCGGCAACCATCATTATCCTGGGCGGCTTGCTCGCCCTGCTGGGCACTACCGACAAGGCGGCCGAGTTCGTGCGTGAGATTCCGTTTGCCGCGCGAACGACGATGCTGGTTTTCGAGCTGAAGGCCCTGGTGCTACTGGGCATTTTCATCAATGCCTTCTTTCGCTTCACCTGGTCAATGAGGCAGTACACATTCGGTGCACTCGTGCTGGGTTCCATGCCATCTCCGGAAGATTTTGCAGCCGGGAAATTCGCTCGTGAACAGTTTGCCGACAAGGCGGGCAAGCTGCTTGGGATGGCTGCCGAGACGTTCAACGACGGCATTCGCGCGTATTACTTTTCGTTCGCGGCGATGGCGTGGTTTTTCTCACCGCTGGTGTTTGCGATTGCGACAGCCATCGTGGTGGCGGTGCTTTATTTGCGTGAGTTCAGGTCGGAAGTGCTGCACGTGCTGCGTGATTGAAGCCCAACTCAATCCACGTTCTGGGCCGCCCGCAGCCCTGCATCGAGCGCACGCCGCTCATCGAAGACGAAGCAGCTTCCCTTGAAATGCGTGCCGCCGGTTTCCTCGAAGTATTTCAGGATTCCGCCGTCGAGCTGCCACACGTTCTGCAATCCCGCTTCGCGCATGTAGATCGCCGCTTTCTCGCAGCGGATGCCGCCTGTGCAAAAGCTCACGATGGTCTTGCCGTCGAGCTCGGCCTTGTGCGCTTCGAGCGCAGCCGGAAAATCGCTGAACTTGTCGAGCCGCCAATCGACGGCCCCTTCAAACGTGCCGTGGTCCACTTCGAAACCATTGCGTGTATCGAGCGCGACAACGGGCCGGCCTTCATCGTCATGCCCCTGCGACAGCCACCGTTTTGCGGTCTGGGCATCCACCGCAGGCGCGCGCCGTTGCTGGGGCGCAATGGCCGGATGGTTCATGCGGATGATTTCTGTTTTGACCTTCACGAGCAGCTTGCGAAACGGATAGCCTTCTGACCAGCTTTCCTTGGCTTCAATTGCAGCGAATCGGCTGTCGCCGCGCAGCCAGGCAAGAAAGTCGCGGACGCCATCGGGCTCTCCGGCCAGAAAAAGGTTGATGCCTTCTGTTGCAAGCAAGACGGTGCCCAGCAGGCGCCCGTGCCTGGCTTGCTGCAGAACTTGTTCGCGCAGTGCTTGCGGATCTGCTATGCCTACAAAAAGGTAGGCAGAAATGTTGAGTATGTTTTTCACGCGGACGCAATTTTAGATTCTGTCAAGGGCCGGTCACTTTCTACAATGGGCGCATGTTTGTTCACCTGCGCCTTCACACGGAATTTTCAATCGTCGATGGCACCAATCGCATCGACGAGACCATGACGGCAGCC
>JAZKFD010000217.1:14605-16566 GCA_040386635.1 Pseudomonadota bacterium
CATCAAGTTCTACAAGGCCGCGCGCGGCGCCGGCATCAAGCCCATCATCGGCGCAGAAGTCTTTCTGCAAGGCGTGGGCAAGGACATCACGCAGGTCTCGCGGGTCCTGCTGCTGGTTCAAAACCGCCAGGGCTACCTGAACCTTTGCGAGTTGCTGGCGCGCGCCTGGACCCAAAATGTCGTGAAGGCGCAGGCCGTTTGCAAGCTCGAATGGCTGCGCGAATTGAATGAGGGTTTGATACTGCTCTCCGGCGCGCAGGCTGGCCCGGCGGGGCAGGCGCTGGTGCAGGGCGACGAGCAGCGTGCCGCTGATGTCGCCTTGCTGCTCGCAAGCGCCTTTCCGCATCGCTTCTACATCGAGTTGCAGCGCGCAGGGCGGGTCGATGACGAAGCGCATGTGAGCGCGGCGGTGCAGCTTGCCGCGCGCTTGCATCTGCCGGTGGTGGCCACCCATCCCGTTCAATTCACCGAACCGGATGACTACGAGGCTCATGAGGCCCGCGTCTGCATTGCCGAAGGCGAAATCCTGGGCAACCAGAGGCGCGTTCGCAAGTTCACGCGCGAGCAGTATTTCAAGCCGCATGCGGTAATGGAGCAGCTTTTCGCCGATGTGCCTTCGGCGCTCGCCAATACGCTGGAGATAGCCAAGCGCTGCAACCTGGTGCTGCAACTGGGCAAGGCGCACTTGCCCGACTATCCCACGCCGAACGGGATGCCGATCGACGAGTACTTTCGCTACCTGTCCCACGAGGGCCTGAAGGAGCGGATGCTCTCGCTGTACCCCGACGAAGCGCGGCGAGCGAGCGAGATGCCGCGCTATGTCACGCGGCTGGACTTCGAGATCGAGACGATCCTGAAGATGGGGTTTCCCGGCTACTTTCTCATCGTGGGCGACTTCATCAACTGGGCCAAGAACAACGGTTGCCCGGTCGGTCCCGGCCGTGGTTCGGGCGCGGGCTCGCTGGTGGCTTACTCCCTGCGCATCACCGATCTGGATCCGCTCGAATACAACCTGCTGTTCGAGCGGTTCCTGAACCCCGAGCGCGTGTCCATGCCCGACTTCGACATCGATTTCTGCCAGGGTAATCGCGATCGCGTCATCGATTACGTCAAGGACAAATACGGCAAGGAAGCCGTGAGCCAGATCGCAACCTTCGGCACCATGGCGGCGCGCGCTGCTATCCGTGACGTGGGCCGCGTGCTCGACATGAGCTACATGTTTTGCGACGGCATCAGCAAGCTCATTCCGAACAAGCCCGGAACGCACATCACCATCGCAGAGGCGATCAAGCAGGAACCGGTGCTGGCTGATCGGCTGGAGAAGGAAGACGACGTCAAGACCTTGCTGGCGCTGGCGCAAAAGCTCGAAGGCATGACGCGCAACGTCGGCATGCACGCCGGCGGTGTGCTCATTGCGCCGGGCAAGCTCACCGACTTCACGCCGCTCTACCAGCAGCCCGGCAGCGAGTCGGCGGTCAGTCAGTACGACAAGGACGATGTCGAGGCGGCGGGCCTGGTGAAGTTCGACTTTCTGGGTCTGGCCACGCTCACCATCCTCGAAATTGCCAAGGACATGATTCGTGCACGTCATGCCGGGCAGGAGGCGTTCACGTTCGAGGCGGTGAAGCTGGACGACGCGCCGACCTACAAACTGTTCGCCGACGGCAAGACCGAGTCCGTGTTCCAGTTCGAATCGCGCGGCATGCAGGGCATGCTGAAAGACGCCAAGCCTTCAAGGCTGGAGGACCTGATTGCGCTGAACGCGATGTTCCGGCCCGGTCCGATGGAAAACATCCCGAGCTTTTGTGCGCGCAAGAACGGGCGCGAAGAGGTCGAGTATCCGCATCCGCTGCTGGAGCCCGTGCTGTCCGAAACCTACGGAATCATGGTGTACCAGGAGCAGGTGATGCAGGCCGCGCAGATCCTGGGCGGCTACTCGCTGGGCGGCGCCGATTTGCTGC
>JAZKFD010000218.1:0-5756 GCA_040386635.1 Pseudomonadota bacterium
AGATCATGCTCAAGAACAAGAAGGTCAAGGCCATCCTGGTCAATATCTTCGGCGGCATCATGAAGTGCGACACCATCGCCACCGGCGTCATCACCGCCTGCAAGGCAGTGAACCTTTCGGTGCCGCTTGTTGTACGCATGAAGGGCACCAACGAGGAACTGGGCAAGAAGATGCTGGCCGAAAGCGGCCTGCCCATCATCAGCGCAGACACCATGGCAGAGGCGGCACAGAAGGTTGTTGCCGCAGTGAACGCTGCATAGGAACCGATATGTCGATCTACATCAACAAAGACACGCGCGTCATCACGCAGGGCATCACCGGCAAGACCGGTCAGTTCCACACTGAGAAGTGCCAGGAATACGCCAACGGAAAGAACTGCTTCGTTGCAGGCGTCAATCCCAAGAAGGCCGGTGAATCGATCTTCAACATCCCGATCTACGCATCGGTGAAGGAAGCCAAGTCCGAGACCGGCGCCAATGTGTCCGTGATCTACGTGCCGCCAGCTGGCGCCGCGGCGGCGATCTGGGAAGCCGTCGAAGCCGAACTCGACATGGCCATCTGCATCACCGAGGGCATCCCGGTTCGCGACATGCTCGAAGTGCGCAGCAAGATGAAGGTTCGTGAAGCGGCCACTGGCAAGAAGACGCTGCTGCTTGGCCCCAACTGTCCCGGCCTCATCACACCCGACGAAATCAAGATCGGCATCATGCCGGGCCACATCCATCGCAAGGGCCGCATCGGCGTCGTGAGCCGTTCCGGCACGCTGACGTACGAAGCTGTCGCCCAACTCACCGAGATCGGCCTGGGCCAGTCGTCGGCTGTGGGTATTGGCGGTGACCCGATCAATGGCCTCAAGCACATCGATGTGATGCAGGCTTTCAACGACGATCCGGACACCGACGCGGTCATCATGATCGGCGAGATCGGCGGACCCGACGAGGCAGACGCTGCCCGCTGGTGCAAGGACAACATGAAGAAGCCTATCGTCGGCTTCATCGCCGGTGTCACGGCCCCGGCCGGCAAGCGCATGGGCCATGCGGGCGCCCTGATTTCGGGCGGCGCGGATACGGCTGACGCCAAGCTGGAGATCATGGAAGCGTGTGGGTTCAAGGTCACGCGCAATCCGTCGGAGATGGCCAAGCTGCTCAAGGCTTTGCTGTAAGCTTGCGCGGTCGTTGAGGTTTTCCACAACACAAAGCCGATTGTCCTGATGAACAATCGGCTTTTGCATTGAGCAGTCAAGAAGAAAGAGACACGCATGGACGCCCTACTCACAGCCCCCTTCTGGATCGCTGTCGGCCAGATCATCCTGATCGACATCGTACTGGGCGGAGACAACGCCGTTGTGATCGCCCTGGCCTGCCGTGGCCTTCCGCCGAAGCAGCGCAAGATGGGCATCATCTACGGCACGGCCGGCGCCATCATCTTGCGGGTCGTTCTGATTGCGTTCGCGCTCGCCTTGCTGTCCGTGCCTTATCTCAAGGCGGTCGGTGCGGTCCTCCTGGTCTGGATCGGTGTCAAGCTGATGATGCCCGAGGGCGATGACGCTCACGCCAACATCAACCCGAGCGACAAGCTCTGGAGCGCAGTGAAGACGGTGATCGTTGCCGATCTGGTCATGAGCGTTGACAACGTCCTGGCCATCGCCGGCGCCGCCGAGAGCGCTGGCAGTCACCAGCTCGTGCTGGTGATCTTCGGCCTGCTCGTGAGCATTCCGATCATTGTTGCGGGTAGCCAGATCGTGCTCAAGCTGATGGACCGCTTCCCGATCATCATCACGTTGGGCGCCATGTTGCTTGGCTGGATCGCGGGCCAGATGGCCTGGACCGACCCCGCGGTCAAGGGCTACCTGCCACCAGGCAAGACCTGGGAATACGCAGCTGCCGCATCGGGTGCGCTTCTGGTTCTTCTGCTTGGCAAGGTGCTTGCATCGCGTCGAACCCCCAGCCGGGATCCGGTCTGAGGTAGATGCTTCCCGTGGCCGCGCCATAGCACGGCAAATCGCAGGGCCGATCGTGACAAAGACCCTTGTCCGGGCCAGTTACGTCTGTTAACGTCTGGCGACCTGAACTCCGATGAGGGGGTCGGTGGGTAGTGCTTCGGCGTTACCCGGTTTGAATGGTCGTCTGACGAGGGGCAGGCATTGAGTACAGCTAAATCGGCAAAGCGGAGCCAGTTCTGGCGCGCGGACTGGTTTGTTGCCGTTTTGATCGTTGTGGCGGTTGTCATCCTGGATCAGGCGACCGATTTCATCGGTACCCTGGAGCGTCGTTTCTACGACTTCGGCGTCACCAGTAGCAGCCGCCAGCCCTCCGATCGCATCGCCGTCATCGCGATCGACGACCAGAGCATTGCCAACATCGGCCGGTGGCCGTGGCCGCGCGATGTGCACGCCGACCTGATCGGCAAACTGGCGGCGGCCAAGGCCAAGACGATCGTTCACACCACCTTCTTTTTCGAGCCACAAACCGATCGCGGCATTGCCTACATCCGCAAGCTCAAGGAAACACTGGGTCCCGTGGCACAAGGCCAGGGCGGCGTCGCTGAACAAATGGCCAAAACCATTGCCGAAGCCGAGAAGGCGCTGGACACCGACGCACTGCTGGCCGCCGCGATGACGAGTGCCGGCAACGTGTTGCTCCCCTCGGTCTATGAAATCGGCGACCCGCAAGGCAAGCCCGACAAGCCCTTGCCGCCGTTTGTCGCCAGGGGGACGGTGCGCGAATCCAGTGCGTTCTCGGTGCCGGCGATCCGGGGTCAGTACCCGCTCGAGATCCTGGGCAATGCAGCGGCCGGTATCGGGCATCTGAACCAGTTACGTGACGTGGATGGGTCCGTGCGCGACGACCCCTTGCTCGTGAATTTCTACGGCCAGGCCGTGCCCTCGATGGCTTTGCTGGCTGCGGCTCGCAGCTTGAACCTCACTGCGGCGGATATCAAACTCAATCCGGGCGAATCGGTTCAGCTGGGCAAGCTGCGCATCAAGACTGACGAAAGCGCGCGCATGTTGCCTCAGTTCTACAAGGGCCGCGATGGAAAGCCCGCGTTCCCGGTGGATTCGTTCTACGACGTACTCTCGGGCAAGATCCCCGCGACCAAATACGCTGACAAGATCGTGCTGATCGGGGCAACGGCGGCAGGTGTCGGTTCGCAGTTCGCAACGCCAGGGTACGCAGGCCTCGCGCCGGCGGAGCTGATGGCGCACATCACCTCCAGCATTCTGGGCGAGCACTTCATCACCCAGCCGGGCTGGACGACCTGGGCGGCGCTGGGCGTTTTCCTGCTCGTTGCCGCTTACCTCATCGCCTTGCTGCCCCGGCTGAGCGCCGGTGTTGCTGCAATCGTCACCGCCATCTTCTTCGTGGCCCTTCTCGCGAGCGAATTCGTCATGCTGTCCACGGCATCGCTTTGGCTGAAGTTCATGTTCCCGGCGATGTTGCTGGTGATCGGGCATCTGGCGCTCACCACCAAGCGCTTTCTGGTGACCGAAGCCGGCAAGCTCAAGTCGGATGACGAGTCGGCGGAAACCAATCGCATGATGGGCCTGGCGCTCCAGGGGCAAGGGCAGCTCGACGCCGCCTTCGACAGGTTCCGCCGGGTGCCCATGGGCGATGCAGTGATGGAAAACCTCTACAACCTGGCGCTCGACTTCGAACGCAAGCGCCAGTTCAACAAGGCGCAGTCGGTCTACGAGCACATGCACGCGTTCGACCGGAAGTTCAAGGACCTGGAATCGAAACTCAATCGCGCCAGGAACCTGTCCGAAACGGTGATGCTGGGCGGTGGCGGCGCGCACCCGGGCGGCACGATGTTGCTGGAAGGCGGTGCGGTCGAAAAGCCGATGCTCGGGCGCTACCAGGTCGAAAAGGAGCTGGGCAAGGGCGCGATGGGTGTTGTCTATCTCGGCAAGGACCCCAAGATCGGCCGCGTGGTGGCGATCAAGACGATGGCGCTGTCACAGGAGTTCGAAGGCGACGAGCTGGCCGATGCCCGCGAGCGGTTTTTCCGGGAAGCGGAGACGGCTGGGCGGCTGCAGCATCAGAACATCGTGACCATCTTCGACGCGGGCGAGGAGCACGACCTGGCCTACATCGCCATGGAGTTTCTCAAGGGCAAGGACCTGGTCGATCAGTGCAAGGCCGGACAGCTGCTGGAGATACCGCAGGTCATTTCAATTGTTGCCCGCGTGGCCCAGGCGCTGGCCTATGCACACCGGCAGAACGTGGTTCACCGCGACATCAAGCCAGCCAACATCATGTATGAGCTTGAAAGCGATACCGTCAAGGTGACCGACTTCGGCATCGCGCGCATCACCGATTCGAGCAAGACAAAGACTGGCCTGGTGCTCGGCACACCGAGCTTCATGTCACCCGAGCAGATCGCTGGGAAGAAAGTCGACGGGCGTTCGGACCTGTATTCGCTGGGGGTAATGCTGTTCCAGATGCTGACCGGCGTGCTGCCGTTTCGCGGCGATTCGATGGCCGAGCTGATGTACAAGATCGCCAACGAAGAAGCGCCCGACATCCGGATCGTGCGCAAGGACATCCCTGAAAAACTGGCCAACGTGGTGGCGCTCGCCTTGTCCAAGCGGCCCGAGACCCGCTACCAGGACGGCGATGCGTTTGCGGCTGACCTGCGGTCTGCGCAGGCACAGATGCTGGGCGTCAGCACGTCTGAATTGAACGCAGTGGCCAGGGGCGTCGTGCTTCGTTCGGACGATGAAATCCATGCGGCCGCAGCGCCGGTGCATGCGACCGCCCGCATGCAGGATTTCGATGCAACCGTTATCCATGTTCCTGCGCCTGCCGCCAGGCCGCCCGGCTATGATGCCAGCCAGACGGCGAGCGGCGGTGATCCAGATTTCACCAAGACCGACATCTTTCAGAGACCGCCTGGGCGCGGCCCTGATTCAGGGGGCGGCAATGGCATTTGAGGCTTGACCCGGACCTATGAATTACGAGTTTTGCATTCGCACCGACCCCGGGCTCGCGCGAGAGAACAACGAGGACTCCGTCACGTTCGACGAGCCGACGCGTCTCGCCGTGCTGGCCGATGGCATGGGGGGATACAACGCCGGCGAGATTGCCAGCGGCATGGCGACCACCTTCATCAAGTCTGAGCTTGGACGCTGGCTGGCCCAGGCCGGACGCCACGCCAACGTGCGGGAGGTGCGGCGCGCCATGGAGATCTGCGTTGATAACGCCAACCGGTCGATCTTCAACGCCGCGAATTCGAATCCGCAATACAGCGGGATGGGCACCACGCTCGTGGTCGGCGTATTCCAGGAGGGCAAGCTGCTCCTGGGTCACATCGGCGATTCGCGCTGCTATCGGCTGCGCGCAAGCGAGTTCACCCAGATCACCCGGGACCATTCACTGCTGCAGGAGCAAATGGACGCCGGGCTCATCACCCCGGAGCAGGCCGCGACCTCGAGCAACAGGAACCTGGTGACCCGCGCCCTGGGTGTGGAGGACGCAGTGTTGCTTGAAGTCAACGAACACAGGGTCGATGCGGGCGATATCTACCTCATGTGCTCCGATGGTCTGTCAGACATGGTGGATGATGGGGCAATCGCCAGGATACTGGGGACGGGCGCCACGCTGGAACAGAAGGTGGTGCAGCTGGTCGATGCGGCAAACGCCAACGGAGGCCGGGACAACATCTCCGTGCTGGTGGCCCAGGCGGGCACGGACACAAAAAAGCGCGGCTTGATTTCCAGAATGCTGGGAAAATAGTCTTTGGTAGTAGTTTGCCGA
>JAZKFD010000218.1:5766-6096 GCA_040386635.1 Pseudomonadota bacterium
TACAACGACATCGTGATCGACAACCTGGCGGTGAGCGGAGAGCATGCGGTACTGCAGATGACCGGCAACGAGGTGTACCTCGAAGACCTCAACAGCACCAACGGCACTTACATCAACGGCAAAGCCGTCAAGAAGCAGCTGCTGCAAAACAGCGACACGGTTGAAATCGGCAAGTACAAGATCAGGTACATCAACGAGGCCGCCGGTCCCACCTTCGAAAAGACCATGATTCTCAAGGCCGGCTCCGTGATGCCGCCGGTCGCTCCCCGCCCCGTTCCTGGCGCCGTGCCTGCAGCCGCGGCGGCCGACCTCGGAGCCGGCAGCGCCGCC
>JAZKFD010000219.1:0-11848 GCA_040386635.1 Pseudomonadota bacterium
GAAGAATGTCGATGCTGTCCAACCTGGAACTGATACGCAGGGTTCCGCTGTTTGCCTTGCTGACAGCCAACCAGGCCGAGTCGGTCGCGGACGCCGTCGCCAAGCGCCGTTTCAAGCGCGGCGAAGTCATCGTCGAGCAGGGCGAGAAATCCAACACGCTTTTCATTATTCTCACCGGCCGGGTGCGTGTGGTCACGTCGGACAAGCGCGGGCGCGAAGTGATTCTCGCCACCTTGCAACCCGGCGATTACATCGGCGAGATGAGCCTGATCGACAACGAGGCTCACTCGGCCACCGTGCGTGCCGAGGTGCAGACCGACATGCTGGCGCTGGGCCGTGCCGAGTTCGCCAGGTGCCTGCCGGAAAACAGCTCGATGGCCTATGCCATCATGAAAGGCTTGGTCCAGCGCCTGCGGCAGGCCGACCGCAAGATCGAGTCGCTCGCGCTGATGGATGTCTATGGCCGGGTCGCCCGTGCGCTGCTGGAATTCGCCGTTCCCGATCGGGAGGGCCTGCTCACCATCAAGGATCGCATCTCCCGCCAGGACATCGCCAAGATGGTTGGCGCATCGCGCGAAATGGTCAGCCGGGTCATGAAAGACCTGGAAGACCGCGGCTTCATCGAAACGCGTGAAGACGGCTCGATGCTGATCAAGGATCGCCTCACCACGCTCGGGTAAAACGCGGCCATCCCGGTTTCGGGCCGGAGCCACCTGGAACGCGCCGTCAGGCCCGCCAGAACAACGACGGTTTTCATGTGACGTATTCGCTCAACACACTCAACAACACATCGGCTGGCGCTCCCGCGCCACGTCACGGCGCGAGCCGTTTTGCGCACGAAATCTTTCTTGTCCTGGGGCTGGCAGGTCTTGTGTTCTGGCTGCTCGCCATGGTGAGCTACTCGGCCCAGGACGCCGCGTTCTCGACCTCCGGGTCAGGCCCGGTCATTCGCAACTGGGGCGGGCGCCTGGGGGCGTGGCTTGCCGATGCCAGCTACTTCCTTCTTGGCTTTTCGGCCTGGTGGTGCTTTGCCGCGGCAGTGCGCTCCTGGCTGGCAACGCTGGCGCGCTGGATGCGCGGCGAGCCGACCCATTCGCCCAGCGAGCCCTTCACCCGCACGCGGCTCGCCTTCTGGATGGCACTGGCGGTGCTGCTTTGTGCCAGCGCGGCGCTGGAGTGGTCGCGGCTTTACCGCTTCGAGGCCCGCTTGCCTGACCACGCGGGCGGCGCGTTGGGCTCCCTGATCGGGCCCGCTGGCGTCAAGTGGCTGGGCTTTACCGGTTCAGGGCTCGTCTTCGTGGCGCTGGTGGTTCTGGGCGCTGCGATCGTCTTTCGCTTTTCGTGGAGCCAGGTGGCCGAACAGCTGGGCGCCCGGGTTTACGGTTTTGTCCAATCGCGGCGTGAAAAACGCGAGGTCGCGCAGGACGTCGCGCTCGGACAACAGGCCGCCAGGCAGCGCGAGGAGGTTCTCATCGAAGAGCGAATCGAGATCGAAGAGCACCATCCGACACCCGTGTTGATCGAGCCGGTGGTGATCCAGCTGCCCAAGAGCGAGCGCGTCGCCAAGGAGCGGCAAAAGCCCCTGTTCACCGAAATGCCCGACTCCAGGCTGCCGCAGGTGGACCTGCTGGATGGGCCTACGGGACGACAGGAAACGGTATCGAATGAGACGCTGGAGATGACCAGCCGTCTCATCGAAAAGAAGCTCAAGGACTTCGGGGTCGAAGTGCGGGTGGTCCTCGCACAGCCGGGACCGGTCATCACCCGCTACGAGATCGAGCCAGCCACCGGGGTGAAGGGCTCGCAGGTCGTGAATCTGGCCAAGGATCTGGCGCGCTCACTGAGCCTGGTGTCCATTCGAGTGATCGAGACGATTCCCGGCAAGAACTTCATGGCACTGGAGCTGCCCAATGCCAAGCGGCAGTCGATCCGTCTGTCAGAGATCCTCGGGTCGCAGGTCTACAACGAGGCCAAGTCGATGCTCACCATGGGCCTTGGCAAGGACATCATCGGAAATCCTGTCGTGGCCGATCTGGCCAGGATGCCGCACGTGCTGGTGGCCGGCACGACCGGTTCGGGCAAGTCGGTCGGTATCAATTCGATGATCCTGTCACTGCTTTACAAGGCGGAGGCGCGCGATGTCCGCCTCCTCATGATCGATCCGAAGATGCTGGAAATGTCGGTGTACGAGGGCATTCCGCATCTGCTGGCGCCCGTGGTGACCGACATGCGGCAAGCCGCACACGGCCTGAACTGGTGCGTGGGCGAAATGGAGCGCCGCTACAAGCTGATGTCCAAGATGGGCGTTCGCAACCTTGCCGGCTACAACGTCAAGATCGACGAGGCCAAGGCCAAAGAGCAGTTCATCTATAACCCTTTCAGTCTCACGCCCGACAGCCCCGAGCCGCTGGAGCGTTTGCCACACATCGTGGTCGTCATCGACGAGCTGGCCGATCTGATGATGGTGGTGGGCAAGAAGATCGAGGAGCTGATCGCACGCCTGGCGCAAAAGGCGCGCGCCGCCGGTATTCACCTCATCCTTGCCACCCAACGGCCCAGCGTGGATGTGATCACCGGCCTCATCAAGGCCAATATCCCGACCCGCATTTCATTTCAGGTCTCCAGCAAGATCGACAGCCGCACCATCCTGGACCAGATGGGTGCGGAGGCCCTGCTCGGCATGGGCGACATGCTTTACATGCCCAGCGGAACAGGGTTTCCAATTCGCGTGCACGGCGCGTTCGTGTCTGATGAAGAGGTTCACCGCGTTGTCGCCTACCTGAAGGCGCAAGGCGGCGAGCCCAACTACATTGAAGGCGTGCTCGAAGGCGGGACGGTGGATGAGGACGGCGAGGGCGGCGACGGGGCGTCCGGCGGGGAGAAAGACCCGATGTACGACCAGGCGGTGGAAGTGGTGCTCAAGAACAAGAAGGCCAGCATCTCCCTCGTGCAGCGACACCTCAAGATCGGATACAACCGCGCCGCACGCCTGGTGGAAGACATGGAAAAGGCAGGGCTCGTCAGCGCCATGAGCGGCAGCGGACAACGCGAAATCCTGGTGCCCAACCGCGAATAAAACGTCTGGTAACGAACGCAACCAAACGGGGGCACGGCCTACACAAACGCCCTGCAGCCCTGCCTGAAAATGCATGCATGAAAAAGACTTTATTGACCCTGGGGCTGGTGAGCTTTGCGTGGGCGGCCCAGGCATCCGGTATTGACGCGCTTGAGTCCTTTGTGAAGAACGCCAAAAGCGGGCGGGCTGATTTCACGCAGGCCGTGACAGCCCCGGCAAAGGAAGGCCAGGCCGGACGCACAAAGACGTCCTCGGGCACCTTCGAATTCGTTCGTCCCAATCGTTTCCGCTTTAACTACAAGAAGCCCTTCGAACAGACCATCGTGGCTGACGGCCAGACGCTGTGGCTCTATGACGCTGACTTGCGGCAGGTCACGCAGCGCAAGCAGGCTCAGGTGCTCGCCCAGACGCCGGCTGCGCTGATCGCATCCGCCCCGGACCTGGCGACGCTGCGCAAGGATTTCAACCTGGAAGCAGCACCCGATTCCAACGGCCTGCAATGGGTGCAGGCCACGCCCAGGGTCAGGGAAGGCCAGCTCAACTACATCAAGGTCGGCTTTCGCGGGAGCGATCTTGCCGTGCTGGAAATCCTGGACGGATTCGGGCAGAAGTCGGTGATGACGTTCAACAAGATGGAAACGAATGCGGCGGTAGGCCCCGAGGTTTTTAACTTCAAGCCGCCGCAGAACTCGGACGTCATCAAGCAGTAGCACGCCTGCGCGTGAGTTGGGACCTATAGACTTCGCACGTGCCCAAGTCAGTTCCCAAAGCTCACCAACCCCTGGCAGAACGCCTGCGCCCCCGGACGCTGGGCGAGGTCATCGGCCAGCAGCACCTGCTGGGCGAGGGTATGCCGCTTCGCATCGCTTTCGAATCCGGACAGCCGCACAGCTGCATCCTGTGGGGACCACCCGGCACGGGCAAGACAACGATCGCGCGCTTGATGGCCGATGCTTTCGACGCGCAGTTCATCACCATCAGTGCGGTGCTCGGTGGTGTGAAAGACATTCGAGAGGCAGTCGAGCAGGCGCAGATTGCTCAGGGCACGGCGCTTGAAGCCGCGTCGGGCGGCGCGGGCCGCAGAACCATCGTATTCGTTGACGAAGTGCACCGATTCAACAAAAGCCAGCAGGATGCTTTTCTGCCTCACGTCGAATCGGGGCTTTTCACCTTCATTGGTGCAACGACCGAGAACCCTTCCTTCGAGGTGAACTCGGCGCTGCTTTCGCGCGCAGCGGTTTACGTGCTTCAGCCACTTGCCGAAGAAGACTTGCGCCAGATCGTGCGCCGTGCGCAGGCCATCGATGCGGTGCCGGCGATCGACAAGGCGGCCGAAGACCGCCTGCTGGCCTATGCAGACGGCGATGCCCGCCGGCTTCTCAATACCCTGGAGACGCTTGCTGTCGCAGCAGGAGCCGAAAAGCTCACCTGCATTTCAGATGACTGGCTGCTGCGGGTGCTGGGCGAACGGATGCGGCGCTATGACAAGGGCGGCGAGCAGTTCTACGACACGATCAGTGCACTGCACAAATCGGTTCGCGGCTCCGACCCCGATGCATCGCTTTATTGGTTCATGCGCATGCTCGACGGAGGCGCCGACCCGTTATACATGGCGCGCCGGCTGATCCGCATGGCCGCGGAAGACATTGGCCTGGCGGATCCGCGAGCGCTTCGACTGGCGCTGGATGCGGCCGAGGTATACGAGCGTCTAGGGTCCCCTGAAGGTGAGCTGGCGCTCGCGCAGTGCGTCATCTACCTGGCCATCGCACCCAAGTCAAATGCTGTTTACCTTGCGTTCAATGAAGCAAAGGCAACGATTGCCCGTCAGGGAACATTGCCTGTTCCGCTCCACTTGCGCAACGCGCCCACGAAACTGATGAAGGACCTCGACTACGGCAAGAACTACCGTTACGCGCACGACGAACAGGGCGGCTTTGCGCCGGGTGAGAACTACCTGCCGGACGGGATGCCGCCACCCGGGTTTTATCGCCCGGTTGAACGGGGCCTGGAAATCAGGATCGGCGAACGGCTAAGGGAGCTGCGAAAGTTGAATGAAGACGTGAAGTAATTCCGTGAGGCAAGCCAGAAGTATGGGCCGTGCTCTCCAAGGGTAAACCCCGGCGATGACTTATTTTGGGTGACAGAACCCGTGGCTACAATCGCACACCAGAAACCCGCCCATGCGCACCTTGGCGGGTTTTTTGCTAGGTGGGGATCGCTCGGGAAACACGGAGAAAGCAATATGGAAATTCTGCTGCAGCAGATCATCAACGGTCTGGTCCTGGGCAGCATGTATGCCCTGGTGGCCCTGGGATACACCATGGTGTACGGCATCATCAACCTGATCAACTTCGCTCACGGCGAGGTGCTCATGGTGGGTGCGCTTACCAGTTGGTCGATCATCGTGACCATGCAGGAGGCTGTGCCCTGGATGCCGGGCTGGCTGATCCTGCTCATCGCGCTTGTCATTTCATGCGTGGTGACATCGGTGCTGAATTTCACCATCGAGAAGGTCGCGTATCGGCCGCTTCGCAATAGCCCCAAGCTCGCACCGCTTATCACCGCCATCGGCATGTCCATCCTGCTGCAGACGCTGGCCATGATCATCTTCAAGCCAAATTACAAGCCCTATCCCACGCTGCTGCCGGCGACCCCGATCCAGGTTGCGGGCGCAGTCATCACCCCCACGCAGATCATGATCCTGGGTGTCACGGCCATTTCGCTGGCCGTGCTGATGTACCTGGTCAACTTCACCAAACTCGGACGTGCCATGCGCGCAACCGCGGAGAACCCGCGCGTCGCTGCGCTGATGGGCGTCAAGCCTGATGTGGTGATCTCGGCCACGTTCATCATCGGCGCGATTCTCGCCACCATCGCCGGCGTGATGTACGCATCCAACTACGGCACCGTGCAGCACGGCATGGGCTTTCTTCCCGGCCTGAAGGCGTTCACCGCCGCGGTGTTCGGTGGCATCGGCAACCTCGCAGGCGCGGTTGTCGGAGGCATTCTCCTGGGCCTGATCGAATCCATCGGCTCGGGCTATATCGGTGCGCTGACCGGAGGCGTGCTGGGAAGCCACTATTCCGACATCTTCGCTTTCATCGTGCTGATCATCGTGCTGACGCTGCGCCCGTCGGGCCTGCTCGGCGAGCGCGTGGCCGACCGGGCCTGAAGGAGAACCACCATGATGGACTTCATCAACAAGCAAAATCGCAGCGTCGTCCTGGCCATCACGGCGGTCGGCCTCCTGATCCTGCCGCTGCTGCTGCAGCAGGGCGGCAACGCCTGGGTTCGAATCGCTGATGCGGCGCTCCTCTATGTGCTGCTCGCACTCGGCCTCAACATCGTGGTCGGGTTTGCCGGCCTGCTCGACCTGGGCTTCGTGGCGTTCTACGCGCTGGGAGCCTACATGTTCGCCCTGCTTGCGTCACCGCACCTGACCGAAACATTCCCCGCGATTGCGTTGATGTTCCCGAACGGCCTGCACATGCCGCTGTGGGTCGTCATACCGGCCGCGGCGGCACTGGCTGGCATCTTCGGCATCCTGCTGGGCGCACCCACGCTCAAGCTGCGGGGCGACTACCTGGCCATCGTGACGCTGGGGTTCGGCGAAATCATCCGTGTGTTCATGAACAACATGGATCATCCGGTGAACATCACCAACGGACCCAAGGGCCTGGGGCAGATCGACGCGATCCACTTCTTCGACATCAGCCTGGGCAAGCCGACCAACTGGTTCGGCATGGACATTCCGTCGGTCACGCTCTATTACTACCTGTTCCTGACCCTGGTGGTGATCAGCATCATCATCTGCCACCGCCTGGAAGTTTCGCGCATCGGGCGCGCATGGATGGCGATCCGTGAGGACGAGATCGCCGCCAAGGCCATGGGCATCAATACCCGCAACATGAAGCTGCTGGCCTTTGGAATGGGCGCGACCTTCGGGGGCGTCTCCGGCGCGATGTTCGCCGCGTTCCAGGGCTTCA
Organism: Pseudomonadota bacterium; assembly: GCA_040386635.1. Classification (GTDB taxonomy): domain Bacteria; phylum Pseudomonadota; class Gammaproteobacteria; order Burkholderiales; family Burkholderiaceae_C; genus Ramlibacter. The sequence goes on from JAZKFD010000219.1 coordinate 7,063, forward strand.
TCTCGCCCGAGTCCTTCAGCCTGATGGAGTCGGTGATGATCGTGGCCATGGTGGTGCTGGGCGGCATCGGGTATCTGCCCGGCGTGATCCTGGGGGCCGTGCTGCTGTCGGCCTTGCCAGAGGTGCTGCGCTATGTGGCGGGGCCGCTTCAGGCGATGACCGATGGTCGGCTCGACTCCGCCATCCTGCGGCAGCTGCTCATCGCCCTGGCGATGATCGTCGTGATGCTGATGCGTCCGCGCGGCCTGCTGCCGGCCCCAGAGCATGGCAAGTCGCTCAAGAATGCGCCTGCCGCTAAAGGGGCCTGACGCCATGGCAGACATCGTTCTCCGCGTGGCGGGTATTTCCAAGCGCTTCGGCGGACTGCAGGCCCTGTCGGACGTGGGCATCACCATCGAGCGCGGCCAGGTTTACGGTCTCATCGGTCCCAACGGTGCGGGCAAGACCACGTTCTTCAATGTGATCACGGGCCTGTATACACCCGACAGCGGTACGTTCGAGCTCGCGGGCAAGCCTTACCAGCCCACTGCAGTGCATGAGGTCGCCAAGGCCGGCATCGCGCGCACGTTCCAGAACATCCGCCTGTTCGCTGACATGACGGCGCTCGAAAACGTGATGGTGGGTCGGCATATCCGCACGCATTCAGGCCTTCTCGGCGCCATCTTGCGCACACCGCGATTCAAGTCTGAAGAGCTCGCCATTGCCAAGCGTTCGCAGGAGCTGCTCGACTACGTGGGCATCGGAAGGCTCGCCGACTACAAGGCCCGCACGCTGTCGTACGGCGACCAGCGCAGGCTGGAGATCGCCCGGGCGCTCGCCACCGACCCGCAGCTGATCGCGCTCGACGAGCCGGCAGCCGGCATGAATTCGACCGAGAAGGTGCAGCTTCGCGAGTTGATCGACCGCATCCGAAATGACAACCGCACCATCTTGCTGATCGAGCATGACGTGAAGCTGGTGATGGGTCTGTGCGACCGTGTCACCGTGCTGGACTACGGCAAGCAGATCGCCGAAGGTACTCCGGCGGATGTTCAGAAGAACGAAAAAGTGATTGAGGCCTACCTCGGTCACAGCCACAAACCGGCGCAAGCGCCTGCCGTGGTGACGGGAGACGAGCAATGAGCGACATCCTGCTGAAAGTGACCGGCCTGCAGGTAGCCTACGGTGGCATCCAGGCCGTCAAGGGGGTGGACTTCGAGGTGCGCGAGGGTGAACTCGTCACGCTGATCGGCTCCAACGGGGCAGGCAAGACGACCACGATGAAGGCGATCACGGGCAGCCTGCCGATGAATGGCGGCGACATCGAGTATCTGGGCCAGAGCATCAAGGGCAAGGGCGCGTGGGACCTGGTAAAGCAGGGCCTGGCGATGGTGCCCGAAGGCCGGGGCGTCTTCACCCGCATGACCATCACCGAGAACCTTCAGATGGGGGCCTACATCCGTACCGACACGGCAGAAATCGCGAAGGACATGGAAAAAGTCTTCACGATCTTTCCGCGCCTTCGCGAGCGCAAGGACCAGCTCGCCGGCACCATGTCAGGCGGCGAGCAGCAGATGCTTGCCATGGGTCGCGCGCTCATGAGCCGGCCCCGGGTGCTGCTGATGGACGAGCCCTCCATGGGCCTGTCCCCCATCATGGTGGACAAGATTTTCGAAGTCGTGCGAGAGGTGTACGCGCAAGGCGTCACGATCCTGCTCGTCGAGCAGAACGCGAGCCGAGCACTCGAACTCGCCGACCGCGGCTACGTAATGGATTCCGGACTCATCACCATGAGCGGCGATGCCAAACAGATGCTCAACGACCCCAAGGTGCGGGCGGCCTACCTGGGCGAGTGACATCCCCCGGGGCCATCTGGCGCAGCCGACCTGCCAGGGATTCAGTAGCGGTACTGCAATCCCAGGCTGGTGGAGCGCACTGGGTCGCGGCTGCCGCCGAAGCGGAAATCATTGCTTTCGAATTCGAGCCGTGCGGACAGCCGGGGCGTGAAGTCATAGCTCACGCCGCCTCCGTACGAAAGCCCGAAGCCCTGGTCCCTGCCGCCGAGGCTGGCACCCGCGAGCACGGATTCGGTCCGGCTGTAGGTCGTGCCCAGCTTGCCGTAAACGCCCCATGCCGAGCTGAGTCGGGTCTTGCCGATCAAGCTGAGATTCAGGCCCTGCGAACGCCCTTCAAGCCCGCCCTGGAGCATCCGGGCCGTTTGCAGATACCCGACCTCGGCCCCCCAGAAACTGTTGACCATCGCGCCGGCATACAGCTGGGCCGGTCGCGTTTCGTCGCAGGTGATGGAGGTCAGTGCGCACTCCGGGGCGCCGCGCGCGCGCCCTAGTGAAAGGCCGATGTAGGGACGTTGTCCCTGCAGCCACGAAAAGGGGGCAGCCAGGCTTGCTGCCGCGCTGGAAGTCTGGGCGAGTGCCGGTGAAAAAAGCGCCGTGGCGAACGTAAGGGTCGAGGCCACGGCAGAGGCTGCGGCAACATTGCGGGCGGTACACAGGACAGTTCGCGCATTCATGGCCAAAGCTCCTGAAGTATGGGTTGCCGTTGAGCCAATGTACCGATTGGTAACCGGCTTGCCTTGTCAGACAGGTCGCACAGGGTTCGTAGGACACGTCAATGCAACTATGCGCCCGGATTTTGTGTGAGGCAACTGCCCCGTTGGTCTGTACGGAGAAGTGTTCAATCCACCTTGGCACCGGACAGCTTCACCACCTTCTCGTACTTGGAGAGTTCGCTTTTCATGAAGCCCGCGAACTCTTCCGGCGAGTTGGTCACCGGCTCGGCCATGAGACTCGCAAATCGCGTTCTGGCTTCGGGCGTCTGGAGGGCGCTGACGAACGCACTGTTGAGGCGTGCAACCATTTCGCGCGGTGTGCCTGCCGGAGCGACCAGCCCCCACCAGGTGTCGATCGCGAAACCCTTGATCGTGTCAGCAATGGGTGGCACATCGGGCAACGCGGCTGACCGCTGGGCCGTGGTGACGGCAAGCGCCTTGAGCTTGCCTGCGCGGATGTTGGGCGCTGCTGTGGCGAGGTTGTCGATGTTGAAATCGACCTGGCCGGACAGCAGCGCAAGCTGCGCCGGATTGCCTCCGTTATAGGGGATGTGCACCACAAAAATGCCTGCACCCTGCTTGAACATTTCACCGGCCAGGTGCCCCGCGCTGCCATTTCCCCCACTGCCGTAATTGAGCTTGGCGGGATTGCGTTTGGCGTACGCCACGAGATCGGCCAGCGTGTTGATCTTCAGGCGGGCCGCCGTTTCGGCATTCATCACGAGCACATTGGGCACGCGCACCATCTGCGTGATGGGCGCGAAGTCCTTTGACGCGTCATAAGGCATCCTGGCGAAGAGCCAGGGGTTGATGGCGTGCGTGGCCACGGCGGCGATGCCGATGGTGAGGCCGTCGGGCGGCGCCTTGGCCACGATGTCGGCGCCGATATTGCCGCCACCGCCGGGCTTGTTGTCGATGATGACCGTGCCCAGTGAATCCTTCACGCGTTCGGCCAGCAGCCGCGCTGTCACGTCGATCGGCCCGCCCGGCGCGTAGGGCACCACCAGGCGGATGGGGCGTGACTGCGCCATGGCGAAAGGCGTTGCGAGCGTGGCCGCAGCGGCCAGGCCGGCGGCCAGAAGGGGTCTGCGTTTCATGGCTGGTGATTCCTCAAGGATGGATCAACCGACGTGCTTGTCGGCTTCAGTGGTGAATGCGTCGGCGTGGAACTCGTCCGGCGGCAGGCCCGCCATCGCGCTGTATTCCGAACGCGCCGAGTCAACGACGATGGGCGCGCCGCACGCGTAAACCTGGTGGCCGGACAGGTCCGGAAAATCTTCCAGGACGGCGCGGTGCACGAAGCCTGTTCGTCCGGTCCAGTTGTCCTCGGGTAGCGCGTTGGAGATGACCGGCACGTACTTGAGGTTGGGCATTTCGGCGAGCTTGCCCTGAACCCAGTCGTCCAGGTACAGGTCCGCGGGTCGGCGCCCACCCCAATACAAGGTGGCGGGACGTGTCACGCCCTTGAACTGCATCTGCTCGATGACCGCCTTGATGGGCGCAAAGCCCGTTCCCGATGCCAGCAGGATCATCGGCTTGTCCGATTCCTCGCGCAGGTAAAAACTGCCATAGGGTCCCTCCACGCGCAGGATCTCTTTTTCCTTCATCGCGGTGAAGACATGATCGGTGAACTTGCCGCCTGGCATATGCCGGATGTGCAGTTCGATGGCCGGCGCGGCAGCGGCCTGGCCCGGCACTGCGGCGGCATCGGCACGCACCATCGTGTGGGGGGCATTGGCCATCGAATAACTGCGACGCGCGCCGTCGCGAAGAATGAATTCGACATACTGGCCGGCGTGATAACGCATCGTGTCGTTGGCCGGAAGCTGAAGTCGCACGAGCATCACGTCGTGCGACTTGCGCTCCAGCGACAGCACGCGCGAGGGCATCTTGCGGATGGGGAAGGCGCTCTCGTCGGTCACCTGGCGCGACTCCAGCACCACGTCGGTCTGCGGAACGCCGCAGCAGGTCAGGATGTACCCGGCGGCCTCTTCTTCGGGGCTGAGCGCCTTGGTCTGGTGGGCGCCGTGCACGACGGTGCCTTCCAGCTTCTTGCACTTGCAGGAACCGCAGGCGCCATCCTTGCAGCCGTAGGGCATTCCTACACCCTGGGCAATGGCGGCGGGCAGGATGGCCTGGCCGGAATCGACTGTGAATGCGCGGCCGCTGGGCAGCACCGTTACGTTGAACGGCCCCACGGGGGCCTGGGCGGTCGTCATGTTTTGGTTATCCTCGGAC
>JAZKFD010000220.1:0-21873 GCA_040386635.1 Pseudomonadota bacterium
TTCCCACCGTGCCAAACAGGTTCTGGCCCGAGGGCAGGGCGTTGAAGTCGAAGGTCAGGCTGGACCCGGCCGCGACGCCAAGCCCGAGAAGGTCGATGGCATCGTCGGGATTGGTGTCAATGGGATGCGACAGGGGCTCGAACTGCGCCATCCAGATCTTCGCACTGGTGAGCGCGGTGTTCGCGTCCATGTACAACGCAAGAACGATGTGGCCATCGGTATCCACACCCAGGACATTGCGAGAGCCATCGGAGAATAGCGAGATGGCTCCACCGTCGAGCGCGGATATACCGCTGGCGACGCCGGCTGCGTCAACGCCATAAACAGGCAGGCCAGTGCCGTCGGCCTTGACAAAACCCAGGCTGGAAACGGCGTTGTCGGATGTGATTGCGATGAAATTGTCCGCGCTGGCGGCGGCGGCAATGACGTCACCCACCTGCATGCCTGCTTCAGAAAATATTGCTGAGGGCAACAAACTGGGATCGATGTCGTTGTCATCGTTGTCTTCGACTCCCGCAACAGAAATACCTGAGGTCTGCAGACCCTCCGATTCATCCATGGTGAGCGAGCCATTGAGCGTGATTACGAGAGCCATGTCGACACTCCTTGTTGTTAGGTGAGGGGAGCGTTGAATCATGGGAGCGCAACTGCGCGGGCTCAATACACCTCATGGTGTAGAGAGTGCTCGGCGAACGCTCGGATCGCTGTTGAGCGAGCGGCGGGTTGCACTTTGAGAACTACTGCCGGGATTGGCGTGTTTCCTCACGGCGAGGACTCTTGATAAGCCCCATGCATCTGCTATGTTGAATAGCAACACAAACAAACCAATGTAGCCACGCGAGATATTTCGATGCAGATCAAGACACTCGTAGCCTGTCGGGACAGCAGAGATCTCCAGGCCCTGTGCACGACAGTTATCCCTGACATCGATGACCGGATCACGGTCGAGGTAACCGACTTGCGGCGCGTCGTTCTCCAGGCAGCGGTCAGCAGGCCCGCCGTTCTGCTACTTGAGCACACCCAGGGAGAAGACGAGGCCACCTGGAACCTGCTCGCGCAGCTCGAACTGGTGAGCGCAGGCACTCGCGTCCTGTTGCTGTGCGACGCCTACACACCGCTGATGATCATTGGCTTCATCCAGCGTGGCGCAAGCGGCTGTCTTCTAAGGTCGAGCGACCCGTCGCTCTATGCAAAGGCGATCATTGCTGTGCATGGCGGCGAACCGTGGTTCGGCAGGACCGCATTGCTGGAAGCCCTGCGCAGCCAGATTGCAGCTGAGCCCGTCACAACAGCAACATTGCTGCATGAGCAGGAACTGCTCACACCTCGCGAACGCGAAATCATCCTGCTGCTGGGCAGCGCCCTTAGCAACAAGGAAATCGCCCGGAAGCTGAACATCAGCGATCAAACCGTCAAGACGCACCTGCACCACATCTACGTCAAGCTGCACAAGAGTGGCAGGTACAAGGTCTTCCTGTCGAGCTATCCAGCTCGTGCGAACGGTGTGGACTTGGGAACTCCGACGCGGTTCCAGTAGGTGGCGCTGGGGCTCAGATGGGTGGCCCGACCAAACAAGACCAATGGATGAGCAAATTCGGGGCTTGAAGGGTTTACCAGGGCTCCAACCTCTCATAAAATAATACCTATCTGTTAACTAATAAGAACTTATATCTAAAAAAGTAAGTTAACAGTAATGCCTTGCTCCCTTAGGGCGGGCGTTGGCCTGAGGGCCTTCGTATAAAAAAGGGTTGGGAAATGCGTTCAGATGTGGCCATCGCCATGATGGCCGACCTGTTTTGGACCGGTCTGCTGGTTTGCCTGCCAGTGCTGGGTCTGGTGATGCTGGTGGGTCTCGCCATCAGCATCCTGCAGGTTGTCACGCAGATCCAGGAGATGTCCCTGACTTTCGTGCCCAAGCTCGTGACGGCTGGAGTTTCGCTTGTGGTCTTCGGCCCCTGGATGCTGCGCACGCTCTCGCAATTCACGACCCGTCTCTGGACGCAGATTCCTGCCATGTTTGCTGGGTGATGAGATGAATTTCAGCCTCATCGCTTCCGGCCTCGGCAACGCGGTCGATACCGGCTACGTTCTGGCGGTATTTCTTCTTTCGTTACGTCTCTCGGCGGTATTCCTGATGACGCCGGTGCTGTCCGCGTTTGGCGTTCCCGGCGTCGTTCGACTGCTGCTGGTGCTCGGTATCGCAGCCGCTCTTGCCCTGGGAATGCCTGCACAGGAATTGGCTGCGATGCTTGCTCTGTCCAGCGCGTCAACCCTGTTTGCTGCTGCCATGACTGAAGTTGCGCTGGGGGCCATGCTGGCACTGGGAATCCTGAGCGCGTTCGCTGCCATCTCGCTGGCCGGCAGGCTGATTGATATCCAGATCGGCTTCGGGATGGCGCAGGTGTTCGACCCGGTTTCCAGCCGGCAGGTGCCTGTTCTGACCTCGGCATTCGACCGGCTCGGCGTCATCGTGTTCTTCCTGATCAACGGCCACCACGCCCTGCTGCGGGGCATCGCATTCAGCCTGGATCGATTTCCGCTCGGGCGTCCGTGGCCGCTGGAGGCAACCGCACCCCTGGTAATCAAGCAGGTAGCGGGGCTCTTCGCGATGGGCTTTGCGCTTGCGGCACCTGTGGTCGTGTGCCTCCTTCTTGTCGAACTGGCCTTGGGCGTGGTGGCGCGAAACCTCCCGCAGATGAACATGTTCGTGATCGGCATTCCGGTCAAGATCATCGTCGGCCTGGCGGCGCTGTCGCTCTGGTTCGGCGGCATGGGCGACGCCATGAGCCGCATCTACGCATCCATCTACAGAAGCTGGGATGCAACGCTCTCTGTCGCGCCGCACACCGCGCCCAACACCGCACCGGGAGCCCGGTGATGGCAGAGCAGGATCTCGACCGCAACGAAGCGGCGACTCCCTACAAGCTGGAGAAAGCCAGGGAAAAGGGGCAGGTTGGCAAGAGTTCGGACGTGGTGTCGGCGCTGGTCTTCACCGTGGCCGTTGCCTACCTGTACTGGCAGGGCGCCGATGGAATGGTCGCGCAGTTCAAGTACGACCACGCTCTGCTGTCGCAAGCTGGCCGGGTCGAAGCCAGCCCAACCAGCCTGTGGCGGCTCGTGAGCGCAATGGTCAAGGACAGCCTCCTCATGCTTGCGCCTTTCCTGGGCGCAATCGTCGTCGCTGCGATCGCAGCCAACTTGATGCAGACCGGCCCCATTTTGTCCGCCGACCCTGTCAAGCCCGACTTCGACCGCGCCAATCCGGTCAATGGCTTCAAGAAGGTCTTCTCGATGCGCACCTTGTTCGATGGTGCGCGCGCCATCATCAAGCTGCTCCTGCTGGGCCTCGTGGTCTATCAGGCGCTCAAGAGCCTTACTCCGCAGTTCTTCCATCTGGCTTCGATGTCGGCTCCGGGCCTGCTTCGCACGCTGGTCGATGACGTGGCGTCCACCGGACTGAAGATGGCCCTGATGCTCTGCATCATTGCCGTGGTCGATTTCGGCTTCACCCGCCGCGAGTTCGACAAGAAGATGCGCATGAGCCGGCGCGAGCTCACCGACGAGAACAAGACCCGCGAAGGCGATCCGCGAATCCGGGCGAGGTTGCGCGAGTTGCGGCGCGAGGCGCTCAAGCGCAGCATGGCCGTGCGTCACACATCGACAGCCGATGTCGTGCTCACCAACCCGACGCACTTCGCGGTGGCGCTGCGCTATGTGCATGGCCAGATGCAATCTCCCCAGGTTGTTGCTAAGGGTGCGGGCAGCCTCGCTGCGACGATGCGAAAGATCGCGGCGCGCCATAGCATTGCGGTGGTGCAGAACCCGCCACTGGCCCGCGAGCTGTATCACACGGTCGATGTCGAACAGCACGTGCCGCCCAGCCTTTATTCGCAAGTCGCGCGCATTCTGGTGTGGGTATTCGCGATGCGGCAGGCGCAAACGGCATCAACGGGCACCTCGGCATGAACGCAGTCGAGCGATTCTTTGGCAAGCAAAGCGATATTGCGCTGGTTGCGTTGGTGCTCGGCGTGCTGGTGGTGCTGTTCGCACCCATTCCGAGCGGCCTGCTCGATTTCCTCATTCTTGCGAACTTCAGCTTCGCTTTCCTGATCCTGCTGCTCACGTTCTACATGGCGCGGCCGGTCGAATTCTCGACCTTTCCCTCGCTGCTGCTAATCGCGACCCTGTTTCGCCTTTCACTCAACGTCGCCGCCACGCGTCTGATTCTTTCGGATGGTGACGCCGGCAAAGTCATCGGGGCCGTCGGCGCCTATGTGGTGGGTGGAAACTACGTCATCGGTCTGATCGTTTTCTGCATGATGATGATGCCGCCCACGACTGTTGCGCTTCCCCTGAAGGTATTGATGTTCGTGCTGGTGGACGGGTGGGCACTGATCCTGAAGGCGCTGGTGGGCTCGTTCCACTGATCGATGATGGTGCTTGATTTGCTGGAACCGGCTGGCGATGCCGCAGTCGATGAGGTGCATGACGAATCAGCGTTGTGGGAGCTGTTTCGCGTCCATCGCAGCGACGAGGCGCGCCAGAAGCTGATTGCCATGCATATGCCGGCGGCCCGCACCCTGGCCCGGGTCTGCTTTTCCAGGCGGGTGCACGATGAGATCGAGTACGACGACTATCACCAGCTGGCGGCCGTCGGCCTGATCGACTCTCTGGACCGGTTTGATCCGGCCTATGGCGTGCAGTTCAAGACCTTCGCTGCCCAGCGCATGCACGGCTCGATCATTGATGGCATCGGTCGCATGACCGAGAAGCAGCAGCAGATCGTCGCCCGCCAGCGTGCCCAGGCCCGACGCCGGGCCGTGATCAAGGAAGGCGTGCAGGCACCGGCTAACGGGGTTCGAAACGCAGAGCAGGCCCTGCGATACGTGGCGGAAGTCGGCATCGCGTTTGCCTTGTCATGGATTCTCGAGGGCACCGGCATGATCGAGGCAGGCGAGGCGCCCGTGCAGGCCCCAGGTGTGCAGCATTTTTATGCAAGCGTGCAGCTGCGCGAGCTGCGAAGCCGCATTGCCGGGATTGTCGAAAACCTGCCGCCGCAAGAACGGCGTGTGCTGCGAACGCACTACTTCCAGGAAGTATCGTTCGAGGAAATCGCCGCCACCATGGGTTTGACCCGGGGGCGGATTTCGCAGATCCATCGACGGGCCCTGCAACTCGTCAAGGATCGGTTGCAGGCCCGTGATGTTTTTTGTTGACCCTTTTGCACTGAAAGCCAGAAGTCATGAATTCGACACCTGCGGCGGCCCGCCTGGCGCGGCTTGAAGCACTCCTGCAGCAAGACCCGGATAACGAGTTGCTTCTCGCCGATACGGCTGACGCCGCCATTGCCTCCGCTGCGTTTGACCGCGCTGACGATCTGATCGCCGCCGGCTTGCGTCGCTCTTCCAGCGGATCGGGCTGGCAGTTCAGGCAGGCGACGCTTCGCATGGCGCAGCGGCGGCTGGACGAGGCGCGCGCCATTCTTCACCGGCTCCAGGGGTTGCAGGGCCCGCATATCGCGATCGCGCACAACCTCGCCTATGTCGAGTTCCTTGAGGGCCATCACGCGGCTTGCGCCTCGATGCTGGAGCCCTGGCTTGAGCATGAAGTTCCCGGGCCAGCAGGCGTCGAGCCGGCTTCACATGCCCTGTGGCTGCGCGCCATGCATCACATGGGCGCGTTGCAGGATGCATGGAACTGGTCGAGTGCGCGCCTGGCATCCGGCAAGCTCGGCCCGCAGGCTTGCGGTGTGGTCAGCCTGATCGCGCTCGATCTTTCCCGGATCGAAGATGCGAAGCGGCTGTCGCAGCCGGTTATCGATGCGGGCGTCAATCAGGTCGAGCCATTTGTGGCGCGCGCAGGTGCCGCCCTGGTGGAGCAGGACACGGCGCTGGCGCGGCGCCTGTTGCAGCAAGCACTTGCCGTGAGTCCCTCTGACGGTAGGACGTGGTCAAGCCTGGGCTTTGCTGCGCTTCTGGACCGGCAATTCGAAGAGGCGCGCGGCGCACTTGAGAACGCGCTGGGCACGATGGGCGAGCATGTCGAAACCCTGCAGGCACTGGGTTGGGCCTGCCTGATGTGCGAAGACCTGGGCGCCGCCGCTGCGGCCCTGGACAAGGCGATTTCGCTGGACGACAACAACGCACAGGCGCAAGGCGCCCGGGCAGTGGTTCATGCACTCGCGCGGGAGCCGGAGCAGGCTCGGGCCTGCGTGGCCCGCGCTCAGGCACTGGACGCTTCCTGCATGCCCGCGCGGTTCGCCCAGGAGCTGCTGGCCGGCAATGAGAACGGGCCTGGCGCTCTGACGCGTCTGGCGACGACCGGCGGCCGCCGCACGCTCCACTAGCGCCGCTTGCCTGCCATGGACCGGCCCCCGGACTGTCTTCAGTTCGCGCCGGAAAGGCGTGCGTCTGCCGCCTGGATCAAAAAGTGCGCTGCATCGCCCGCTGCTTTCGCGAGGTCTGGATCGCTTTCCATCTGCTGCTGCACATGGTCGAGCATGACCGGAAACGACGGATCGTTGGCCAGGGCCTGCCCCAGTTCCGACAGGATCACGGTTTCCAGGAACAGCCGAAACGCCTTGCTTCCCCTTTGAGGGTCACCGGGATCGATCGCACCAATTCGACGCGCAACGATAGCCCCGATATCAGGCGTTGCTGGTGTCGAGTTTGCCGTGACGGGTGATGGGGCGAAGTCGGCCCCCTTTTTCATCGCGCTGCCCGTCTGACGGCGTTCGCGTAGGGACGCAAGCTGCACCCTGATCAGTGCGGCAAGCTGGTTGGCGGGGTCGATTGCACTCACGTTGGCGTCCTTCCAAGACGATCATATAGGAGCGGGTTTCCCCTGCCGGAAACGGGCAAAGCGGCCCACTTTTTGCTCGTTCATCTCGCTAGACTCGCACCGGTTTGCTTGAGCAGGTTTGCCGCAACAGACGATGCGTGAGTTCTCTTCCATTTTTCACCAGAGACATCTGACATGCCGTATTCCAGTTTCAGGCAATTCGGGGTCGCGCTTTGCGGGGCCGCCGGCACTGCTTTGCCCGATCTGAAAGCGGACGCCAATGGCCTTGTCGCATTCCATTTTGTGATCGACGACGTGACCGTGAATGTGGTGCAGCTCGAACTCCCCCACAACGATGAGGCCTTCATCCTCGTCGTATTTGGCATGGCACCATCCGGGCAGGAGCTCGAGGTGCTTCGCGTCATGGGCGATGCCAACTTCACCATGATGTCCGCCAGTTCCCCAGTCATGTGCCGTGACCCTGAATCGGGCGAAATGGTTCTGCGCAAGTCCATATGGCTCAGCATGGTCGAGGCGCGCGATGTTCTCGCATCGATCATGCAACTCACGCGACTGGCTAAACACTGGCGCGCCGATCCTACCCTCGAACGCCTGGATGAAAGCGATGGCGTGTTCGATCCACAGCGCTTCGCTTGAAGGAAACACATTCATGTCCCCTGGTATTCCTGTTGGCCCCCGGCCCGGTAGCCGTCCCCGACTGCAGCGTGAGGATTCATCGTTGGGTGATGTTCCGGTGCGCGACTTGCCCGGGGCAATCGATGAGGAGGCCGCCGTCAGGCGAGTCCGAAGAACCTGTACGACTCGACTGTGCGCCCGCCTCGGCAGTGCGTTTGCCAGCGTACCGGGAGCCGCAGCCATCACCGGGATGCGTGACATGGTATTTCAGGGAACTGCAAGCCTGACCTTTGCGGCTATCAGGGCTGCATCGGTCAGTGCGCTCGGGACACGGGGCAATCCCCTTGACAACCTGGGCAGCGGCCTGAGCATCGGTTTGAATGTCCTGTTCGGCGTGCCATTTGCGGTTTATTCGGGCTACCGTACAGGGATCATCCTTGCCAACGCAGCGCCACAGGCGATGAGCGGGCCGGTCTCCCGGGCAGGTATTCGCATCGCAGGTTTCGCGCTGGTTGCACTCGTACCGTTGGCTGCTGCCGCCAGCCTGGCGGCGACCGTTGAAGCGGAGGAAGATGACCGGCTTGCCGAGCAGGTATTCGAACTCCTTGCCTTCATGTTCGCCACCAATGCAAGATGTGCCGGCCAGATCTTGCGGGATACGGAAAACCATTTGTCCAGAGGCCTGATGCCCATCGCCGTGGTGCGAGACCGCGCGGGGCGAGACATGGCCGATTCACCCGACTACACGACTTATCACAATCTACGACTCGGTCTGCTTCTGCTGGTGTATGGAACCTTCGTGTTTTTCAATCGGCAGGTCGGCCAGAGCCTGTTGCAGGACGCATTCGGCTTGCCCAGTGTCAGGCGCGGGTCGTTCGAGGAGCTTTTTGGATCAAGCATGGGCCTGGCCGCCGGCGCTGCGGTGGTAGAAGGCATTGATGGCGTGATGGGGGTGTTGATGCAGCGGCTGGCACTGTCCATGGTTGACGCAAGCGTCACATACAGGCCGGCGAGCGGGGAATTCCGGAGCATGTTCAACACGCGTGAACGCGCCCTTAGAAGCCTGGACATCATCATCGTGAATGGCTTCATGCGCACGTCCTTTTTCTACCTTGTCGATCCACCTGCGGCTTTTGCCGCGCGCCACCCATTGGGAAGTGCAATGCGCCTGGGCCTGCAGTCGGCAGCCGTGGTTCCTCATACCGTGTCGGAGATGCGCGGTCACGTGGCCCAACGCAGCCTGGCTGCGGAAGACCGCGAGCGGATGGAGCGCGAGCGGCGCGAATTCTTCAGCGAGTATGGTGTCCAGTACAACAACGGCGAACCCAGTGTTGTTTCCGGTCCATCGCGTCAGGTCGTCAGGCCCGTCGCCCAGCCCAACTCGGAAAACGTCTTTGATCGCGACCCCGACGAAGTGATGATCTGGAACGTGTCGCCCATGGCGGAAGTTCGCTCCTCGCGCAACCGCCGGCACAGCTTCATTTCTGCGGTCGGCGCAACAAGCGTCCGGATCGACAGCCCGGAGGCGGCCGGCGAAATCCCCGGCCGGTGGTTGAACGTCCCGCCGCTAGAACCGCTTGCGCGAGCCAGCGCCAGCGGCGGGCCGGATTTCGGTCTGATGCAGATGCACCTGGACTCGGGTCCTGTGCCCGCCGCCGCAGGTTCCCGGTCGCTGGTACCGGATCCGGAGCAAGTCATCGAACGAAAAATCCCCGAGGCACCTCGGCGGGAAGCGCCGCGCAAAAAATGAGTGAGCCGGGACACAGGGGTGCCAGACTCGTGCCGCTTTAGTCAGATAGCGCGCGCATCTGGCTGATCAGGTCCGCCTTGCCCTCGAACCCGATGCCCGGCAGATCCGGCATGAGGATGTGCCCGCTTTCCACGCGCACGCCGTCCGGAAAGCCGCCATACGGCTGGAACAGGTCGGGGTACGACTCATTGCCGCCCAGACCCAGGCCCGCTGCGATGTTCAGCGACATCTGGTGCCCGCCGTGGGGGATGCAACGGTTCCAGGCCCACCCGTTTTCCTTGAGCATGTCCAGCGTGCGCAGATATTCGACCAGGCCGTAGCTGAGCGCGCAGTCGAATTGGAGCCAGTCGCGGTCGGACCGCATGCCGCCATATCGAATCAGGTTGCGCGCATCCTGCATCGAGAAGAGGTTTTCTCCGGTGGCCATCGGGTTGTCATAGTGATCGGCCAGGCGCGCCTGCAGTTCGTAGTCGAGCGGATCTCCGGCTTCTTCGTACCAGAAGAGCTGATAGTCGCGCATCGCTTTCGCATAGGCGACTGCGGTATCCAGATCGAACCGGCCATTGGCATCCACGGCCAGCCTGGAGCCCGATGGGAGCATGCGCAGGACGGCCTCGATGCGCTTGCAATCGTCGGCCAGCGGCGCGCCACCGATCTTCATTTTCACGACGTTGTAGCCGCGATCGAGATAGCCCTGCATTTCTGACGTCAGGCCCTCGATGCCCTTGCCGGGGTAGTAGTAGCCGCCGGCCGCATAGACGAAGACGCGCGGGTTGGCCTCTACGCCGCGCTGGTCAGCCAGCATCCGGAACAGCGGCTTGCCCGCGATCTTGGCGACCGCATCCCACACAGCCATGTCGATCGTGCCCATTGCCACCGAGCGCTCGCCATGCCCGCCGGGTTTCTCGTTTTTGAACATCGTCGCCCAGATCTTGTGCGGATCGAGGTTGTCCTGCGTTTCGTTGATGAGGCTTGCCGGGTATGCGTCGAGCACACGGGGGATGAACCGCTCTCGCATCAGGCTGCCTTGCCCGTAACGGCCATTGGAGTTGAAGCCGTAGCCCACGACAGGCTTGCCCTCCCGGATGACATCGGTGATGACGGCCACGAGGCTGAGCGTCATCTTCGAAAAGTCGATGAACGCGTTGGCGATGGGGGAGGCGATAGGAGCGGTGCGCTCCCTGATTTCGACGATGCGCATGGTGGTTGGGCTACCTGGATTGAACGAACAATGAATAAACTTCGCCCATGGTGCCTTATTTTTCGGAAGCAGAAGTCAAGGTCATTCACCCACGGTAAAGGTTCGTGATAGCGGCGATGAGGTCGACTTGAGTGCGGTTCAGGGGAGGTCGGGACATGCCTGACAACCGAAGCTGGTTGTCGATAAGTCAAGCTTGTCCCCATGCGCTTGCAACACCCTCGAGGAATACCCGTCAATTGGTTCGGCCTTGATCGCGTTCCCGCGCGCGCACCAACGCTGCAAGCTCGTGCGTGCGGCGGTGCAGATGCCTCGCGATCGCAACCACGCCCTCCATGGTGGGAAACCAGAACCGGCCGTCAGCCCCGCGCCAGCCTGCTGGCTGTGAGGCCGCATTCGCCTCGCGCGTCGAAGGCCATCTCGAACGTCGAATAAAGTTGCCCCGACTCTTGTCGCCCGTCCGGCAGCTACATCTCAAGGGTGCGCTTGTTGACGCGCTGGATGCCTCGATTGCTGCTGATCCATAAATAACCCCATGCCGTCTTCCAGGATCTGATGTCCGAGGTTGTCGAACAGTCCATCATGTGCCTTCCGCATCTTCGTACAAAGACTCTATGTGGTTATCGGCGAGGCTGTCGCTGGCGGTGTAGTTGCTGGACTTGCCCTCGTGGGTAAGCGCGTCGCTAATGCACATCTTGCGCTTTTCGCTTGTCGCTTGTCGCCGCATTTTTGTTGTGCTGCGCGGATTGGCCTGGAGCCTCGATCCCGCCAAGGCACTGACACAATATGCGCACCGCGTGTGGCGCGACAAGGATGGATTGCCTAAGAACTCGGTGCAGGCAATTGCGCAGACCCGCGATGGCTACATCTGGATCGGCACGCAGGGAGAGTGGCAGAGTTTTAACCTTCGCCTTCTTCGGTTCTCGACCCTGACCGACTTGGGAAAAGGCCTCACGGGCAGCACAAGCATGTCGCGTTGCTGACTCGCAATAGTGCACTACCCCGGTATAGCTGCACAGAACCTTCAGGGAGCTAGGTCCCCCATCAGGGGTTGTAGGTGATGGTCATCAGCAGGCTGGCATGAAAGCTGCCGACCCTTAGTAGCGACTGGCCCGCCGGCACCTTGCCATAGACGGCAAACGATGTGTTGCTATTGCCCACGGGAATAGCGCCTGTCACGGGCTGGCCACCCATGCCATCACCCCAGATCGAGGTAAAAGCAGGGTCGCGGTATACGTTGAATTGCATCGCCGGCCCACCCGCTGGGTTGGCCATGAGGCGCGGGTTCATACTGTTGTTGACCGAGCTTGCGCCGAGCGCCACGCTATAGCTGCCGCCAGTGACGATGCTCGTGCAGACGATCGAGACCGTTGCATCGCTGGTGCGGTCAACGGAGGTCAGCTTTCCGGGGAACGTGAGCGGTTGGTACGTACCGAATGCAAGGCCAGTGGAGCTGATGGCGCAACCACCCGCCCACGCCGGACTTGTCAGCCCGCCAAATATCGCGCCGACGATCAACATAGCTGGAAGCAGCCTCATTGCAGGCGCCCTCCACAAGTGACCGGGCCAATCCGTCCGGGCAGGCCGTCCTCCATGACGGGAATTGCAAGTTCCAGTTTGCAGGCGCCAGCATCCCATTGGACGCGCAAACCCTGGCGCTCCGCGGCCAGATCCGTGAGCCACACTTCGCCGCGCCGCCCCACAGCAAAGCGCGCTCCACCATCAAGCTCTACGCGCGCGCCCTCTGGTACAGGTTTGCCGTCGGCCTGGACCAGGACCACGAGTGCCTGTCGCGCCCGGTTCACGCTGAACTTCACGGCCACGCCGCTGCGCGCGGGAGGCACGACCTGCTTTGTCGTATCTCCCAGTTCAGCGTCCATCGGGATTGATTCGGCGTCGATCTCCAGCTGGTTTTTTTGCCAGGGCAGCAGACCCGTCACGACCGCGATGCCGCGCGCGTCGGTTGTCGCCACCACCTGATTGCTGCGCTTGACCGGCACGCCCGCCATGCCTTCGACTTCAACCAGCGCCACGCTCCCTTCGCCAACCGGACGCGCCGCAAACGGCACACTGCCCAGGAGGCCAATGGTGCCGCGCGCGCCCGCACGCATCGCCACCTGACCGCGCGCGTCGGCCACAACATCGGCCGCGAGCTCCGCATGGTCTGTATTGACCTGGATTCCTGCTCGCGCACGCTGGCTGGGTTCGGTGGATGCCTCCGCGCGCCATCCGAATCCCGGGCCTGGCGGTGCATTCATGGCAGCGGATGCGTTGCCGACCATGCGGCCGTCTGTGTTGCGGTCTACCCGGACGGCTGTGAAGACGCCGTTTTCGAGCGGCACGCTCAGGTTGATGCCGGCACTCCACGCCCCGTCACCGTCGAGACGCTTGTTCACCGAAACACCAAGGCTCGCGCGCCCGCCTACGGGTGCGCCCAGGAAGAGGCCCAGCGAGGTCACGCGCTCGCCATTCCATTGTTCCTGCTTCACCAAGCTGAGGCCCCCTGTGACCGGCCCCCACAGGACGCCTCCTGCGTTGGCGAGCAAGCGGGAACGGGCCCGATACGCTGCGGCCGCTGGGCTGATACTTTCGCCGAAGGGTGCAAATCCGCGCGTGGCGTATTCATACTGAATCGCCATCCCCGACTTGGGAGTTGTCCTTTCGAAACCGAGCTGGACCATCGCGCCGTTTTCTGAGTGACCCTGCAGATCGTCGCTGGACGCAGCAACCGCAGCTCGCGCCACGCCAAGAGTGCCAACGAGCCCGGAAAGCTCGGCACCCACGGCACGCCTTCCGGGTTGCACTTCCACGCGGGCTTCGCCGGTGAGCGCGGGGGTGAGGCCTCGCCGCAGTGTGCCGCTGGCGAATGCAGCGCCGTATTCGGTGTCCTTGCCGTAGCCTGTTCGCAGGCGCCCCGCCTCCACCGAAAAATCCTGCAGATCCGGCGCGAGCAGGCGCGGTGACGCGTAGTAACTTTGCTTGACCATCGTCTCGCGGCCTAGTAGATCGCGCACGACAAGATTGACTTCACCCGCGCCGGTGTTGACCGGTACGTTGGGGAGATCGAAGGGGCCGGGCGCCACCGGCTGGCTGATGCGTCGTGCGTTATTGACGAGCACCTCGACTGTCGAGGGAAGCGCAGCTTGTCCTGCCAGCGTCAACTGCGGCATCGTCAGGAAGCCGGGCTGCATGCTGAAGTCACGCCCCCAGCGTAGTCCAGCGAATCGCACGGGTCGGCTCCAGGCCCCGCCACTGCTGACGGTATCGCCGATGACGATTGTTTCCATGCGATCGGGCATGTCATAGCGCCAGTAAGTATCCAGCCGGCTAAACGAGCGCTTGTTGCCGTCATCGGCCATGACGCCCGAAGCGACAAAGCTGCCCCATCGACTGAAAGCGACGGCCTCGAGTAACGCGCCAGCCGTGACGTCGCCGCCTGTAGCGCCTCGCGCGAGTGAAAGGTCGTAATTCAGCATCACGCCGGTTGCCTGCTGGGTGAGAGGCGCTGCGGCCGGTCCCTGCGGACCCAGCGTGGAGCCGATGAATGCGGAGGCAGGTGCATTGAGCTCCAGGCCGAGTGTGGCCCTGTCAATGCGATAGGTCAGGCCCGCCACTTGTTCGAGTGCGTGACCCGGGGTGCCATCGGACAGCGTGAGTTCCTGCCCCGGTGGTGCCAGCCGCGCTTCGGTCCAGGCACTGGCCGCGAGCAACACGCGTCCATCGCGTTGGCGCTCCGCTTGTGCGATGCCTGGCAGCTTCTGGCCGTTGATGGTCAATTCCACCAGCAGGAGTTCGTCTTGTGGGCGGGCAATGGGGGGTGTAGGTTTCTTTTGCGCGGGTTTTGGTGGCACTGCTGGTGCTGGTGCAGGTGCAGATACGGGGGCTGGCGCTGACGCTGGAACGGGCGCGGTGACGGGCAGGGGTGCTGGGGTGGAGGCGCGCACTGGCACTGGCAGCGGCACAGGAGCAGGAGCAGGAGCAGGAGCAGGAGCAGGAGCAGGAGCAGGAGCAGAAAGGGGCACGGGCGCAGGCGCTGGCGTGACGGCAGCTACGGGTGCAGGTGCACGCGGGGCCACTGGCGCAGCGGTGGCTTTGGCGGTCACGACTGGCGCAACAAGGGGTGCTCCAATCGGCGTGTCCGGCACCAGCCGCAGAATCCACGAGTCACCACTGCGACGCAGCGATGGCTGCACCGATTGGCTCAGTTGAAGTTCGAGTCGCACCTTGCCGTTTTCACGGCGCACTTCCATTCGCTGCACGAGGCCCGTGCTTCCGCCCGGAAGCTCGGGCAGCGCACCGGACATGGTCAGGTCGTCCTCACTCCAGGAGAGCACGAGCCGGTATGGCGATGGCTGCGAATTTCCGGACCAACCAATGTCGGGCTCGAAAGAAGCAGCGCCGTGCAGCTGCACGCGCACGGGCTGGCCCTCGCTTTGTAGCAGGCTCACGGCCACCGGCCTGGCAGGCATCATGCCATGCGCGCCGGTTGCGGCGGCAAGGCAAAGAACAGCCAGGGCGATGCTAGAAGGCCTGTGGCAGGGCTTGCAGGGATTGACCACGGGACGTCTGAACTTCTACTGCGCGTGCCGGGCCTTTATTGCCGGGTTGCAAAGGCACGCGCCACTCGCGCTGTGCACCGGCCAGCACGAGCGCACCGTCCGGAATGTTGATCGATTGACTCCAGCCCTCACCAGCAACATTCAGCGTCTGAACCTTGATGCGCTGGTTGCCGCTGTTGCGCACGCGAACGCACGCTTCAGCAGAAGGGGGCGAAGTGCAGGGCTGCCATTGCACCGATGACTCCGCTTTGCCGGTAGGGGCCAACAGCACAGGCAGGTCGTAACGCATGCGGATGCTCAAGCCCGCACGAGGCCGACCGGATTCATCGGTGGAAGCCGGGGAGATGTCTTCGAGAATGAGTCGGTATGAGGCTTCTTCAGACAAGGGCTTTGGTTGCCGGACGGCCACTCGGAACACCTGGCGCTGGCCTGGCTGGAGGTCGGCGATAGGGGGTGAGACGAGCAAGTCGTTGCTGGCCTCGGTGAGGGGCCGCCCCTGATCGTCCTGGGTCCAGCGCAGAAGTTCTGCCTGAAGCCGCACGGGGGCGGTGGCTTTTTCACTCAAGGTGACGCTAAGGGCCATCACCCGTTGTTTGGGTTGCAGCTCCAGCACGACCGGCTGGAGCAGCACTTGGGCATGGGATGCAATCGGCGCAAGGCCGAGGGCAACAAGCGAAGCCGCGGCCCACCAACCGGAAAAGCGTTGAAGGGTCATTGCGGCCGCCTCGGTTAAGCGCCGTCAGCAGTGAAGCCGACGGTGATCGTGACTGTGTCGTTGTAGGTACCCACGGGCTTTCCGTTCTTGGCACCGGGCGCGATCTTTCCGGTAACCGTCATGGCTTTGACCACGCCGTTGGCGGCAAAGTCAGCGAACGTCACGGGCGTATCGTGTCCGATACCGATGCTCGTCGACGCGCCCTCGTAAAGTGAATATGCAATCAAGTCGTTGCCGCTGCCGTCGCCGCCCATCAGCGCAAATGCTCCATCTCCATTTGCGGAAGTAAAGGTAAGGTTTGGAGTACCAGAGCCATTCGTGCAGGTAGCGTCGAACGTAGCCGTCGCGGTGTCGTCGGCAGCAGACAATCCACCCGTCACACTGTTGAGCATGGAGAGAGGCTCAAAGGCCATAGCAGTTGTGTTGCCCACGACGCATTGAGCTGCGATGCTGGCCGACACACCGAAGGTGGCTGAGTCGTCGGCAGCGAACGCTGACCCGCAAACTGCGAACGCCAGGACGAAGGAAGATTTCTTGAAATTGAACTGCATGTGAAACTCCGTGGGTGACGCTGAGCGGGATTGCTCTTCCAACGTTTCAATTTGTTCGTTGGTGTATCTATTAGGCTGCCCCGGCCTGTGCTCAGCTATAGGTCAGTTCCTTAAGCACAACTAGGGCAAATGGGCGGTCTCTCCTCCAGATCTGGGGTCGACCTAGCGGACGCAACGTTCCTCCCGATCCCGTGACGCGCTGATACCGGCCAGCGGTCGGTTCAGCGAAGAGCCGCTACCTACAATCCCCCCGATGACCGACACCCTCACCAACCCCGCGCCCCTCACAGCCGACGATTACGACGCCCAAGACGCTGCGCTCGACTCCATGCGCGAGCACGATGACGAAATTCCGCAGTGGGAATTCTGCGAGGGGTTTCTTGCGGCACTGATCTGTTCACGCCGAGCCATCGAACCCGACGAATACTGGCCGGTGCTGCTGGGCGAGACCTTCCAGCCGATGGGCCACATGGAGTTCGTCTTGCGCTGGAAGCGTCGGTGGGCTGAAGTCGCCGTGTCGCTCGACGCCCCCGTTGAACAGCTGGACGACGATCGAACCTATCATCCCGAACTGCTCGATACGCTGGGCGCTGTGTTGTCCCTGCCAGAGGCCGAGCGCGGCGATACGGCGCTGGACACGCTCCCTGCGTATGGACAGGTGTGGGCCATTGGCTTCATGTATGCGGTGGAAACCTGGCCGGATGACTGGGCGGCGCCACGCGACGCGCAAGCAGCGGCCATGCTCGATGAAGCGCTGCAAGCCATCGTCGCCCTGGCCGAGGGCGACCGCGGCAAACCCACCATTTCGATGTTTGCCGAAGACGGCCCGCCCAGCATCAGCCAGGAGCGGATTGATGACTTCGGCACCGCGATCTGGGCGGTGTATGACCTGCGCCAGCTATGGAAGAGCCTGGGTCCCCGCGTCGAACAGGCGCGCCGCGGTGACACGCCGGGGCGCAACGATCCGTGCCCCTGCGGCAGTGGCAAGAAATACAAGAAGTGCCATGGGGCCTAGCGTTCTGGGGTGCTGCGGCCGGCGTTGCGCCGGTAAGATCGAAACCCCCATCGCCAGAGGAGTTGCCATGCGTTTTGTTCTCGCACTGATCGCGGTTGCCTTCGCGTCAGGTTGCGCCGTCGTGCCGCCGCAGGCCTGGACCTACGACCCGACCCAGCCGCAAGCCAGGCCGGGGATCGCCTCCGCCGATGCCGTCGCCTTGACTGAACGCACCGCCCAGCTGCAGTTGCAGCGCAATGAGATTCGTACGCGCATCGCCAACGAGCCCAATGTGTGGAACCGGCAGGTGCTCTATTCGCAACTGCACGCGGTGGGCATGCAGCTGGCCCCGCTTGAGCGGCGGCTCGCGGGCTACTCGCAGGCGCGCTGAAGCGCATTGCCCTGGCTGCCACCCGGATGCAACTGCAGGAAATCCTCTACTCGCAAGGCTTCGGCACGCGCCGTGTCTGTGCGGGACTCGTGCAGCAGGGGCATGTATCGGTCAATGGCCAGTGCGTCACGGATGCATCCTGCGATTTCGATCCGGATGGCCTAGCGTTCACCGTGAGCGGTGTGCCCTGGGCCTATCACGAAAAGGCCTACCTCATGCTGCACAAACCGGCAGGCACCGAGTGTTCGCAAAAGCCCTCCACCTATCCCAGTGTGTACACGCTGTTGCCCGCTCCGCTGCGCCAGCGTCCGCAAAAGGGCGCCGTCCAGGGGGTACAGGCGGTGGGCCGGCTGGATCAGGACACCACCGGATTGCTGCTGCTCACCGATGACGGACAGTTCATCCACCGGATGAATTCACCCCGGCATCATGTGCCCAAGGTCTATGAGGTAGGGACAAAACACCCGGTCGATGACAGACAGGTGGCGCGCCTGATCGAGGGTGTGGTGCTCGATGACGACCCGAAGCCGGTTCGCGCTGCCGACTGCGAGCAAACCGGCGAGTGTGCGTTGCGCCTGACCCTGACCGAAGGCAAGTATCACCAGGTCAAGCGCATGCTGGCCGCCGTGAGCAACCGGGTCGAAACGCTGCATCGCTCCCGCATCGGCGACCTGGTATTGCCTGCCGATATGCCGCCCGGTCAGTGGCGATGGCTGTCGCAAGCAGATCTGGATGCGCTCAAGCCCCTCAAATCCCCGTCGCCCTCGGCAGCATCGGTCAAGGCAACTGCGCCAGAAACTCAGTGATCAGGCCGGTCGTCTGATCGGCCTGGTCGCGATGCGGCGAGTGTCCGCACGACTGGAGGACCACCTTGCGAAATAGCCCGCGTGTCGGCGCGATCTCGTCGATCTGCGCCAGGGTGCCATAGGCGTCGTCCTGCCCCTGGATCGCCAGCACCGGAGCCTTGATGAGCCGGCAGTCCGCACGAATGTCGAATCCGCGAAAACCGGCGCTCAGCCAGACGTCGTTCCACTGCCAGAAGGCCACATCCACATCGCGGTGGAACCGGGCCAGCCGTTCTCGCATTCCCTGAGACTCGAACGCCACACGGGCCTCCTGAATCGACCGTAAAGAGAGATCTTCAACCATCACATGAGGCGCCATCGCGATGCAGGCGCTCGCGCCGACATGCGCGCAGTGGAGCAGGGCGATCGAGGCGCCATCGGAGTGGCCCAGCAAGACGGGCGATTTGACCTGGAGTTCTTCCAGCAGCGCAGGCAAGACGTCGAGCGCCTCTCGGTGCATGTAGTCAGGCTGCAGCCGTCCGGCTCCCCGAACATCGCGAATGCCTTCTGACTGGCCGTAGCCCCTGCGCGAGTACACGATGCCGTCGCGTCCGGTCGCGGCGCATACTCGTGCGGGCCAGTCGCGCCACATCGCAATCGAGCCCAGTCCTTCGTGAAGGAAAATGATCGTAGCGAGCGCAGCACCTGACCTTGCGACAGGGAAAATCCGTTGCACCTCGAGCCCGACGCCTTTGACCTGAACGATTTCCATTGAAAGGATGTTACCGGGGCATGAACCTTCTCATCGACTCTTTCTGGCGCGCGGCTGCGTATTGCATGCGCCCGCGCGTGATTGCGCTGTCTTTCCTGCCCCTGGCGATCATGCTTGTGGTGGCTTTGGGATTCGGCTATTTTTTATGGGAGGGCGCGATAGCGGCTGTTCGGGCATGGCTGGAATCGTCGGCGCTGCTTGCCAGCGTGTCGAACTGGTTGCAGGGCATGGGCATGGGCAACTTCAAGGCCGTGGCTGCGCCGCTCATCGTGGTGTTGGCGACAACCCCTGTCATCGTGATCCTGGCACTTCTGCTGGTGGCCGTGCTCATGGGCCCGGCGCTTGCGTCGATGGTGGCTGAACGCCGGTTTCCCCAGCTGAAAAAAAAGCGCGGCGGCTCGCTCGCCAGAAGCATCGCGTGGTCACTGGGCTCTACCCTGCTGGCGCTGGTCGCATTCATCATCAGCTTGCCGCTGTGGCTGATTCCGCCGCTGGTTCTGGTGGTGCCTCCGCTTATCTGGGGCTGGCTGACCTACCGGGTGATGGCTTTCGATGCGCTGGCCGATCACGCCAGCAAGCAAGAGCGTGTGGCGCTGTTCAGGCAGCACAGAACGCGGCTCCTGACCATCGGCGTCATTTGCGGCTTTCTCGGCGCCGCACCCAGCATCGTGTGGGCATCGAGTGCGCTATTTGTTGTCGCGTTCGTGGTGCTGGCCCCCGTTGCGATCTGGATCTACACGCTGGTTTTTGCGTTCGCCTCATTGTGGTTTGCGCACTATTGCCTTGCCGCACTGGACGAGATGCGCGCCGAAGAAGCTGTAAGACCCTTGTCATACCCGCAGCAGCCCGCTCCAGTAGCATTGCCTCATGACGCCCCAGCAGAACAACCCCCAGCCTGAAATGCGCGATTTCGGCCTCATCATCGTCGGCGACGAAATCCTGTCGGGCAAGCGGGCTGACAAGCACATGCCCAAGTACATCGAGTTGCTGGCCGCGCGCGGACTGCAATTGTCATGGGCCTATTACGTCGGCGATTCGCCGGACCGCATCACCGCAACGCTCAGACGCGCATTCACTTCCGGCGATGTCGTGTTTTCGTGCGGTGGCATTGGGGCCACGCCTGACGACCACACCCGGCAGTGCGCGGCGCGCGCCTCGGACACCGAGCTCGACCTGCATCCCGGCGCCGAAGCCTTGATCCGCGAGCGCATGCAGGACGTCGCGCGCGAGCAGGGCACGGCATACGAGCCCGACCGCCCCGACAACATCCATCGCCTGAACATGGGCGTGTTTCCCAAAGGGGCGGCGCTCATTCCGAACCCGTACAACAAGATCCCCGGCTTTTCCATGGGCGACGTGCACTTTGTCCCGGGGTTTCCTGTGATGGCCTGGCCGATGATGGAATGGGTGCTGGACACGCATTACCGGTCGCTCTTTCGCCAACAGGCGTATGTCGAGAAATCGGTGATCGTCTTTGGCGCGATGGAGGCGTCGCTCACGCCGCTGATGGAAGACATCGAGCGACGGCATCCGGGTGTCAAGGTGTTCAGCCTGCCGAGCGTGGACCACCCCCAGTATGGTCGCCACATCGACTTGGGCGTCAAAGGGCAGCCGCGCGACGTGGACGCGGCCTACCCTCATCTTCTAGAGGGCCTGAAGAACTTCGGGGCCCAGCTCGGCCCCGAATTGGTGCGCTAATGACGCGCACCAACCGGGTGCAAGCTTGAATTGCACCAGTTAAGTGCACTGCTCATCCAAAACCACCACACGCCCGTAGGGAAAAGCAGTCAAAGTCGCGGACAATTGCCCGGCTTTGCGCGCTCGGGCATGCACCAGCTTTGGCACAGAAACTGCATTCGAGTGCCGGACACGATTTGACAACCACGCAACCAGGAGAACCTTGATGGCAGCCAAGAACGTCGCAGACGTCATGAAGATGGTGAAGGAAAACGAAGTCAAATTCGTCGATTTCCGTTTCACCGACACCCGCGGCAAAGAGCAGCACGTGACCGTGCCGGTCTCGCATTTTGATGAAGACAAGTTTTCCGCGGGCCATGCGTTCGACGGTTCGTCCATTGCCGGATGGAAAGGCATCGAAGCATCCGACATGCTGCTCATGCCGGATCCCAACACCGCCAACATCGACCCGTTTTTCGAGGAAACGACGCTGTTCCTGTCTTGCGATGTGCTCGAGCCGGGCGACGGCAAGGCGTACGACCGCGATCCGCGCTCGATCGCTCGCCGCGCCGAGGCCTACCTAAAGGCTTCCGGCCTGGGCGACACCGCCTACTTCGGACCGGAACCCGAATTCTTCATCTTCGACGACGTGCGCTGGGGCAATGACATGTCCGGCTCGTTCTTCAAGGTCGATGATTACGAAGCACCGTGGAATACCGGCAAGAAGCTCGAAGGCGGCAACAAGGGCCATCGCCCGACCGTCAAGGGTGGCTATTTTCCCGTTCCCCCGGTCGACAGCACGCAAGACCTGCGCGCCGAGATCTCGCTGATCCTCGAATCGCTGGGGATCCCGGTCGAAGTGTTCCACCACGAAGTGGCGGGCGCCGGCCAAAACGAGATCGGCACCAAGTTCTCTACGCTCGTGCAGCGCGCTGACTGGACGATCCTGCTCAAGTACGTGGTGCACAACGTCGCCAACGCCTACGGCAAGACCGCGACCTTCATGCCCAAGCCGATCGTCGGCGACAACGGCTCCGGCATGCACGTGCACCAGTCGGTCTGGAA
>JAZKFD010000221.1:0-3588 GCA_040386635.1 Pseudomonadota bacterium
GGGCAAGTCGCGTGCCCCCAACCGCTCCATGTACTACGCCATGGGTTACGAGGAAGCGGACTTCAAGAAGCCGATGGTCGGCGTCGCCAACGGACACAGCACCATCACGCCGTGCAACAGCGGCTTGCAGAAGCTCGCTGACGCTGCTGTCGCGGGCATTGAAGAGGCTGGCGGCAACGCGCAGATCTTCGGCACGCCCACGATTTCCGACGGTATGGCGATGGGCACCGAGGGCATGAAGTACTCGCTGGTGAGCCGCGAAGTGATTTCGGACTGCATCGAAACCTGCGTGCAGGGCCAGTGGATGGACGGTGTACTGGTCGTCGGCGGCTGCGACAAGAACATGCCCGGCGGCCTCATGGGCATGCTGCGCGCAAACGTTCCGGCGATCTATGTTTACGGCGGCACGATTCTTCCCGGCCGCTGGAAGGGCCAGGACCTCAACATCGTGAGCGTGTTCGAGGCGGTGGGCCAGAACGCAGCCGGCAACATGAGCGATGAAGACCTGCGCGAAATCGAGATGCGCGCCATTCCGGGCACGGGCTCGTGCGGCGGCATGTACACCGCCAACACCATGTCGAGCGCGTTCGAGGCGCTGGGCATTTCCCTTCCCTACTCGTCCACCATGGCCAATCCGCACGACGAGAAAATGAACTCGGCGAAAGAATCGGCCAAGGTGCTGATCCAGGCGATCAAAAAGGACATCAAGCCGCGCGACATCGTCACCAAGAAGGCGATTGAAAATGCCGTGGCGGTCATCATGGCGACGGGCGGCTCGACCAATGCCGTGCTGCACTTCCTTGCGATTGCGCATACCGCGGGTGTCGAGTGGACCATTGACGACTTCGAGCGCATCCGCAAGAAGACGCCGGTGCTGTGCGATCTCAAGCCCTCGGGCAAGTACCTGGCCGTTGACCTGCACAAGGCCGGCGGCATCCCGCAAGTCATGAAAGTCTTGCTCAATGCGGGCCTGCTGCACGGCGACTGCATCACCATTACCGGCGAGACGATCGCCCAGGTGCTCAAGGACGTTCCGGATGAGCCACGCGCCGATCAGGACGTGATTCGCCCCATCAGCAATCCGATGTACGAACAGGGCCACCTGGCCATCCTCAAGGGCAACCTGTCACCCGAAGGCGCCGTCGCCAAGATCACCGGGCTGAAGAATCCGGTGATCACCGGGCCTGCGCGCGTGTTCGACGACGAGCAGTCCGCCCTGAAAGCGATCCTGGACGGCAAGATCAAGGCCGGCGACGTGATGGTCTTGCGCTACCTCGGCCCCAAGGGCGGGCCTGGCATGCCTGAGATGCTGGCGCCCACAGGTGCACTCATCGGTGCAGGCCTGGGCGAGAGCGTGGGCCTGATCACCGACGGCCGTTTCTCGGGTGGCACCTGGGGCATGGTGGTCGGTCACGTCGCGCCCGAAGCGGCGGCAGGCGGCACGATTGCGTTCGTGAACGAAGGCGACTCGATCACCATCGATGCACACGACCTCAAGCTGGAACTGAACGTGCCGCAGGCCGAAATCGAAAAGCGGCGCGCTGCATGGACAGCCCCCGAGCCACGCTACCGGCGCGGCGTGCAGGCCAAGTTCGCTTTCAATGCCAGCAGCGCCAGCAAGGGCGCGGTGCTCGACAACTATTGAAGGTCTGGCCTGAAACCCCTTCCCCGATGTGGGGAAGGTGGGGCGCTATCGCTTGACCCGCGGCTTGATGCCCAGCGACGCCTTGTTCTTGTCGATGCGGGCTTGTTTCTTTTCGTCTTCTCGCTGTACTGCTTTTTTCTTGGTATAGCCCGACCAGTCAGCCCAGGCCCACCACACCACGGCCAGCCCGAACGGCGACAGCACCACCCACCAGTCCCAGGCGGCGACGGGGCCGATTTCCAGGTACTTCAACGCCAGCAAAAGTATTCCGAGACCGAGAAACAGCATCACATTTCCTTGCGCGGTCGCCGCAGCACGCGTCAACCGCAATCACTACAATCACGTTGGAACAATGTACTCCAACTCACCTCCCAGGAATCAACAATGAAACGTGCCCTGTTTGCCCTCGTCGCTGCGGCCGCGTGCATGCCGGCTCTCGCCGACCAGGCACTGGCAACCGCCAAGAATTGCATGGCCTGCCATGCCACCGACAAAAAGCTCGTCGGCCCCTCCTACAAGGATGTGGCCACCAAATATGCCGGACAGAAAGACGCTGTCGATAAGCTCGCCGTGAAGATCATCAAGGGCGGCGCTGGCGTGTGGGGCGCAGTTCCCATGCCGGCCAATACGCAGGTCAGCGAAGCAGAAGGCAAGAAGCTGGCAGCGTGGGTCCTGACGCTGAAGTAAATCGAGTAAATCGCGTCACCCGCGTAATTCGCGTACCCGCGCAGGCAGCCCGACTGCTTTCATCAAAAAACCCGCTTTTCAGCGGGTTTTTTGCGTTCAGAGCTTCTCTGCGAGCTGCTCCAGAATCGCCGGGTTTTCCAGCGTGCTCGTGTCCTGCGTGATGGCCTCGCCTTTGGCAATCGAGCGCAAGAGTCGCCGCATGATCTTGCCGCTGCGGGTCTTGGGCAGGTTGTCGCCAAAGCGGATGTCCTTGGGCTTGGCGATGGGCCCGATCTCCTTGGCAACCCAGTTGCGCAATTCAGTAGCGATCTGCCTGGCCTCTTCACCGGTCGGACGCGAACGCTTGAGCACCACGAACGCACAGATCGCCTCACCCGTGAGGTCATCGGGACGCCCCACCACGGCCGCTTCGGCCACCAGGTCGGTCTTTGATACCAGCGCCGACTCGATTTCCATCGTGCCCAGGCGATGGCCCGACACATTCAGCACGTCGTCGATGCGGCCAGTGATGCGGAAATAGGCGTTGTCGGCGTTGCGCACGGCGCCGTCGCCCGCCAGGTAGAGCGTGCCGCCCATCTCTTCAGGGAAGTAGCTCTTCTTGAAACGCTCGGGATCATTCCAGATCGTGCGGATCATCGAAGGCCACGGACGCTTGACGACCAGCATGCCGCCCGCGCCATTGGGGATGTCCTTGCCGGTCTCATCGACGATCGCGGCCATGATTCCCGGCAGCGGCAGCGTGCATGAACCTGGCACCAGCGGCGTGGCGCCCGGCAATGGCGTGATCATGTGGCCGCCGGTTTCGGTCTGCCAGAAGGTATCGACGATCGGGCAGCGCTCGCCGCCCACGTGGCGGTGGTACCACATCCACGCTTCAGGATTGATCGGCTCGCCGACCGAGCCCAGGATACGCAGGCTGCTCAGGTCCGAGCGCGCCGGATGCACCTTCTCGTCGCCCTCGGACGCCTTGATCAGCGAACGGATCGCCGTTGGGGCGGTGTAGAAGATCGTGACCTTGTGCTTTTCGATCATCTGCCAGAAGCGCCCGGCATCGGGGAAGGTGGGGACGCCCTCGAAGATCACCTGCGTCGCGCCGGCTGCCAGCGGGCCGTAGGCGACATAGGTGTGGCCGGTGATCCAGCCGATGTCGGCCGTGCACCAGAACACATCGCTGGGCCGGATGTCGAAGGTCCAGTCCATCGTGAGCTTGGCCCACAGCAGGTAGCCGCCGGTGGAGTGCTGCACGCCCTTGGGCT
>JAZKFD010000222.1:0-21305 GCA_040386635.1 Pseudomonadota bacterium
ACTTGCGGTAACTGGTGATGGGCTTTGCGGCGCGCGCGAAAAAAGAAACGTCGACAGGGGCGTTCATCGGGACTTTCGGGGAAGGCCTGATTTTAGGCCTTCAGGGCCTTCGCAGGGGTAAGGATGGGTATTGCCACTCGTCAACGGGGCAGGCTTGGGCGATGATCAGCCCATCCATTCGCCAGCAGCGCGACCAACCCCAGGAGCAGTATTGACCATGACAGACCCGGCAGCCACACCACAATCCCTGATCTACCCTGCCGACAAGCTGGTCGGGTTCGCAACCCAGATCCTGTTTGCGGCGGGCCTGGGCGAGCGCAAGGCCGACGCGGTGGCGCGAATCCTGGTCGATGGAGACCTGATGGGCCACGACACCCACGGCCTGGCGCTGCTCGCGCCCTATCTGGGAGCGATCGAAGCACGCACGATGCAGGTCGAAGGCGAACCCGAAATCGTGGCCGACGCGCCCGCCGCCGTGACGTGGGATGGGCGCCGCCTGCCAGGTCCGTGGCTGGTGCTCAAGGCCATGGACCTGGCAGCCGGGCGTGCGCAGAAATTCGGCACCGGCACCGTCGTCATCCGGCGCAGCCATCACATCGCCTGTCTGGCTGCTTACCTCAAGCGAGCAACCGACCGGGGCCTGTTGATGATTCTGGCGTGCTCCGATCCGGCCTCAGCCAGCGTGGCGCCTTTTGGCGGACTCGATCCGGTGTTCACGCCCAATCCCCTGGCGGCAGGCATCCCGACCGGCAACCTGCCGGTGCTGATCGACATTTCGACTTCGGCCACCACCAACGGCCTGACGCGCCGTCTGCACACTGAAGGCGGCAGACTGCCTGCGCCATGGGTGATCGACAGCAACGGCCAGGCAACCGATGACCCATCAGTGCTATTCAGCACGCCAGCGGGAACCATCCTGCCCCTGGGGGGGCTGGACTCGGGCCACAAGGGTTACGGCCTCACGCTGCTGGTCGAGGCGTTAACCGGCGGTCTGGCCGGTCATGGCCGCGCCGATGCCAATGAAGGCTGGGGTGCGACCGTGTTCCTGCAGATCATCGATCCGCGCGCGTTTGCCGGTCTCGATGCTTTCACACACCAGACCGATACCGTGACCCGGCAATGCCGCCAATCGCGTCCGAGCAAAGCTGGCACCACCGTGCGCACGCCCGGAGAACGCGGATTGGAGCGGGCGACTTACCAGCTTCAGGCAGGCGTGGCGCTCCACCCCTCCATCGCGCCGATGCTGGAGCCCTGGGCGCAGAAGCTGGGGGTGCCTTTTCCCGCCCCTGTGCAGGGTTGAAGTTCCAATCTCGCCCTTCCCCTCAAACTCGCGCGGACCGAGTGGGACGTATCGGGGAATGAGTTTCAAGGGCCTCTTTTACGAGCCGCTCCCCACGCAACCCAAGCTCAGCCCTGAACCCGCTGATCACCACTTCGCGCATATCAACGGAGACCGTCACCGTTTCGAAGGGGGGTATCGAGAGCCGGTCACGAAGCAGTTCAAGGTCCATCGCCACACGTCGAATGAGGGGCAAGGCGCGATTTGCGCTGTCGGGCGCATAGCTAGACACGTACCTCAGCGCCACGATCAGTTCGCGCACCTCCGGGTTGTTCAGCGTCAAGGCGAACTGCTTCAGTTGGGTTTCATCGAGCTTCATCTGCGTAACGACCGCCTGCTGATGAGCCGGCGAAACTGTCACATCTTGCCCCTGCTTTTCCTGGGCCTGCACCTGCTCGACCTCTTCGCCCATAGACACCGCAAGCTTCAGTTTTGCCAGCCCTTCATGCAGGTCGCCTTTTCCTAAGAGAATCATCGCATCGCTCCACGCCCGGCCGCTTGCCGCCCTGAGAGCTGATACCGCTGATGATTCTTTCGCGGCAACCTCGCGCGCCACCGCCGGAATTTGCGCTACGGGCGCGCCGGACTCCCGCAACTC
Organism: Pseudomonadota bacterium; assembly: GCA_040386635.1. Lineage (GTDB taxonomy): Bacteria > Pseudomonadota > Gammaproteobacteria > Burkholderiales > Burkholderiaceae_C > Ramlibacter. The sequence goes on from JAZKFD010000222.1 coordinate 1,938, forward strand.
GCTGACAAACGCCTGTGCTACTGCCGCCATAACCTCAGCAGAGGGGCGGACCGGCCGATACTGCGTGCCCTCAGGCGCAAAAAGCTTCAGGTTGTCGAACAGCGCCCTGCGAAGACTCGCCTCGTCCTGAGTCACCCCGCCGGAAGCGGCCGTGTAGGGCAGCTCCAGGACCGACATCAATTCCCGCACGTCGGAGCGGACGACCAGGGCTGCAAAGTCTGCTTTCTGGGCAGTACTTAATTCAGCGACAAAGTTTTGCATCAGCACCTCGTGAAACACGCGGCCAGAATCCTGCGTCAGCGGGGTGCCGGCCACCAGATGATGGCAACGGTCGATTTCCCCGGCAAGAACCATTGCCTGCCGCAGGACGCGCGTCCCCGCTTCCAGAGCGCCCGCCCGCAAGCTCTCCAGACCGCCAAGCCACAGCTTCGAGTGGCGTGCCGTCAGGTCATTTGCACGCCTGGCGCTTGCTTGCCGGATCTGGCGGTCGATGCCCAGGCTCATGCTTTTGAGCGAGGCGATGTCTTTAGCGTCAAGCTGAGCAATCAGATCTACCCGGTTCGCGAGCCTGGCGCTCAACAAGTCCAGGGAATAGGTCTGCGGCGCCACGTCCCATGCCCTCAAGTCCCCTCGCGCGGCGATCAATGCAGAAAGCGATTCCAGGTGCTGTGCTGGCTCCCCGGCCAGCCAGTTAGCGACCGCGGTATCAAAGCGTTGGCTTGCCGCGATGGCTCTCGCCTCCCAGGCGTCGTTCACAAGCGCGATGAACTCCGCATGGATGGCAAGCGGGATGCGCCCGGATGGCTGCGCAGTTCCAAGCTGTTCCAGCTGAGCAGGTGGCAGGATCTGGAGCAATGTCTTGATCTGCGCCTGACCGGCGAGCGTCTGTGTTCGTGTTGCCAGCCCATCGACAAGCAGGGCTGCGGCTTCTTCAACGCCGCCCTGTGTGTCGTCCCCGATGCTCTCTCGCAGCCCTTCGAACTGGAGGCCCGCGCGGCTGGACACGCCAGATCCAGCCGATGCCGCAATACGTGAGACCCTGGCGAGGAATTTGTCCGTTTCGGCAAGCACCCGGGAGGCTTGTGGAAACGGGACTGTGGCGAGGTGATCATCCAGCCCCTCACCGGGCAGCGGAAACCTGTCGCGAAGACGAATGACTGCTTCAGCGCGAAGCGCCAGGCGGCCGGGTGGCGCAAGTCGCTCGGCGATTGCCGCGTTGACCTGCGGCCCGGGATCGATTTCCAGATCCTGCAAAGCAGCCTGAATAGCGCGCAGGTCACCCCTGTTCTTTATTGCCTCGTATGCGGCGACAGGAATGTTCGCAATTGCTATTCGCGCAGACTTCAGCGCTTGATTGGCGCGAGGTGCAACAGAGTCATGATCGCGCTGCTGGCTCAACTGCACGCCCATTGCTCTCATTTCTGTGTGGCGCTGGTGAGTGCGAAGCAGTGGTCTGATGAAGCCCATCGGATCTGCCTGCAGGGCCGCCTGCGACAACGATCGGGTCAGACTGCCAGCTGCCTCCATGAACGGGCCGATTTTCAGTCTACGGTTAATGATCTCAGTCACCCCAGGCGAGGCGTCAAGACCTGGGATGGAGAAGACCCCGAGCGCGGCAGATAGATCGGCCGGTTGCATTTCGTTGAAAACGGCCACGTCCATCGTTTGCACGGCATCCCGCAATTTCGCAAGCTGTTCAGGCACGCGTTTTCCGATCCTCCCCGGATCAAGCGAAATCCCGGCGCCCGGCAATTCACGATACAAGCGACCGACGTTGGAAAGGGCATCAACTATTGCGGCAGGGTCCTGACGAGCGCCAGAAGAGAGAGCTGCACTTGCCGCATCGATTGCCTCGCCCAATGCCTTGACCTTGTCCTGTTTCGAAGAGACCCCTTGAATCGCCTGGCGGCGAGTTTCTGCCAGCGCTGCGATCCACCTGTGGCCCTGCGAAGTTACGGGCCGCGGCTTGTTCGCATCCGTGATAGCGAAGAAGATGTCTGCAGGCACCTGCTCAAGAAGCGCCGCAATGGCAGTGCGCGCCTGCGGATTTTCTGCCTGGCGTGCGAAGGCGTTATGCACAAGTGCGTAGTAGGCCGGGTCGGGAAGCTTTCCGGTTCGGGCCAGACTGTCCAGATTCAGCAGCAGATCGCTGCACAGGTCGCCGACCGCAACTGCGCTGCTGCGCGCAGCGGGGGCCATGAGAGTGTTCAAGACGTCCGCCACCAGGTCCGAGGCTTGTTCAGCGATGTGGTATCCACGGTGCATCAGCTGATCGTCGATAGCCTGACTCAACATGCCAAAACGAAAGTCGGCCTTGTGCTGATCACTAGCGCTCAGCATGTTGTGCAAGATCTCGACCAGGTGGGGCGTGTCCATCCTCAGCAGCGTGCGGCCGATGTGTCCGCGGAACGCATTTTTATAGGCGTCGTCCTGGTCGAGTGTCGGCTTCGATTCCCAGAAAAAAACAGACTTCGCTCGACTGCCTGGGTTGGGCGTCGGAACAGCCGCAAACAACGCGTCGAGCGCAACGTTCACCTGGTTCTGGCTGGGTTTGGCCCGATCAGGGTAGCGAGACAGAACATTCCCCGTGATCGGATCGGTCTTGTGGTTAGCAAGTGAAACCCAGCGCTTAAACTTCTGGACCTTTGTCATCTCAATTGCGTCCCGGGCCTTGGTCATGCCCAGCGGCCTGGTCATGAAACCCAGACTGGCGTTGACATTGGCCTGCACGCGCGTACGCATGGCCTGCGCCTTGGCTGCCATCTGTGCCTTGCTGCGAAAGACGTTCGTTTCACGATTGGGCTTTGCATCGTGCTTTGCCGCATCATCCGGTTTGGCTCCACGCGTGCTCTTTTGTTTTGGGTGGCTCGGCTCCTGAACTCCTTTCGGTCGCGTCAACGGACCCCGAGCCTGTTGGGCCAGACCCTCGGCCTGAGCCTTCCTCATGCCTGAAACCCGTTTGCTGGCGAGTTCGCCATGCACGACATCCGAAATCAACAGGCTGGTTTGCTGGCCTCGTTCCAGCTTGAGCCTGTCAGGTTCTGGCAAATTGCGCGGGATTGAAAGCTGATAACAGTCCACGTGGTCCAGGCCTGCCTTGAGCGCGTCGAGATCCGCCAGTGTCATTGCACGGACCTGCTTCGTGATGGTGGTGATCAGTTCGCGGTCGATGTCATCGTGTGGCGGCGTCTGAAACCCGATGGCGCAGTGATCCTGTTCCCACTCGGTGTCTGGATCAGCAATGGTCGCCAGGACTTTTGCCACCAGGGCGTCCAGGGGCGGCGCGACCGCAGGTTTCGCAGGTGGCGGGTGCGACACCGCCGACGCGAACGACAAGCGTCTGCTGGCGTCGCGAAACCCAGGGTCGTCGTCCAGGTCGTAAGTGATGGGAGGCCGGGCTGCGCCATCTTCACGCGGATCGGGCCCCACCGCATCGAAGCTCAATCTCCTGGGTATGGCTGGCCCCACAGAGCAAGGGCGTTCGAACGGCTGCGCAATCGACTCGCGCGCCGAGTCAGCCTGATGGCTTTTCACGACTGAACTGCCCGGAGACATCAGATTGACCCGGGTGAAGTTGCCCGGTCGCCTGAAGCCGGTGGTCGAAGGCACTGATACACCGGTAGATGCACCGATGGAGGGCCGGGAGGGAATTGTCGAACTTGAACTCATGGTCACTCCAGCTGATTTCACCGAATAAGTAACCGTGCGCCCTCATCGGTTCCACACAATCCTGCGCCGCCGGTCATCAGATACGAACGTGTTTCACCTGACGGCGTTCACTCGTTTAGCCAGTTCCGTCTTGACCGCCGCGCGCATCGCCGCGTCGTTCAGGGGAAAATCCCGCGCGATAGATTTGCCGTTCGTGCTGGTTGCATAACTTTTCAGGTCTTCAAGCGACATCGAGGCAACGGCGGCCGTCTGCTCCTGAACACTGGGGCCAAACTTCGTCTGGCGAAGCGTTGCGGCAAGTTCGACCAGGCCGCCACGAAGGGCCAGCACGTCGACCAGCACCTGTTGAAGCGTCGTCAGGTGCGGGTTGTTGTGCGGAAGGCGCTGCGCGAGGTTGATGAGGTTGCGGGCGAACATCGCCAGTTCCGCGTCGGAGCGCCCCAGCAGGTCGTCAGCCAGATGCGCTTGCAATACGTCCAATTCGCGCCACGGCTGGTCAAGGGGCAAGGTCCTGGCCAGGGCAGTTGCCGCGTCCATCATCTCGCCCTCGTCCATCGGCTCGGAAAGCTTTCCAAGCTGCGTGCGCAGTGCCGACCGAAGTCGGGCGTCTTCGCTGGTGAGTGCCTTTCCGGCGCGGGCAGGTGAGGAACCGAGGGGCACCGATGCCGCCTCCCTGCGCAACGGGCTCCTGGATCGGGGCGCAAGCCTGATGGACTCGCTCAGATAAAAGTCGATTCGGGAGGCAATCGTCGTGGCAATGAAGCGTCCGGCAACATCACGGTTGCCCTTCATCAGGTGCCCGCCCAGCAAATCGTCAAAGCGCTTGCGGAAATCCGCAAGTTCGAATTGGCTGAGGCGTACAAGGTGCGCGTCCACGGCGGCCAGGAAACTCTTGTTGAAAACGTTCGATTCGTGGTTCGACTTCGCCCACGCTTTCAACTGATCCACCAACGCATTGACGCGAACGACGGCCTTGGCGTCCGGCTCTGACGCGCTCAGGAGTTTCATCAGCTCAGCCGTCGCACTTTCCGCATCGTGCCCCTGCAAGGGCGTCAACTCCACGCGTTTCGCGACCCCGATTTCGATCTCGCCGTCGGCTTGCACCGCAACTTCGGCTGTGAGCATCTTCGGGGCAACAGCAAGCGGCCTGCGCACCTCAGGTCGAATTAACACCGTCCTGGACGATTCGAATAGCACCGGTGCGAGTTGGTCAGCCGATGGTCCTTCACCCGCTCGAATAACAAGGGGCGGTGCGAAAGAAACACGAGCGCCGATACCCGCGGATGTCGCCGGATTGCCCATTGCATGACTCTTTATCTCTGGCAGGCCCGGGGGCAAAACCTTCACGCTTTTCGCACTGGCAGCCATCAGCCCTGGCGGCAGGGCTGACTTTTCAGTCCGTGGACTGTCTGGATTGCGCTTGTACCGCGAGGGTGAGGTTCCATTGGGCATACGTGCTCCTGTTAGTTACCTCATAAGTAACAACAGGTGCTCCCGAGTTCCAGGTTTGGGCGCCGCTGCGCCCGCTTGCGCCTATCGCAAGGCCAAGGTCTAGCCCAGCAAGCCCAGCCCCGCAAAGCTGCTCAGGGCGGTGTCGCCGCGCACCGGCGCCGGCGTCAGGCAGATCTGGGCGAGGTCGGTGTCATTGAACTCCTCGGTCAGAAGACATCCGGCCGCTTCATCGGCGATGCAGTCCCGCACCGTGACATAGGTTTCCGGTGACACCGAAATGCTTCCGATCGCCGCTGACGCAGCAACCCGTGCCGCCAGGTGGGGCTCTTGCCCGATCAGCGTGGCGCTTCCCAGGAAGTCATTGCGGAACGTGCCGATCTCGCAGATGCCTGTGTGGATTCCCATGCGCAGACGCAACTGGCCCGCATTTCGATGCACGTCCATCGCCATGCGGATGCAAGCGGCAGGATCACTGAAAAACACGACCGCCGCGCAATCGACATAACGATCGACCGTTCCCATGTGCCTGGCCGCAAGCCATTCGACTTCAGCCGAGAAATTCTCGCGCTCCTGCGGCGTGAGCGTGCCCGGGTTCGCGATTTCCGCATACAGCACGGTCTGTCGCTTTTGCTCGAAACGGATCGCGTGCTGACCTTCACCATGAAACAGGCGCTGCCAGTCAAGGGGCGGCAGGTGCCGGGCGAGCTTCTCAGACAGCGCCTCCACGCGTCTGGCATGGGTCGATTCGCGCACTCGCGTCTCGACGCGGCTGATGACCAACTCGGGGTCCACCGGCTTGGTCAGGTAATCCACTGCGCCCATCTTCAAACCGAGGGTTTGATCCTGCTGGCCGGCCAGGGCCGTGAGGAAGATGACCGGGATGTGGGCGGTCGGCGTGTGCTGGCGAATGCGGCGCAGGACTTCGTAGCCGTCCATGTCCGGCATCATGATGTCGAGCAGCACCATGTCCGGCGGGTTCTTGCCCATGACAATCTGCAATGCCTCGCGGCCCGACTGCGCCTGCACCACCTCGAAGCGGTCTTCGAACAGCCCCTGCATCAGGAACAGGTTGTCTGGCATGTCGTCAACGACCAGGATGCGTGGCACGCGCGCTTCGTACTCGTGATGGCTGGAATTCATGGGGTTTCCTCAGGCTATGACCTTATGAAACCATGCAGGGGGAACCAGCCCCTAGGCAAAACCGGCGCTCCACTTAGGGAAAATTCTTAACCCTTGCGCGCCGCGCGCCTGGTGGCGGCTGTCCTGGCTGTTGTCCTGGCCGAGGCCTTGGTCGCAGCAGGTGCCTTCTTCAGTTTTGCGAGATCCAGGCTGATCCAGGTCGGAGCATGGTCGCTAGGTTTTTCCAGTCCCCGCACCCATCGGTCCACGCCAGCCTCGAGCAGGCAAGGCGCAAGCGTCCTGTTCAGAAGCAGGTGGTCGATTCGCAGGCCCGCATCACGGTCCCAGTGCTTTCTGAAATAGTCCCAGAACGTGAAGATCGCTTCATCGGGATGGAGATGCCGGATGGCATCGATCCATCCCTGCGCAAGCAGGCGCTGGTAGCACTCGCGTGTTTCGGGCTGCAGCAGGGCATCCTTCAACCACGAGCGCGGGTTGTAGATGTCGAAATCGGTCGGCACGACGTTGTAGTCGCCGCACATCACCACCGGATGACCACTGTCGTACAGGCTGCTGGCGTGCGTGATCAAGCGCTCGAACCACGCCAGCTTGTAGTCAAACTTGGGGCCGGGCTGGGGGTTGCCATTGGGCAGGTAGAGGCAGGCGACGATCACGCCGTTGACGGCTGCTTCCAGGTACCGGCTTTGATCATCGGACGCATCGCCGGGTAATTCGCGCCGGATCGGCACGGGCGGCTCGCCCCGCGAAAGAATGGCAACTCCGTTCCAGGAGCGCTGGCCTTTCCACATCGCGTGGTAGCCCAGCTCGCGGATCTGCGCCTCGGGAAACCCTTCGTCAAGCGACTTGAGCTCCTGCAGGCAGGCCACATCGGGTTGCTCGCGCTGTAACCATTGGAGCAAATGCGCAAGCCGGGTCTTGATGCCGTTGACATTGAAGGTTGCGATTTTCATTGAAGAATCATCGCAAGATCCGCGCTGAAAGAGCTGGCAGCCGAGCCGCACGAGGTCATGTCCTACAAGACGTATCCGGTGGGCACCGCATAGTGGGTCATGCCAATCCATTTCACCACCCTGGCCGCCAATGCCGACCGCCTGAACGACGACGACAGGAGCGACAGGCAGCCCCGCCCTGCTCCGGCCCGACCCGAGCGAAAGAGCACGAGCGGACCCGATGAGGTCAAGCCTGGCAAGGACATCAACGCCCCCGGCTTCCTCAAGGAGAAAGAAACGCCGGAGCCCACACGATGACCCCTCGCAGCAAGACGAGTCCGTCCGACGCTGCGCAAGGCGCAGACGCGACCTCGTCGGTGCCGGCCCTCCCGGATATCGGCGAAAACAGTGCCAGCGAGCTGATCGAAGTGCCTCAAAAACCAGGTCGCGACCCCCTGAAGGCCCATGATTTCGCCGATGGCGGGGGCAGCGGCGGCGCCGAGCAATTCAGTCGCGAACGCGTGAAATAAACGTCGAGGTGGCAGCGTGCCGGAGATGGCGGGAGCCGGCGGATTGCGTGCGTTGTCGGGAGCGCTGCGGTTAGCGGCCCACGATGAACGACAATAGAGGGTTGAGCAATCCACCACTAGGAAGAATCATGGCAAGCAAGATCATCACCGAAGCCGACCGCAAGCGCACCATTTCCCCCAAGCCCGTCGAAGGCCTTGCCACCAAGCGTAGCGGCGGCGGACAAAAAGTCAGCCTGGAACGCGGCACCGCAACCCGTTCCAAGAAGAATCCTGGCAAGCGTCCGCACAAAGGCGGCTGATCGTCCCTGCGGACACCGTCAGTAACTGTCCGACACGCAAACGGTACATACCGGATACACCGCCGATATCGGACAGGCATTCAATGAGGTCATCGGGCGTCACGCTCTACAAGGAGACTTCATGAAACTGCTTTTATCCCTCTTGGCGGTCGCTGGGCTGTCCGGCTGCGTTGCCTATGGCGGTGGCCCTTACGGTTCCGGCGTCTATTACGACACCGCACCTGTGTATAGCGGTGGCTACTACGTTGATCGGGGCTATTACAACGGCACGTACTATGGCAATGGCGCCTACTACAACGGCGGCACCTACTACGCGCCCAATCACCCGGTTTACATCCAGCGGCGCGAACGCGACCGGGACCGTGATGGCATACCAAACCGCCTGGACCGTGACCGCGATGGCGACGGCGTGCCCAACAGGCGTGACGCGGCCCCCAACAACCCACGCCGCTGACACCCGCCAATTGCTGAGCCAGTTGCTCACAATTGCACCGCCCGGCCTCGCGCCGGGTTTTTTCTTGCCGTTTAAGATCGCTTCATGCTAAAAAAGTTACTCATTGCCTCCTCCTTCCTCGCCGTGGCTGTCGCCGCGCAGGCCCAATCCACTCCCGCCAAGAAAGAATTGGCGGCACGCATCATCAAGCAGCAGCAACCGGGCATTGAAGCCATGGCGCGCACACTGGTCGAGCAGCCAGCCGTCGAGCTCATGAACAACGCCGGCGTTGCGCTCCAGACGCGAGTGCCCAAGGAGCGCCAGGAGGCTGTAGCCGCCGAAATCAAGACTGACATCAGCAAGTACCTGGAAGAAGCGACGCCCGTCGTGCAGGCACGCGCCGTGCGTCTTGCGCCCACCACCATCGGCGCGTTGCTCGAAGAAAAGCTGACCGAAGACGAGCTCAAGCAGGTCATCGCGATCATGGAATCGCCCGCCTATGCCAAATTCCAGCGCATGGCCGACGAAATGCAAAAGGTCTTGGTCGAAAAGCTGGTCACCGAGACGCGCGGCACGATCGAGCCCAAGGTTCGCGTACTGGAACAGACGGTCGCCAAGCGCCTGGGCATCACCAATCCCCCCGCTGCAGCCGGTGGAGCGACAACGCCCAAGCCCGCCGCCCCCAAGGCACCGGCAAAGCCCTGAGCGCCCTGCCCGCTTCTAGCGCGCCTGGCGCAGGAAGCGGCGAACGTTGTCGGGATCAGCGCCGACCGATTCCACCGCGTGGCGCAATTCAGTTTCGCTGCAGCTGAGCCAGTTGGTCCAGTTGCGGCGCTCCCATTCGTGGTCGAGACTCACGATGTAGTCGTTCCCGTCTGTGTGCCTACCTTGGTCTTCGGACATTGAAAGCTCCTGCATGTGTGAATGCAGGATAAGAACCGCAGCGGCCCGTCAAGGACGGACAAACGACGGAACCGCCGTGCGACGGTCCATGCAATGCCTGTAGGATTTGTCGCAGCGCCCTACCGGACGGGCTGCTCTCTCACAAAACCCGCGCAAGCCCGGCGCGATTGCTGAATTCGTAGCACGCAGCCTCGAAACTGCGGATCTCGAACAGCGCTTCCTGCAGGCTCATCTCGCCCTTTTCCAGCAGCTTGCCGGTCAGGTGCTCGGTCATGGGCTTCAGCCGCGCCAGCAACTGCTTTGTTTCCGTGTAGAGACGCTCGCTTTGCGCCTCCATGATGCCGCGCGTTTCCTCATCGACACTGCGCCCCGCGCCGCCTTCACCGGCCAGCGCGCCGAAGTTCAGGCGGGTCTTGCGATACATGCCCATCTCGCCGACGGCGTGATGCAGCAACTTGGTCACCCGGGTGATGTCGTTATGCGCGCCGTTGGTAGTGCCCTCCTCGCCGAAGAACAGTTCTTCGTTGGCCATGCCACCCAGGAGCACCCGTACATCGTGCTCGATGTCACCCTTGGTCTTGAGCAGGTTTGCGCCCTGCTTGTGGAACACAAAGCCCAATGCGTTGTTACGTGGATTCGCCTTGAGCGAAATCTTGATCGTTTTCATGTCGGCCTGGATCGCTTCCCAATCGCCGCCGGCGCGCTTGCGCTCCAGCTCGAAATCCACCAGGAAGTGACCCCACTCATGGATCGCGATCACGCGGCGGTCGCGGTCCCGCTCTTTGGTTGTGTTCTCGTTCACGTTGCCCACCATCACCCGCTCGGCGGCTTTCATCAGCGTTTCGTCACCAATCATGCCGCCCACCTGCACCGCAGCAATGCCAGCCTGGTTGACGATGGTCTCCAGGTCGGCCGGACTGCGGCCCTCGGTAAGCTCCACCAGGTGACGCATGTCCAGGTCAGGCAGCACCTTGTCGGCGCGCTGCCCCAGATAGTGATTGATGATCGAATGACGCTCCTGCTTGTTGGGCAGGCGGAAGTCGACCTTCATCTGGAAACGGCGCAGCATCGCCTCGTCCATCGACATCGACTCGCTGTTGAAGTTGCTGGCAACGATCCAGATGATCTCTGCTTCGCTCTTGGTGCGAACACCGTCCAGTATGGCCAGCAGCATGTTTTGCGTGTCGTCATCGAACTTGCGATGACCACCACGTTTCATGAACAGGTCCTGTGCTTCGTCAAGAAACACGATGCAGCGCTTGCGGCGCTTGGCCATCGCGACGATACGGGCCAGCGTGTTGGAGCCGCCTGCGACAAAGCCGGTCTCGAGGTTTGCAGCCGAGTGAAACAGGATGGGGAGATTGAGCTCCTTGGCAAGGTAACTCGCAAGCTTGGTCTTGCCCGTGCCCGCCGGTCCGCTGAACATGACGTTGAACGGCTTCATGATTCCGTACTCGGCGTACTCTGCGCGCCGCATGTACTGGTCCTTGATCTGCGCGACCTCGGTCTTGATGTCGTCCATGCCCACCAGGTCGTCGATCGAGCCGTTGACCTGCGAAGGCTCCAGGAATTTAAGCGCCTTGAACTGGCCCTTGAGCTGGAAGAAAAGAAAACCCAAAAGGCCCACGGTCAGGGTCGCCGACAGCAGTGCACTGACACCTGCCTTCCAGCCGTCTTTTTCTGATTGCGGACGTGCCCCGGCGAAGCGCTGGTCAAGCCGTTCGAGAACAACCAGCGTGGCAGGGTCCAGGTCGGCGCGAGGCACGAACGCGAGCTTGCTGCCCCAGGCGGCAGTCACAGCCTTGTCCGCAAATATCTTGGTTTCCATGTCGCTCGGGTAGTAGGCAACCTGCTTGCCCTGCGACTCGATGAGAACGATGCGCTCAGACACATTCCACATCAAGGCCTTGTAGATCACCGTGACGCGATCGGCGGGGTGGGTGTCCAGGTAGCTCAGCACCGAGCCCGTGCCGAATACAACCGGCAGCTTGGGGTTGATCGTCCAGGGTGCGGCGGTCTCCGTGGACACCATCTGCTTGACCTCTTCAGCCACTGCGGCCTGCTTTTGCAAGAGCGTGACCGAATAGATCGCGAGGGCCGGAATGCTCAGCGCCAGCGCGAGGACCATGACCTTGACCGGATTCGACTGGATGGCAAACCAGTCCTGGAGCCGATTGATCATTTTCTTGATGCCAAGCCAGACACTGTGGCTGGCGGGCGTGGAAGGCACACCACCTTCCGACGGATTGGTTGAATTAGCACTTCCCGAGAGTTCAGACATGAGCCGACTGCTTTCCAGACGCACAGCGCGTCTTGTCAGCGCAATCCTACATAAACAGACCCGTCGCTGCCAGTGGGAAATAACACTTTACCCTCTGTAGCTGAGCACGCGTGAAAAAATCACGTGTAGGACAAAACCGATATCAAAAACACCGCAGTAAACCAGGGAACCTTGGGTGGCTTGTGCGCTCCAACCTGCTGGTCGGGTTTTCTTCAAGTTTCTTCCCCCGGCTCTTCAATCCTCCGCTCGCAAGGGCGGAGGATTTTTTCTTGGTCGCGGCCCGTGGAACGAAATCGCAGCGGGTGTTACTCAGGAGTCATAAGGGGAGTCTTGAGATCAGCGCGAGTATGGTCGGATCGACGATGGCTGTTGCTAGCTTTGAGGATTTGTGCGCGGGCCTGTGTGATCTGGTTCAGGTCCCACTGCCTTTCCTGAAAGAGGATTCCCTGGGCCGGATTGGTTTCCACGTCCTTTTGCGAGGCGCGACCGTGAACCTGGTGCATTGCCCACACGCCTGTCCCGACCACGTCTTCGTACTGTTCGAATTCGGCGGCGTCCGGCAGGACGGACCGGGATCCCTGGCAGACCTGCAATCGCTGCTCGATGCCAACTTTGTGCTGCTGCAGGTGGACCCGCCGTTCTTTAGCCGCAACCCCGAAACGGGTGACGTGGTTCTGCAGTACGTCTTCAAGCTCTTCGACGCCACGCCGCACGAGGTGTATGCGCTCATTGACCGCGGAGTCGATAAGGTTTCGCAGTGGCGAGACGGCACGGCTCCGGACAACTCCCCTACCGCCGGGGTGAATCCCACGATTCCTTTCGGCCACGAAAAATCTGCTCACGACATCTCACAGTTCGCCTGAGCGACAGCATCCGACTTCACCCTCAACTTTAAGGAAAAAATGGCTGGCTCATCATCCATTCCCCCGCGTCCGCCTTCCGGTATGACGCCGGCAAACGTGTCGACCTCGCCTGCCACAACCGGTGCGTCGGTCACATCTTCAAGCGCAAGCCAATCGGGTGGCGCTCAAAGACCTCAGATCTTTCCGGACATCAATTCCTTGAATCTCAACGGGCGAGGCGGCTCCAGGAGCGGATTGACAGCCTTCGAACCCGATGCAGTGCTTGCGCGACCGAAATCCCCGCGTGAGATAGCCCGGGCCCAGTCGGTCGCCAACGTGGCCCAGGCGGCCAACGCGCGCCTTGCGAGCCGCCCCTTGCTGCCGGCACGCCCGGCAGAAGACCTGCTGGCGGAGGAGCCGTATCTGGGATCAGCCGCAGCAGATGAACTTGACCCACATCCTCAAACGCACCCCGGCGAAGGCGAGGGCATCAGCGAGACAAAGCACGAGAGCCGTCCCGTTTTAACCGACCGGAAGCCTGGGGGCGAAATCCCTGAAGCTGCCCCAGGAAAGCTGAGCGCCGCCCAGGCTTGGCAGGCCAAGCATGGGAGCCGAGCCGGACAAAGGGCGCTAAAGCCGCGTATTCAGGAGCAGCCCATGAGCGATACCCAGTCCCAGAGCAGTCAAGGAAGCCAGGGCAGCCAGGGCAAAGACAAAGGGGGTGCGTCGCCGTCGCAGCCGCCCAACGCTGAGATGACCTTGATCAATCTGGCAGAGAACAGACGCAAGCAATCCTTACTTTCAAATCCCGGCTCGGTGGGATCGGGCTCGATGTCGTCGGCCACCGAAGGCCTGCGCGTGCCACCACAGCCCATGCGCCGTTCCGCATCGGGCTCGCAGCTGCCTGACTTCAGCGTGCGACCCATACTGACCAGCAAGCGCATTGCCCCTCTTCCACCAGAGGACGCTCGCAACTTGCGCTGGTCGATGCCAGTGGCCGTCGATGCGTATGGTGGTGAGACGTTTGGTGAGACCGTCCCAGCGTTTGACAAATGGATGAGCATTCCGGGAGCGAGGGAGCAGGTCATTGAAGTGCTGCGCCGGGGACATATCTACGAGGAGACAGGCACATTTCTATCGCGTTGCGATGACTTCAAGAATGCACCGCGGGAGCAGCGTTATGCCGTGTTGGCTACCATCATCGCAGAGCACTTGACCGATGGTGCCCCCCTGCAAATCACTGTTCAGGGACATGAACTTGAACCGCTTCTGGCTGAATTCGGGCGGACCATTCCTCACTCGAGCCTGAGGTTCGACAGCGACCTGGCCAAAGCCTTCCGGGGCGTCAGGAACAATGCGGTCGGGTTGATCCACAACCTTGTATCCAGAGACCCTGGTGGGGCTCACCGCAAAATATTGCAGATCGTCGAGGACCACGACGCAGAAAAGGCCGCCGCTGCACGCCAAGGCATGGTCGCTCTATTCAATGCGAGGCAGGTGCAGCCACCAAAGGACAAGGAATCGTCTTAGGTCGCTAATGATCAGTGGTCTGGGGCGCTTAGCCTGGCTCCAGGAACTGCAACAGGCCTACCGGCAGGATACCGCCTCGATACAAGGGCTCACTCATCAGCATGGACTTCAGCTCGGCTGCGTCCGGATGCTTCATGACATGCCCCCAGGCGGCGGGCGTCAAATCGCGCATCACGTCAGCAACTTCTCGCGGGCAATCGGACAGGTCGAGCACGGTGCGGCCCGTTTTCGCATCGATGCAGTCAAGCACGCTATAAAAGAACGCTTCCGCATCAAAGTCAGGGTGCTTGGCGGCCACCCTGAGCGTGGCGCCAATGAAGCTTTCGAGGGTGACCCTATCGGCGCGCTCATACCCCGTCAATCCTTCGTCTGCAATGAGGGTGGTCGCCGTCAGCAAGGCAGAATCCGCCGGTGTGTCGCCCTCTTCAATGAGGTCCTTTGTGCACAACTGGTCAATTCCGTCAAAAAACGGCTGTTTCGAATTGAGCTCAGCGCTGACGAGAACAAGGTCAAAGTCCGCTCCAGAAATCCCCTGCCACTGAGCCCAATCATCGTCCCTGAGCCGGAGCACCTCGACCGCACGGTCGCCTGTCCAGGCGGATAGATCCAGGACACGGCCGCGCAGGCTCTTGCTGAGAGCCAGAAATAGCTCGTGCTTTGGCGGGGGTTCAATCCTTGCTTGTTCCAGCGGCAAAGACTTGAGCACCTGACCCTGATCGTCGGTGTAATGGACCATCACGTGCTGGCCGGATAAGCCGCGCCCCGCCACCTGCGCTCCGGTATTCACATAAATATCCTTGAGGGCCGATCCGGCTGCGGTACGCGTGACCATGATCCTTGGATGCCATGGTCCGCGACCCGAATCAGGAGTGCAAATGACGTCCAGGCGCATGTCGGACGCGGCGACCGGTGCATCGACATCGACATCCACGACGCCGAGCAACTGCAACCCTGCAACCAAGGTGTCACTGCCGCTGGCGAGCTCGCAACCCAAACTTGCCCGGATGGGGCCCGTGCCTCCCGTCGTCCCGAAGAGCCGCCCCACGGTTTCCCATGAGTCGAGCGGCATTTCGAGCACAAAACGGGCAGTGTGACCTGCCACCCTGACCGCGATGTTTCGAGTCTCCAGGGCCCGCACCACGAGAGCCGCCAATTCATCCAGGTCGAGTCGATGCTCACCGCGTGCGTCCGACTCCTCGTGCAGGGCTCGGGGTTGACCGCGAATGACCCGCTCAAGCGCGTCAACGAATGCATTTTCAGGAGTATCGACAGGCTTGGGTTGGAGTCGCAAGGGTGCCCGAAACTCTTCCGCGACAAAAGCGCTGTAGTACGATGAATCGACGCTTGCGCGCCTGGCCGTGGCAAGCATTCTTTATCACTCCAATGTCAGTATCAAGGCCGCTAAACAAGGCCCAGAACGCTGAAATTATAGTGCCTAGAAGCTACTGAAGATGACCTTTGGCTTACTGGTGATATGCACTCACATTGTCAATGAAGCGCCTTTTGTACGTCGAGCCAGGCCAGTGCCTCGGCCTCGGCGTCAAAGCGCGCGACGTCCGGGCATTCGTCCAGGACCGGGGGCTCGCAATCCACCAGATCGGTGTCAGCGACCACGCCCACGCGGATACTGAGGGTGAGCGCGCGGCGCAGACGGTCACAGATGAGAAACTTGCCTTGGGCGTCTGGCGGGGTGGCCACGCGGCGCAGGTCAATCAGCACGCTGCCCAGCTTCAGACGCGCCGCAGCTGCCTTGACCATGTAGGCCAGCTTGAGCGCATCGCCGTTTTGCCAACGTCCCTCCACGTCAAATCGCATATGGGGGCCGGTTTTTCGGGTTGCGACGACGAGGTTCATGGCGGATTGCGTAGAGCTTGGGTGATGCGGTGGAGTCCGTAGCTCCACAATGCCACAGCCGCCTCTTACACGGTGCCTTGCAAACGCATCAGTTATTGCCAAGCGTGACAGCGCAGCAGTTCTGGGCGGCCAGCTACTTCGCCCCAAGGCCCATCGCCCGTGTGATGACTTCCTTCATGATCTCATTGGTGCCGCCATAGATGCGCTGTACCCGCGCGTCTGCATAGGCACGGGTGATCGGGTACTCCCACATGAAGCCGTAGCCGCCGTGCAGTTGCACGCATTCGTCCATGACCTTGCATTGCAGGTCGGTGGTCCAGTACTTGGCCATGCTGGCCGTGGCCGTATCGAGCCTGTCGGAACAGACCAGCTCCAGGCACTTGTCAACGAAAACACGCGCGATCTGCACCTCGGTCTGCAACTCGGCCAGCTTGAAGCGCGTGTTCTGAAACGACGCCACGCTCTGGCCGAACACCTTGCGGTCCTTCACGTACTGCACCGTCCAGTCAATCGCAGCCTGCGCCGACTCCACCGCCGTGACGGCGATCTGCATCCGCTCCCAGGGCAGCTGCTCCATCAGGCAGATGAAACCCCGATTCTCGAAAGCCTCGCCACCCAGCAGGCTATCGGGCGACACGCGAACGTTGTTGAAGAAAAGCTCGGACGTGTCCTGCGCTTTGAGGCCGAGCTTTTTCAGGCGCTGACCCTTGTCGAAACCTTCCATTCCGCGCTCGACCAGGAACAGGCTGGTCCCCCTGGCGCCGGCCTGCGGATCGGTCTTGGCTACGACAATGACCAGATCGGCGTGCCAGCCATTGGTGATGAAGGTCTTGCTGCCGTTCAGAAGATAACTGCCATCGGGTTGCCTGATCGCCGTGCTTTTCACGCCCTGCAGGTCGCTGCCTGCGGCCGGCTCGCTCATGGCGATCGCACCCACCATCTCGCCGCTGGCCAGCCGCGGCAGGTAGCGCTGCTTCTGATCGGGCGTGCCGTAATGCAGGATATACGGCGCGACGATCTCGCTGTGCAGGCTGTAGCCGATGCCGGTGAATCCGCTGCGAGCAAGTTCTTCCATCTGCACGACCGAATAGAGTTTGTCCGCGCCGGCGCCGCCGTATTCCTCAGGCAAGGTGGCGCACAGAAAACCGTTTGCGCCCGCCTTGTGCCACACCGCCCTGTCCACGAATCCCTGCTCTTCCCACGCGGCGTGAAATGGCGCGATCTCCTTGTCGATGAAGCGCCGGAAGCTGTCCCGGAATGCGCCGTGGTCAGGTCCGAATAGGGTGCGTTCGATCATCGAGTTTCTCCGTTGTCAATGAATATACTGGCTCTTTCCGACTGCCACGGCACCGCGCCGTACGAGGAGCACGAGATGCGAGAAGCTATTTCCGAAGCGTTTGTCTACGACGCCGTTCGAACTCCGCGCGGCAAAGGCAAGAAAGACGGCAGCCTCCACGAGGTCAAGCCCGTCAACCTGCTGGCCGGCGTTCTCCGCGAACTTCAACGTCGCAATGATTTCGACACAGCGCAGGTCGATGACGTGGTCATGGGCGTGGTCTCCCCCATCGGAGAGCAGGGATCCGTCATTGCAAAGGTTGCTGCCCTCAAGGCCGGTTGGGACTACCGGTGCTCCGGCGTGCAGCTCAACCGGTTCTGCGCCTCAGGCCTGGAAGCCGTCAACATGGCGGCACAAAAAGTTCGATCGGGCTGGGAAGACCTGGTGGTGGCCGGCGGCGTCGAAAGCATGAGCCGCGTGCCGATCGGCTCGGACGGCGGCGCGTGGGCGCAGGACCCCGAAACCAACAGCGCGACATCCTTCGTGCCACAGGGTATCGGCGCCGATCTCATCGCCACGCTCGAAGGTTTCTCGCGGGATGACGTCGATGCCTTCGCGATGGAAAGCCAAAAGCGCGCGGCCCGGGCCCGGGAAGGCGGCTACTTCGCTGGATCGGTCGTCGCGGTCAAGGACTTCCTTGACCAGACGATCCTCGCGCAGGACGAATTCATCAAGCCGCACACCACGATGGCCGGGCTTGCGTCGCTCAAGCCGGCCTTCCAGCAGCTCGGCGACATGGGCTTCGATGACGTCGCGATCAGCCGCTATCCGCAGGTCGAGCGAATCAATCACGTCCATCATGCAGGCAACTCGTCGGGCATCGTTGACGGCGCAGCCGCGGTGCTGATCGGCAGTGAAGCGGCAGGCAAGACGCACGGATTGAAACCACGCGCCCGCATCCTCGCCGCAGCGCTATCGGGCGCGGACCCCACCATCATGCTGACCGGGCCGATGCCCGCCGCACGCAAAGCACTTGCAAAGGCCGGACTCACGATCGACCAGATCGACCTGTTCGAAGTCAACGAAGCCTTCGCGGCGGTGCCGATGCGCTTCATGAAGGAAATGGGCGTGCCCCACGAAAAGGTCAACGTCAATGGCGGTGCCATCGCGATGGGCCACCCGCTCGGCGCAACCGGCGCCATGATCCTCAACACGCTCATCGACGAGCTGCATCGGCGAAACCTTCGCTACGGTCTGGCGACGCTGTGCGTCGGCGGTGGCATGGGCATTGCGACGATCGTCGAACGGATCTGACACCCCCATGAAAACCATCCAGTACGAACTCTCTGCGGGGATTGCCACCCTCACCTTCGACGAGCCCGATTCGCCCGTCAACACGATGTGCGCCCAGTGGCAGGAAGACCTGACTGCTGTCACGGCACAGGTCGTGAAGGACAAGGACGCCATCAGGGGTATCGTGCTGGCCTCGAACAAGACAACGTTCTTTGCCGGTGCAGACCTCAAGGGAACGATGCGCCTGAAACCCGAGGACGCGCCCCAGGTCTTCAGTAGCATCGAACAGACCAAGAAGAATTTCCGGACGCTCGAGACGCTGGGCATTCCCGTCGTCAGCTGCCTTAACGGCGCGGCGCTGGGCGGCGGCTGGGAGGTCGCGCTCATCGGGCACTACCGCATCGCGGTTGACAACCCGCGGATTCAATTCGGCCTTCCCGAAATCACGCTGGGCCTCATCCCCGGCGCATCCGGCATCACCAAGATGACCCGCCTGCTGGGCCTTCTGGGCGCACAACCGTACATCCTGGAAAGCAAGCTGTTCTCACCGCGCGAAGCGCTTGAACTGGGCCTTGTTCATGAACTCGTGCCCGATGCTTCGGCGCTGCGCCCGGCCGCCCTCGCCTGGATCGAGACGCGTGCAGGTTCGCAGACGCAGCACCCGTGGGACGACAAGAACTACAAGATGCCCGGCGGCACCCCCAGCAACCCGAAAATCGCCACCATGTTGAGCGTGGCGCCTGCCGTGCTCAGGCAAAAGACACGCGGGCGTTACCCGGCGCCCGAGTACGCGCTGGCAGCCATGGTCGAGGGCGCGCAGGTCGATTTCGATACCGCCCTGCGCATCGAATCGCGGTATCTCGCCAAGCTGATCGTGAGCCCGGTCGCGAAGAACATGATCAACACGTTCTTCTTCAACATGAACGCGATCAAGTCG
>JAZKFD010000223.1:0-9503 GCA_040386635.1 Pseudomonadota bacterium
CGTTCAGCCGGTCGTTCGGAATGCCCAGCGTGTCGCGGCTGTAGATCACCTGCACGGCGAATGCTTCATTCAGTTCCCAGAGATCGATGTCGTCCACGGTGAGGCCGAGCTTTTTCAGAACCTTCGGCACGGCAAAGACAGGGCCGATGCCCATCTCGTCCGGCTCGCAACCCGCAACCGCGAAACCGAGGAACCGGCCCATCGGCTTGAGGTTGTGCTTGGCCGCGTACGCCTCGCTCACCACGACGCAGGCACCCGCGCCGTCAGAAAACTGGCTTGCGTTGCCTGCGGAAATCACGCCCCCGGGCAGCGCCGGCCGAATGCCGCTGATACCTTCCCTGGTCGTGCCTTCGCGCGTGCCCTCGTCCTTGCTGCAGGTGACTTCCTTGGTGCGAAGGCCCATCACCGCATCGGCCACACCGGCCTGCACGGTGATCGGTGCGATTTCATCATCGAAGCGACCAGCTGCCTGCGCAGCGCATGCCTTCTGCTGGCTGGCGGCGCCGTATTCGTCCATCACGTCGCGGCCGATGTTGTATCGCTTGGCGACCTGCTCGGCGGTCTGGAGCATGGACCAGTAGATCTCGGGCTTCATCTTGTCGAGATCGGGGTCCTTCATCATGTGCAGGTTCATCTCCTGCTGCACGCATGAAATGCTCTCGACGCCGCCGGCCACGAAAACATCCGCCTCGCCAGCGATCACCCGCTGCGCGGCCAATGCGATCGTCTGCAGGCCCGATGAGCAAAAGCGATTCACGGTCACGCCCGAGACGGTCACCGGAAGACCCGCCATCAGCGCAATCTGACGGGCAATGTTTGCGCCGGTTGCGCCTTCGGGATTGGCGCATCCCATGATGACGTCTTCGACTTCAGCGCCATCGACGCCTGCGCGCATCAGCGCGTGCTTGACGGCGTGCCCGCCCAGAGTCGCGCCATGGGTCATGTTGAAAGCGCCCTTCCAGCTCTTGGCCAGAGGGGTGCGGGCGGTGGAAACAATGACTGCGTTGCTCATGTGAAATTCCTTGGATTGGGTTTGCTGGCTCAGATCAGCTGAACGACTTGCCTTCGGCCGCGAGACGCGCGAGCAGCGGTGCAGGCTCCCAGAAGCTCGCGTCATCGCGCGGGTTCTGCTGGAAGCGCTTCATCGCCTGCACGACATTGAACAGGCCGACTTGATCGGCATACAGCATGGGGCCGCCGCGGTGCATCGGGAACCCGTAGCCGGTGATGTAAACCATGTCGATATCGCTGGCGCGTGACGCGATGCCGTCTTCGACGATGTGCGCGCCCTCGTTCACCAGTGAAAACACGAGGCGTTGCACGATCTCTTCATCGGAAATCTTGCGCGGCGTGATGCCGAGTTCCTTGCGGTGATCCTCGATCATCTTGTTGACCAGGTCGGAAGGGATCGCGTCGCGCTTGCCAGCCTGGTAGTCGTACCACCCTGCCCCGGTTTTCTGTCCGAACCGGCCGAGTTCGCACAGTTTGTCCGCCGTGCGGCTGTAAAGCATGTTCGGCTTTTCCTGCGCCCGACGCTTGCGGATCGCCCAGCCGATGTCATTGCCTGCGAGGTCACCCATGCGGAACGGACCCATGGCGAAGCCGAACTTCTCGATGGCCTTGTCCACCTGCTGCGGCGTGGCACCCTCGTCGAGCAGAAAGCCGGCCTGGCGGCTGTACTGCTCGATCATGCGATTGCCGATGAAGCCATCGCAGACACCAGAGACCACAGCTGTCTTCTTGATCTTCTTGGCCACCGACATCACCGTGGCCATCACGTCCTTGCCGGTCTTGGCGCCGCGCACGACTTCAAGCAGGCGCATCACATTGGCGGGGCTGAAAAAGTGCAGGCCGACCACATCCTGTGGGCGCTTGGTAAATGATGCAATCTTGTCTACATCCAGCGTCGAGGTGTTGGAGGCCAGGATCGCACCCGGTTTCATGACCTCGTCGAGCTTCTCGAACACCTTTTGCTTGACGCCCATCTCTTCGAACACAGCCTCGACCACGAGGTCCGCGTCTTTCAGGTCGTTGTAGTCGAGCGTGGTGGTGAGCAGTGCCATGCGCTGGTCGTACTTGTCCTGCTTGAGCTTGCCTCGCTTCAGCTGCGACTCGTAGTTCTTGCGGATCGTTGCAATGCCGCGGTCGAGCGCTTCCTGCTTCATCTCGAGCATCTTGACCGGAATGCCGGCGTTCAGGAAATTCATGGTGATGCCACCGCCCATGGTGCCCGCGCCGATGACTGCGACGCTCTTGATGTCGCGCTTTGGCGTGTCTTCAGGCACATCGGGGATCTTGGAGGCTGCACGCTCGGCCATGAACAGGTGGCGCAGGGCGCGGCTTTCTGGCGTGAACATGAGCGCCGTGAAGATCTCGCGCTCGTAGGCCATGCCATCGTCGAACTTCTTTTTTGTCGAAGCTTCTACCGCATCGACGCACTTCTCAGGTGCGGGTAAGTTCTTGGCCATGCCCTTGACCATGTTGCGCGCGAACTGAAAGTACGCGTCGCCCCGTGGGTGCTTCGACGGCAGGTTACGCACCAGTGGCAACGGGCGCGCATCGGCAACCGAACGTGCGAAGGCCAGCGCTTCTTCAGCCAGCGCTTCAGGCGACGACGCCATTTTGTCGAAGAGTTTCTGGCCAGGCAGCTGGGCCAGCATTTCGCTCTTGACCGGCTCGCCGCTGACGATCATGTTCAGGGCGGTTTCCACGCCAAGTACGCGCGGCAGGCGCATCGTGCCGCCTGCGCCGGGGATCAGGCCCAGCTTGACTTCGGGCAGTGCGATGTTCGTGCCGGGTGCAGCGATGCGGTAGTGGCAGCCGAGCGCCAATTCGAGTCCGCCGCCCATGGCCACAGTGTGCATGGCAGCGACGATCGGCTTGGGCGAGGCTTCGAGCGCAAGGATCACCGAAAGCAGGTTGGGTTCAGCCGTCGCTTTGGGCGAACCGAACTCCTTGATGTCCGCGCCACCCGAGAAGGCCTTGCCGGCGCCGGTGATGACGATTGCCTTGACGGCAGCATCGGCGATGGCCTTGGAAAGGCCGTCCGTGATGCCGATTCGCGTTGCGTAACCCAGGCCATTGACGGGCGGGTTGTTCATCGTGATCACGGCGACATCGCCATGGACTTTGTATTCAGCGGTCATGCGGCTGGTCCTTGAATGAGAGGAAATGACAAAGAAACGGAGTGACTGAAGAGCAGAAAAGAACGGTCGTTCGTTTTTGATTGTAGGGAGATTATGGTGCGCCGCAATGGAGGATGTCGCAACAGGGACAAGGAGCGTCAGGTGACGAAGCCCATCCGCATGAACTCAAACCTCCAGCCACTCCTTGCGGATATACGCATCGGCTCGCAGTGAATCGGGCGTTCCCTGAAACACGATGGAGCCGTGCCCCATCACCAGGGCCCGGTCTGAAATCGCCATCGCAATCGTCAGCTTCTGCTCGATCAGCAGCACCGAGATACCCTTTTCCTTCAGCTTTTGCAGGTACTGCGCCACCAGCTCGACAATCTTCGGCGCGAGGCCTTCGGTCGGCTCGTCGATGATGATCAGCTCAGGGTCGCCCATGAGGGTGCGGCACAGCGTCAGCATTTGCTGCTCGCCGCCCGAGAGCACGCCGGCCTCGGTGTGCTGGCGTTCCTTCAACCTGGGAAACATCTCGTACATGTCATCGAACGACCAGCGCCCGGTCTGCTTGGCGCTCTTCTGTCCGAGCATCAGGTTCTGGTGCACCGTGAGGTTGGGAAAAATGTCCCGGTTCTCGGGAACGTAGCCGATTCCCAGATGCGCCACCTCGTAGGGCTTCATGCCCAGCGTGTGCTTGCCCTTCCAGTCCACGGTGCCGGTGCACTCCACCATGCCCATGATGGCCTTGGCGGTGGTCGAGCGGCCAGAGCCGTTGCGGCCGAGCAGCGCGACGATCTCGCCCTGCCCCACATCGAAATGAACGCCATGCAGGACGTGGCTTTTGCCATAAAAGGCGTGGAGGTTTTCGACCTTGAGCATCAGTGACTCCCCGCCGCCTGCGCGTCTGCGACATGCGAGCCCAGATACGCTTCCTGCACGCGCTGGTTCGCACGAACCCGCTCGGGAGTGTCGAAGTCGATGATCTCGCCGTACACCACCACCGCGATCCTGTCGGCGAGGCCGAAAACCACCCCCATGTCGTGTTCAACAGTCAACAGGGTCTTGCCCACGGTCACTTCCTTGATGAGTTCGATGAAGCGGCGCGTCTCGCTCTTGCTCATGCCGGCCGTCGGCTCGTCGAGCAGGATCACGGTGGCGCCACCCGCAATGGTGATGCCGATCTCCAGCGCCCGCTGCTCCGCGTAGGTCAGGTTGATCGCCAGCACGTCGCGCTTGCGATCGAGTTTGATCATTTCCATGAGCTGCTCGGCGCGCTCGTTCGCGTCATCGAGGTCGGCCAGGAACTTCAGGAAGGTGTACTTGTAGCCCAGGCTCCACAGCACGCCACAGCGCAGGTTCTCGAACACCGACAGCTTGGGGAAGATGTTGGTGATCTGGAAACTGCGCGACAGGCCCATGCGGTTGATCTCGAAGGGCTTCTTGCCGTCGATCCGCTGGCCGTTGAGCAGCACTTCACCGCTGGTGGGGGAAAAACGGCCGCTGATCAGGTTGAAAAGCGTGGACTTTCCTGCGCCGTTGGGCCCGATCACGGCGACGCGTTCGCCAGCATTCACCGCAAGATTGACGCCGCGGATGATTTCCGTCTTGCCGAAACTTTTGCGCAGGTCCTTGAGTTCGAGCGCGTGGGTCATAGCGCTTCCCTTCTTTTGACTTCTTTCTCGATGAACTCCTGGATGTCGCCCCACTGGCGAACGAATGTGCGGCGCGCGACTTCGAACAGGCCAAGGCCGGTCAGCATCACGAACGCACAGCCGAACCAGCTGTCCAGGCCATGCGCGTTCAGCTTCGCACCCAGGAATTTCAGTTCAGGGCCGAGCGCGGCGTTGAGCTTGAGGTGGTACACCATCTCGATCATTCCTGCGGCGCCCAACAAGACGATCATCGCCGTGACGGCCAGGGCGAGGTAGCTCACCCACAACTCCCGCAGCCGGCCGAATGCCGCGACCCGCAGGTTCATCATGATCAGGCTCGCAAAACCGCCGGGCGCATACATCACCATGAACAGGAACACCAGGCCCAGATACAGGAGCCACGCCTTGGTGATTTCAGACAGCAGCACGAAGGCCAGCACCATCAGGATGCCGCCGAGAATCGGCCCGAAAAAGAAGGTTGCGCCGCCCAGGAAGGTGAACAGCAGGTACGCGCCCGAGCGCGGCCCGCTCACCACCTCGGAAGTCACGATCTCGAAGTTCAGGGCTGCCAGGCCGCCCGAAATACCCGCGAAGAACGCTGCGATGATGAAGGCGATGTAGCGCACCTTCTGCGTGTCGTAGCCGACGAATTCGACCCGCTCGGGGTTGTCACGAACGGCGTTGAGCATGCGTCCCAGCGGCGTGCGCGTGAAGGCGAACATCAGCCCGGTGCAGACGAAGGTGTAAATCGCGATCAGGTAGTACAGCTGGATCTGCGGGCCGAAGGTGATGCCGAACGGCTTGGAGCCGGCCACCCGATTGCCCGAAATGCCGCCCTCGCCGCCGAAGAATTCGGGAAACATCAGCGACATCGCCCATACCAGCTCGCCGATGCCCAGCGTAATCATGGCGAAGGGAGTCGCCGCTTTCTTGGTGGTGACCCAGCCGAAGATCACGGCGAAGAGCATGGATGCGATGCCGCCGACGATCGGGATCAGGCTGACGGGTATTGGCCAGCTGCCCTTGCTCACGAGGTTGAGTGTGTGGATCGCCAGGAAGGAGCCCATGCCCGAATAGACCGCGTGGCCGAAACTGAGCATGCCGCCCTGCCCGAGCAGCATGTTGTACGACAGGCAGACAATGATCGCGATCCCCATCTGGGTGAGCATCGTCTGCGACAGGCTGCTCGTGAAAAGCAGCGGCGCCACGATGAGGACGATCGCAAAGGCGCCCCATACGATGAACCGCCCGACGTTGAGCGGCTTGAACTGGTAATAGTTGACCGGTGCAGCGCTGGAAGAAGTCGTGTTCATGATCACCCTTCCCGCGTGCCAAGAAGGCCCTTGGGCCTGAATATCAGGATCAGCACCAGGAAGAGGTACGGCAGGATCGGTGCAATCTGGCTGATCTTGAGTTTCCACAGCGCGAAGCCGAAGGTTTCGGGTGTGATCGTCAGGCCGACCGTGGAGGCCGCCCCCATGAGCGAGCTGTCCACGCCCACGGCAAAAGTCTGGATGATGCCGATCGCAAGGGAGGCCACGAATGCGCCGGAAAGCGAGCCCATCCCACCCACCACCACCACGACAAAGATAACCGATCCCACCGTGGCAGCCATGCCAGGCTCGGTCACGAAGGCGTTGCCGCCGATCACCCCGGCAAGTCCTGCCAGCGCAGCGCCGCCACCGAACACCAGCATGAACACGCGCGGCACGTTGTGGCCAAGCGACTCCACGGTCTCGGGGTGGGTGAGCGCCGCCTGGATCACCAGGCCGATCCGCGTGCGCGTCAGCAGCAGCCAGATCGCAATCAGCATCAGCACGGCAACCAGCATCATGAAGCCGCGATACGCCGGGAACTGGGTGCCGAAAATAGTGAACAGCGGCCCGCTCAGCTCAGGCGGCACGCGGTAGTCAACCGAGCTGGTGCCCCAGATCAGCTGCACCATCTCCAGGATGATGAAAGACAGCCCGAACGTGATCAGCAGCTCGGGCACGTGGCCGAACTTGTGGACGCGCCGCAGGCAGTATTTCTCGAATGCGGCGCCCAGGCCCGCCACCAGCAGCGGCGCGATGATCAGCGCCGGCCAGTAGCCGATGAGCTGCGTCGTGGTGTATGCGAAATAGGCCCCCAGCATGTAGAAGCTGGCGTGCGCGAAATTGAGCACGCCCATCATGCTGAAGATCAGCGTCAGGCCAGAACTCAGCATGAACAGCAGCAGCCCGTAGCTGATGCCGTTCAGGAGCGAGATGGTGAAGAACTCCATTTGCTAACCCGTTCGATGTGGGGATTTACCCGGAGGGAATTTATGCAAGGCACAAAAAAGCCGGGTGGCCCTGGAAAGCATGACCCGGCTCTGGGCTGTCATGCCGGACTCGATCCGGCATGGATCATCATCAGCCCGGACGCTTCATCTGGCAGCTGGTGGGCGTGCTGGCGACGTACGGGTCCATCTGCTTGATCGGCACGAAGGTGTAGCCCGTCTTCTCGACGCTGTACTCACCCGGCTTGGCCTTTTGCCACTTGGTGACGAACATCGACTGTTGCAGCTGGTGATCCGATGCGCGCATCGTCACGTCGCCGGCGAAGCTCTTGAACGACAGACCTTCCAGTGCCTTGGCCACGGCAACCGGGTTCGTTGACTTGGCCTTGGCCATTGCCGCACCCAGCAGGTTGATACCGTTGTAGGTGGCGAAGGTGTAGTAATCGTCGTTGAACTTCTTGAAGAAGTCCGCGCTGATCGTGCCGATATCGCCCTTCTGGTTGGAGTGGCCGTACGCAATCACGTAAACCTCGCCCTCGCCGCCCGCAGCCAGCGCCGTTGGCGTGCCGGTCACGCCAGAGTAGTACGTGTACATCGGAATCTTCAGGCCGGCGTCGTTCAGCGCCTTGACAAGCAGCGTCAGGTCCGCGCCCCAGTTGCCCGTGACGATGGTGTCAGCGCCCGACTGCTTAATCTTGGCAACGTAGGGCGAGAAGTCCTTGACCTGGCCGATCGGGTGCAGGTCTTCACCGACGATCTTCACGTCGGGACGCTTGCGCGCAATGCCTTCCTTGAAGTAGCGGGCGACCTGCTGGCCATGCGAATAGTTCTGGTTGAGCAGGAACACCTTGGTGACCTTGGGCTGGTCCTTCATGAAGGTGGTCAGCGCTTCCATCTTCATGGTGGTGTCCGCGTCCAGGCGGAAGTGCCAGTAGTCGCACTTCTCGTTGGTCATGGCCGGGTCAACCGCGGCGTAGTTCAGGTAAATGACTTCCTTGCCCGGATTGCGCTCGTTGTGCTTGGCGACTGCGTCCAGCAGTGCCAGACCTGCGCCGGAGCCATTGCCCTGCGTGATGTAGCGAAAGCCCTGGTCGATGGCGGCCTTGAGCGTGTTCAGACTTTCCTGGGGCGAGCCCTTGTTGTCGAAGCCGACAACCTCGAACTTCACGCCGGCAGGGTTCTTGGCACCCGAGTAGCGCTCGGCGACGAACTGCCAGCTCTTGAGCTGGTTCTGGCCGACGTTGGCGAACGGACCCGACAGCGGGTCCATGAAAGCGATGCGGACGGTCTCGCCCTTTTGTGCGAACGCTGCGCCGGATGCAGCGACGATGGCTGCAACCGCGATGGACTTCATGCCGAATTTCATTGATGTCTCCAAGTAGAACGGACAGCGGCAGGGTAGCGTTTTTGTGCGCTGCAACGCTCAGGGATTGCACCTAAGGCATGGCCCGCGTTATCGCAAAGGCGACAGCACGGAGACCGTTCAGACACCCGGAAGCGAATAGTCCTTGAGCATGTCCCGCAGCCGGGTCTTGAGCATCTTTCCGGTGGCGCCCAGGGGAATGGCGTCCACAAAGACGATGTCGTCTGGCACCTGCCACTTGGCGGTCTTGCCCTCGTAGAACTTCAGGAGTTCTTCGCGCGTGACCTCGGCGCCGGGCTTTTTCACCACCGCCACGATGGGCCGCTCGTCCCATTTGGGATGGCGCATGCCGATGCACGCCGCCATCGCCACGGCGGGGTGTGCGACCGCGATATTCTCGATGTCGATGGAGCTGATCCACTCGCCGCCGGACTTGATCACGTCCTTGCTGCGGTCGGTGATCTGCACGTAACCATCGGGATCGATCGATGCCACATCACCCGTGGGAAACCAGCCGTCAACTAGCGGATCGCCGCCCTCACCCTTGAAATACTCGCGCACCACCCACGGCCCCTTGACCAGCAGGTCCCCCGGCGTCTTGCCATCCCAGGGCAGGGCTTCGCCGTTGTCGCCCGTGATCTTCAGATCCACGCCGAAGATCGCGCGGCCCTGTTTCAGGCGGATTTTCATCTGCTCTTCAGGCGACATCGCCAGATGCTTGTTCTTGAGCGTGCAGAGCGTGCCCAGCGGACTCATCTCGGTCATGCCCCAGGCGTGGAGAACTTCGACGCCGTAGTCCTCGCGAAACGCATTGATCATTGCTGGCGGGCAGGCCGAGCCGCCGATCACCGTGCGCTTGAGCGTCGAGAAGCGCAGGTTGTCGGGCTTCATGTGGCCCAGCAGCATCTGCCAGACCGTTGGCACGCCTGCCGCATAGCTCACCTTTTCGGATTCCATTAATTCGTAGATCGACTTGCCATCCATCGCCGGCCCCGGAAACACCAACTTGCAGCCCGTGAGCGCGGCGGAATACGGAATACCCCAGGCGTTGACGTGGAACATCGGCACGACCGGCAGCACGCAGTCGCGCGCCGACAGGC
>JAZKFD010000224.1:0-1821 GCA_040386635.1 Pseudomonadota bacterium
TGTCCGCCGCCATGGACACAGTGACCGAGGCGCGGCTGGCCATTGCCATCGCGCAAGAAGGTGGTATCGGCATCGTCCACAAGAACTTCACCCCGAAGCAGCAGGCCGCCGAAGTTGCGCGCGTCAAGCGATATGAGTCCGGCGTCCTTCGTGATCCGGTCATCATCACGCCCACCCACACGGTGCGCCAGGTGATCGACATGCAGGAGCAGCTGGGCATCTCCGGCTTTCCGGTGGTCGATGGGGGCCGGGTGGTCGGTATCGTGACCGGGCGCGATCTGCGTTTCGAAACGCGGTACGACGTGCCGGTCAGCCAGATCATGACCCCGCGAGAAAAGCTCATCACGGTACGTGAGGGCACCACCGCCGCGGAGGCCAAGGCACTGCTCAACAAATACAAGCTTGAGCGTCTGCTGGTCATCAACGACGACTTCGAGCTCAAGGGCCTGATCACCGTCAAGGACATCACCAAGCAGACCAGCTTCCCCAACGCAGCGCGTGATCCGTCGGGCCGATTGCGAGTCGGCGCCGCTGTGGGCGTGGGCGAGGGCACGGAGGAGCGGGTCGAAGCATTGGTCAAAGCCGGTGTCGATGCCATCGTGGTGGACACGGCCCATGGTCACAGCAAGGGCGTGATCGAGCGGGTGCGCTGGGTCAAGCAGAACTATCCGGATATCGATGTCATCGGCGGCAACATCGCCACCGGCGCTGCGGCGCTCGCCCTGGTTGAAGCCGGCGCTGATGCCGTCAAGGTCGGCATCGGGCCCGGTTCGATCTGCACCACACGCATCGTTGCGGGCGTGGGCGTTCCCCAGATCATGGCCATCGACAACGTGGCCACGGCGCTTGCCGGCAGCGGCGTGCCGCTGATCGCAGACGGCGGCATCCGCTACTCTGGCGATATCGCCAAGGCGATTGCCGCAGGCGCGCACACGGTGATGATGGGAGGCATGTTCGCCGGCACCGAAGAGGCGCCCGGCGAGATCGTCCTCTACCAGGGCCGCAGCTACAAGAGCTACCGCGGCATGGGCTCCATCGGCGCGATGCAGCAAGGCAGCGCGGATCGGTACTTCCAGGAAGCCACCACCGGCAACCCGAACGCCGACAAGCTCGTGCCCGAAGGCATCGAAGGGCGCGTGCCCTACAAGGGTTCGATGGTGTCCATCGTGTTCCAGATGGCCGGTGGTGTGCGGGCCAGCATGGGCTACTGCGGCTGCGCGACGATCGAGGACATGCGGGCCAAGGCCGAGTTTGTCGAGATCACGGCCGCTGGCATTCGCGAAAGTCATGTGCACGACGTGCAGATCACCAAGGAAGCGCCGAACTACCGCGCTGACTAACACCGCGCTGACTGACACCGCGCCAACACCATCCTCCATGCAACACCAAAAGATCCTCATCCTCGATTTCGGCTCCCAGGTCACGCAGCTGATTGCGCGCCGCGTCCGTGAAGCGCACGTCTTTTGCGAAGTGCAGCCTTGCGACGTTTCCGACGAGTGGGTTCGCGACTACGCGAAAGATGGCCAGCTCAAGGGCGTGATCCTGTCGGGCAGCCACGCGAGCGTGTACGAAGACACCACCGACAAGGCGCCACCGGCCGTGTTCGAACTCGGCGTGCCGGTGCTGGGCATCTGCTACGGCATGCAGACAATGGCGCACCAGTTGGGCGGCAAGGTCGAAGGCGGCCACAAGCGCGAGTTTGGTTTTGCAAGTGTGCGGGCACGCGGCCACACCCGGCTGCTCGAGAACATCGCAGACTTCACGACAGATGAAGGCCACGGCATGCTCAACGTCTGGATGAGCCATGGCGACAAGGTGACC
>JAZKFD010000224.1:1831-22457 GCA_040386635.1 Pseudomonadota bacterium
GCAGTTCCATCCGGAAGTCACGCACACGCAGCAGGGCAAGGCGATCCTGGAGCGCTTCGTCATCGGCATTTGCGGTGCGCGCCCCGACTGGATCATGCGCGATCACATCGCAGAAGCAGTCGAGCTGATCCGCAAGCAGGTCGGTGACGAAGAGGTGATCCTGGGCCTGTCAGGCGGCGTCGATTCATCGGTGGCAGCGGCGCTGATCCATCGGGCCATCGGCGACCAGCTGACCTGCGTTTTTGTCGATCATGGCCTGCTGCGCCTGAACGAAGGTGACATGGTGATGGAAATGTTCGCGGGCAAATTGCACGCGAAGGTGCTGCGTGTCGACGCGAGCGAGGTGTTCCTCTCCAGGCTCGCGGGCGTCAGCGATCCCGAGGCCAAGCGCAAGATCATCGGGCGCGAGTTCGTGGAAGTATTCAAGGCCGAAGCGGCGCGCCTCAAGGCGGGCCTGGACGGCGCGCACAAGGGTGCGAAGTGGCTGGCCCAGGGCACGATTTACCCGGACGTGATCGAATCAGGCGGCGCCAAGAGCAAGAAGGCCGTCACGATCAAGAGCCACCACAACGTCGGCGGCTTGCCCGAGCAGCTGGGCCTGAAGCTGCTGGAACCCCTGCGCGATCTGTTCAAGGACGAAGTGCGGGAACTCGGCGTGGCACTTGGCCTGCCGCATGAGATGGTCTATCGCCACCCATTCCCTGGTCCGGGCCTGGGTGTCCGCATCCTGGGCGAAGTGAAGAAGGAATACGCGGACCTGCTTCGACGCGCCGATGCGATCTTCATCGAGGAACTTCGCAACTTCATCGATCCGGCCACCGGCAAGAGCTGGTATGACTTGACCAGCCAGGCTTTCACCGTGTTCCTGCCGGTCAAGAGCGTCGGCGTGATGGGCGATGGCCGCACCTATGACTATGTCGTTGCGTTGCGCGCGGTGCAAACCAGCGACTTCATGACGGCCGACTGGGCGGAGCTGCCTTACGCGCTGCTCAAAAAGGTGTCTGGCCGGATCATCAATGAGGTGCGTGGCATCAACCGCGTGACCTACGACGTGAGCAGCAAGCCGCCGGCGACGATCGAGTGGGAGTAAATCTGGACCGTTCGGCCCCGATCCAGTTCCTGATCAACGCTGCTGCAGGCAGCAATGCCGCCGACAAAAAGCGCGAGATCATCGAGTCGGTGCTTCAGGCTGAGGGACGGCAGGGTGATCTGCACTTTTGCAGCCCTGCCGACCTGGCCCGCGTGGCGCGTGAGGCCGCCAACAACGCCCTGTCGACTCGTACTGCCGTGGTCGCCGTCGGTGGCGACGGCACGCTCAACACGGTCGCGCAAGCCGCTCATGCCACCGGCTGCGCCATGGGCGTGGTGGCGCAGGGCACTTTCAACTACTTTGCCCGCACGCATGGCATCCCCACCGACCCCGCCGAAGCGGTTCGCATGCTGCTGCGATCGGAGCCGAGGCCGGTCCAGGTGGCCGGCATCAACGACCGGGTGTTTCTGGTGAACGCCAGCCTCGGTCTCTATCCCGACTTGTTGCAAGACCGTGAAACGTTCAAGGCCCGCTTCGGCCGCAGCCGCTGGGTTGCATTCGTGGCGGCCTGTGCCACGCTGCTGCGTGCCCAGCGCCGGCTGCGGCTGCATATCGAAATGGGGAGCACAGTGCGCGACGTGCAGACCTTGACTCTTTTTGTGGGTAACAACCGGCTGCAACTCGAGCAGTTTGGCGCCGACCCGCAGGACACGCTCGTGGGCACGCCCGGCGACGGCAGCATGGCCGCGCTGATGCTGCGTCCCATCGGCACGATCTCGATGCTCGGGCTGATGGTTCAAGGCGCCATGGGCAGGCTGGGTGAAGCCGCCGGCGTGGAAGGATTTGAATTCCAGCAAATGGTCGTGCGCCCCACGCTGGCCCCAGGCCGCACCGAGGTGGTCGTGGCGTTCGACGGAGAGGTGGCACGCATGCGCTCGCCGATCGACATTCGCGTGCTGGACAAGCCCCTGTACCTGTTGATGCCGCCGCCGGGCGAAAGGGCGCAAGAATGAGCATCCTGCTGCAGATATCGGACCCGCATTTCGGCACGGAACAGTCCGCGGTGGTCGAGGCGCTGGTCGCCATGTCCGCGAAGCAGCGGCCCGACCTGGTCGTGCTGTCGGGAGACATCACCCAGCGCGCGCGCCCGGACCAGTTCCGGGCCGCGCGTGCGTTCACAGATCGCCTCGCCGTGCCGCTTGTGGCCGTTCCGGGCAACCACGACATTCCGCTTTTCGATATGTGGGCCCGTCTGCGCGCCCCCTATGGGCGATACGTCGCGTCGTTTGGTGATGATCTGGAACCCGTGTACCGATCGTCCGATCTGCTGGTGGTGTGCGTGAACACGACCCGGGCGCGACGCCACAAGGATGGCGAAGTCTCCCCCGGGCAAGTCGAGCGTGTGGCGGGTCTCCTCGAAGGTGCGCAGGCAGGGCAGCTGCGCGTGGTGGTGGTACACCAGCCCGCGGCTGTGATCCGGGAAGAGGACGTGGCCAACCGCCTGCACGGCCACGCAGCCGCACTGCAGCGGTGGGCCGGGGCCGGCGCCGATCTGGTCATCGGCGGCCACATCCACCTGCCTTACGTGAAGCCGATCACCGATCTCGCACGCCCGATGTGGGTTGTGCAGGCAGGAACGTCGGTTTCATCGCGGGTGCGCGAGGGCATTCCCAACTCGGTGAACCTGCTGCGCTGGGGCGGATATTCAGAGCCGCAGTTATGTCGCATCGAGCAGTGGGACTACTCGGCCGTCAAGCAGGCATTTCATCTGGCCAGGTTGACCGAGGTTCGGCCAGCCCGGTCGTAGGTGCGGGGTCGGCCTTCTAGGCCTGCTCATCGCGCTTCTTGCCACCGAACGGATAAGCGCCGCCCGTCGTGCCCTTCGGCGGGGTCTTGAGCGACAGGATCATCGTCACGGCCAGCGTCACCGCGGTGAAGCCGAGCGAGACCACCACCGGAATCTTGTAGATGTCGATCATCAGCATCTTCAGGCCGATGAAGACCAGCACGATCGCCAGGCCATAGCTCAGAAGGTGAAAGCGCTCGTGCATGTTGGCCAGCAGGAAGTACATCGCGCGCAGCCCCAGGATCGCGAACACGTTGGAGGTGAGCACGATGAAGGGGTCGGTCGTGATCGCAAAGATCGCGGGGATCGAATCCACCGCGAACACGATGTCCACGATGCCAATGAGCAGGATCACGACCAGCAGCGGTGTGGCCATCCTGACGCCGCCCACGCGGGTGAAGAACTTCTCGCCGTCATAATCCGGAGAGATCTTGAAGCGGCTGCGAATCCACTTGAGCGCTGGATTGTTGTTCAGGTCGGGCTCCTGGCCCGCAGCCCACCACATCTTGATGCCGGTGAACAGCAGGAAGGCACCGAACACATACAGGATCCAGTGGAACTGCGCGATCAGCCAGGCGCCCACCAGAATCATCACGGCGCGCAACACGAGTGCGCCCAGGATGCCGATCATCAGGACCCGCTTCTGAAATTGCGCCGGAACCGCGAAGTAGGTGAATAGCATCAGGAACACGAAGATGTTGTCCACCGCCAGCGCTTTTTCGATCAGGTAGCCCGTGAGGAACTCCAGCGATTTCGCGTTGGCCAGCGTCCGGGCCGCTTCATCGCCTCCGGTGCCCCCGAGGTACCACCACATCCAGCCCATGAAGACGAAGGACACGCCAACCCAGACCAGCGACCAGATGGCCGCCTCTCGGGTGCTGACGCGGTGCGCGCCCTGCTTGCTCATGGCAAAGAAGTCGACCAGCAGTGCCACAAGCACAAACGCCGCGAACAGTGACCACATGAGTGGAGAGCCGATGGTTTGCATGACCGCCTTTGAAGAGAGTTGCAGGTGCGACTAGCGCGGAGCCACCTCGCGTCCCTGCCGTTGATGGAATGCGGTGAATCTAGGGCAGGGACCCGGTCTCTTGAAAGCAGATTGTTCCGCTGTCAAGGTTCGGAAAAACCGCACCATCGTGTTCGCCCGCATCAGGCGGGCCAATGTCAGGAATCCGGGCGCGCGCCCGCCAGCACCCGCATGACCAGGGGGTGGTGCTGGCCGCGGCGCGAGCGGATGGCGTGGATCTCTTCCCTGACGCCGTCGCTGCGCCCGAGCAGGCGCAGCCCGCGCAGCAGCCCGACGTCATCCGCTCCCAGCCGGCTCACCGGAAAAACGCCAAGCCCGCGCGCTGCAAACACCGCAAGTAGCGCACTGTCTTCGAATTCGCCCACGATGCGGGGGCGCAGGCCCTGCGTCTCGAACCAGTGGTCCAGCGTCGGTCGCAGCGCCGAGTGTCCGGTCGGCAGCAGCACCGGCAGGTCGTCCAGGCTCTTCGGAAACCGCTCGCGCTCCCCCTTGCGCACCAGCGCCGCAGGGCCATACCACTCGACCGGCGAGTCAACCAGCCGTTCGCTGGTCAGGCGCAGATTCGGGTTGCGTGGTGCTGCCTGTCCCGCCAGCACCAGGTCCAGGTGATGCAGCGCCAGCTCGCCTAGAAGCTGTTCGAATTCGCCCTCGTGACAGACCAGCCGGAGATGGGGCGTGCGAAGCACCGGCTCCAGCAGCGCATGGGCAGCCAGCTTGGAGATGCCGTCAGAAAGGCCGACCGACAGGCGCGCAAGCTTGCTGCTGGCCGCTTCGCGGACCTCATCGGGGATGCCCTGGCCCAGCCGGAAGATTTCCTCAGCCCTTGCGAAGGCGGCCTGGCCCGCCTCGGTCAGGGCAACGCCACGGCCCGCAGGTTTGAGCAACTGGTGGCCGAGCGATTTTTCAAGCTCCCTGACCTGCGCGCTGATGGTCTGCACCGCCATGTCCAGCCGCTCGGCGGCGCGGGCGAATCCGCCTTCCTTGGTGACGACCCAGAAGTAGTGGAGGTGGCGGTAGTTCAGCATGTCGTCCAAGGGTGCGGAAAAACCGAACTATAAGTCTGCCCCGCTCTGGTTTATCAAGCCAGTTTCGCACGCACGCTCGCTCATCGCCCTGTGTCGTCGCCGTTTGCGCGCCGGCGCGAGGGCCCCCGTCGCTGCCATACACTGACCCGGTATTCAATGAAACAGAAAGAGTCCCATGATCTATGCAGCGCTCAAGACGGTGCACGTGTTATCCATCATCGTCTGGATCGGGGGCATGGTGTTTGCGCACTTTTTCCTTCGCCCAGCCCTCACGCCGCTCGAGCCTGCCGTGCGTTTGCGGCTGATGCACGATGTGCTGGGCCGCTTCTTCCAGGCCGTGTTGGTTGCGTCTTTGCTGACCCTGGCCAGCGGTGTGTGGATGATCGGGCGCGTGGCCAAACAAGTCGTGCAGTCAGGGGGGCAGTTCGACATGCCGCTGGCCTGGACCATCATGGCGGTGCTGGGCGTGGCGATGGTGGCGATCTTCATGCACATACGCTTTGCGCTGTACAAGCGGCTCGGACGCGCAGTTGCTGCGTCGGATTGGGCTGCCGGTGGGAGCGCGTTGGCACAGATTCGCACCTGGGTCTCTGTCAATCTCGGCATCGGCATCGTGGTCTTGCTGGTGACCCTGATGCGCTGGACCGCCTGAAATCCGCTTTTCGCCTGCGTGTGGGTGACGCGGGCCACTTGCGCGGCTATCGGATTTGCAGGGCTTACAGGACGCCAGGCCATTTATCATCCATACGAAATGCCGGCCACCACCACAGTCATATTCGCGGACCTCACGGGTAGCACAAGCCTGTTCGAGGTACTGGGCAACGAGCTGGCGACCAGGACCATCACCACGCTCACGCAATGGATCGGTACTGTGGTCGAAGAAAACGGCGGACGGGTCGTCAAGACGCTGGGCGATGGGGTCCTGGCGGTTTTTCCGGATGGAATAAGTGCACTCCACGCAGCCGTTGACCTGCAACGCCAGCACGCGCAACGCTTGCAGGAGTGGCCCAAGCAGGTGCGCATGCGGCTGCAGGTGGGGGTCGCATCCGGCGAGGTGGTCGACGTCGATGGCGACTGCTACGGCGACGCCGTCAACATGGCGTCGCGGCTGTCCGACCTCTCGGGAGCCGATCAGATCTGGGCGACCAAATCGGTTGTAACCCAGCATCGTTCGGACCCCCACGGCGTGCGGTTTCGCAGCCTGGGACCCGTGCCCATTCGCGGCAAGAGCAACGCGGTGACGATCTACCGCGTCGAGTGGGAAGCGGAAGTACACACCATGAATCTCACGGTTCCCGCGGCCCTTGCGCCCAACCGTGACCGGTTGCAGCAGGCCTCGGCGTCCCAGGGCATTGAGCTGTCGTGGCTCGAT
The DNA here is from genome assembly GCA_040386635.1 of Pseudomonadota bacterium. Taxonomy (GTDB): domain Bacteria; phylum Pseudomonadota; class Gammaproteobacteria; order Burkholderiales; family Burkholderiaceae_C; genus Ramlibacter. Next base: position 8,132 of record JAZKFD010000224.1, read on the forward strand.
CAGCAGATGCGCTTCACGCTGGATCAGTTGCCGGTGCACCTGGGGCGCGATGGGGCAGCACACTTTGAAGTGAATGACCAGCGTGTCTCTCGTGTCCACGCCCGAATCGACTGGCGCAACGGCACCTTCATCCTCACGGACCTGAGCAGCTACGGCACCTGGGTTCGCTTCAACGGCAATTCGCTCGAGCTGGCCCTCCGGCGTAACGATTGCGTCCTGGTGAGTGATGGCGAAATCGCCCTCGGCGCGTCGTTCGACGACTTCACGGTGCCGACCGTGGCATTCACCGTGACAGGCGGACGCTGAGAGCGGCGTCGCGGCACAATCGCCGGATATGTATCTGCCACCGCACTTTCAATCGACCGATCCGGCCGTCGCAGCCATGCTGATACGCGAGAACGCATTGGCAAGCCTGATTTCGAACGACGACGACGGGTTTCCATTCGTCACGCATTTGCCGCTGCATCTGGAAGAAGCAGACGGCGGGCGATTCGTGCTCTGGGGCCATTGCGCCAAGCCCAATCCGCACTGGCGTTACCTGCTGGCCCGGCCCGAAGCACTTGCAGTCTTCATCGGGCCCGATGCCTACCAGTCGCCAAAGATCTATGCGGACAAGGCGCGCGTTCCCAGCTGGAATTACGTCGCCGTGCACTGCAAGGTACAGGCTCGTCTGATCGAAGACAACGTCGCCAAGGACGCGCTGCTCAAGAAGCTGATTGGCGATCATGAGCCGGCCTACGCGCAGCAGTGGAGAGATCTTGGAGAAGACTTCGCCAACAAAATGCTGCCGGGCATCGTCGGGTTCGAGTTGCGCGTGCTCCAGTGGCAATGCAAACTCAAGATCAACCAGCATCGCCCGGAGTCACGCGCATCGCTTCATAGCGGGTACGCAGCCGGTGGCGATAACGAGCGTGCTCTTGCCGGCTGGATGGATCGACTGAACCCTGGAGCTTGACATGCGCGTTGTCTTTGGTGTCTTGAGTTTGCTGGTAGTGGTTGCCATCGTGGGAATGCTGGCGAAGAAGCAATTGGGAGCCCTGTCCCCCGCCGCTCCCGGCACGCCTGCCTCCGCCGCAAACGGCACCGTGACTGTGCCAGCCGGCACGCCGCAGCAACAGGTCCAGCAGGTGCAAAAACAATTTCAGGATGCCATGCAGCAGGCGCGCCCCATGCCTGACGAAACCAAATAATCCGGATGAGTGCAAGGCCCATGACGGATGAAGATTTCATGCGGCTGGCGCTGGCGCAGGCCCGTGCCGCGCAGGATGCCGGTGAGGTACCGGTGGGTGCAGTCATCGTTCGCGATGGCGAAGTGATTGGCACCGGGCGCAACGCCCCCATCGCTCAGAACGACCCCACCGCGCACGCCGAGATCAATGCGCTGCGCGCGGCTGCGAACGTGCTGGGCAACTATCGCCTGGAAGGCTGCACGCTGTACGTGACGCTCGAACCCTGCGCGATGTGTGCTGGCGCGATGCTGCATTCCCGGCTCGCGCGGGTTGTGTTTGGCGCGCCCGATCCCAAGACGGGGGCCGCCGGGTCGGTCGTCAATCTATTCGGGCAGGCACGCCTGAATCACCAGACTGCTCTGCTGGGCGGTGTGCTCCAGCACGATTGTTCGGCGGAACTCGCCCAGTTCTTCCGCGAACGACGCAAGGACGGTCGCGCGGCTGCGCAGCCCGTGCGCGACGACGCGCTGCGAACCCCCAAAGCGCGATTCGACGCGCTGCCCGGCTACCCGTGGAAGCCGCAATATATGGCGGACCTTCCTTCGCTCGATGGTCTTCGGATGCACTACCTCGATGAAGGCCCCGCAGACGCGCCCCGTACCTGGCTATGCCTTCACGGCAACCCGGCCTGGAGCTACCTGTATCGCAAGATGATCCCGGTGTTCCTGGCGTCGGGTGACCGCGTCATCGCCCCCGACCTCATCGGCTTTGGCAAGAGCGACAAACCCAAGAAAGACTCGGCGCACACGTTCAGCTGGCACCGTCAGGTGTTGCTGGAATTCATCGAACGGCTGGATCTTAAAAACGTCGTGCTGCTGGTCCAGGATTGGGGCGGCATCCTGGGTCTCACCTTGCCAATGGAGCATCCGCACCGTTACCGTGGCGTGCTGATCATGAACACGACGCTTGCCACCGGCGACTCGCCGCTGAGTCCCGGCTTTCTGGCCTGGCGTTCGATGTGCGCCAAGACGCCGGAATTCGATGTGGCGCGGCTCCTTGCGCGCGGCAATCCGCAGATGACCGAGGCTGAACTCGCGGCATACAACGCGCCGTTCCCGGATCGGGGGCACCGCGCTGCCTTGCGTGCGTTTCCTCCGATGGTGCCGCAGGACAGGGACTCCGATGGCGCAACTGTCTCGCGCCAGGCGCGCGACTATTTCACTCACATGTGGAAAGGTCAATCCATGATGGCCATCGGTGCGGCCGATCCGGTTCTGGGCGTTCCCGTCATGCAGCAACTGCGCGATTCGATACGCGGCTGTCCGCCACCGATGGTGCTCGAACACGCGGGACACTTCGTGCAGGAACATGGCGAGCCGATCGCGCAGGCGGCAGTGGGATACTTCCACCGGTGAAAAAAAATATCTACATCTTTTCTCCTTCAAGTGCGATTCGCGACAAGGCGGTGATCCGGCGCGGGGTTCAGCGATTGAAGGCCCTGGGTCATGAGGTCGAACTCGACGAGGCCGCCCTGGCAACCCACATGCGCTTTGCCGGCGATGACGAGACCCGGCTTGCCGCCATTCATCGGGCCGCCGCAAGCGGGGCCGATGTTGCCTTGATCACGCGAGGCGGCTACGGCCTGACGCGTCTGCTTCCCGGTATCCGGTACAAGGCAGTCGCCAAGGCCATCGACCAGGGCATGAAGTTCGTCGGTATCAGCGACTTCACGGCCTTCCAGTCGGCGGTGCTGGCCAAAACGGGTCGCGTGACATGGGCTGGTCCCGCACTGGGCGAAGACTTTGGCATCGAGGGCGAACCCGATGACATCATGCAGGCCTGCTTCGAAGACCTCGTGAGCGGTCAGGGGGAGGGCGCGGGCTGGCAATTGCCGGCAGCCGAGGCCCGGGAAAAGCCGCTGCACATCAAAGGCGAACTGTGGGGCGGAAACCTCGCCATCATCGCAGCGCTCGCGGGCACCGAGTGGATGCCCAGGATCAAGGGCGGCATCCTGTTCCTGGAAGATGTGCACGAACATCCTTACCGTGTCGAGCGCATGCTGACGCAGCTGCTTTACGCTGGCGTGCTCAAGGACCAGAAGGCGATTGTCCTGGGCCATTTCACCAACTACAAACCGGTGCCCCACGACAAGGGCTACCGGCTCAAGACCGTGGTGGACTGGTTGCGTGCGCAGGTCAAGGCGCCGGTGTTCACGAACCTGCCTTTCGGACACGTGCCGACAAAGATTGCCCTACCGGTGGGCGCGAAGGTGAATCTCGAAGTCGAGGGCCGAGACGCTTTCGTGCTCTGGGGGCACAGCCACTAGCCTTCCAGCCGGCTCGGGCGGGAATTCAACCCGCCCGGCAACAGTCCCTGGAACTGCGCGGTCAGGGCGGCCACGCGCTCACGCGCCACTTTTTCGCCTTGAATGGAAGCCAGCGCGGCCATGAGGTCACCGCGCAGGTACCACAGTGCCTGAATATCGGTGGCGTAACGGATGCGCCGGGTGATCTGCGGAAAATCTTTTGCCCCTTGATCGCCCAGGCAGGCAAGCATGGAGTCGCGGATGTCCTCGGTCCCATTTTCCAGAATCGACTCGGAAGGCTGGACCGGATTGCCGAGCAGAGCGTAGAGGCTGTTGCGCAGATTTGGTTTTAGCCAACGCATAGGTTCTTGCTCACCTGAAATCCGCCAAGTGGCGTAGGTGTCAAGTTAGGCCCGCATTGTGAAAAGTGCAAGTCAGTTGTGTGATGAAGTCAACAGGAAACCACACTGCCTGCGCCGAGTTCGTAACCAATTGCGTCCGGGTAGTGCTTTGGACCCCGGTTTGAGAAAGCGCCGGTCGTGCGCCCTAACTTGCGTTATTTGGCTGCACAGCCCCCGGCCAGCTTCACGCCCAACGCCATGCTCGAATTGGCTTTGGTACATGCGGGCATATCGCTGTAGTGTCCGACCACCTCGATTCCAGGGGGCTCGTACCGCAAGGTCGCCCGAGCTTTCAGCTGAGCGGCGGCCGAAACGGCCTGGCATCGAACGTCGCCAGTCGCGATGGCTTCCGTCCGGCGGCATAGATCAGCCGTCGGGTAATCGAACTGCATGTAAGGCACTCCCGCGGAGTTGCGATACACCAGGTGAGTGCCTTCGCCGGCAGGCTTTGTCGCACAGCCCACGGTGGCGAGTGCCGCAGTGATGGTTGCAGCAATGAGAATCGATGGTCTGAACATGTCCGGGCTCCGGCTTCGAAGAGGAATTGAAATTCGAAGGACACCTTATCTCAGGTGTAAGCAAGACAGGGGTCGCTGTAACTTTATGTGGATGAAATGCTCGAATTGAGAGCGCTGAAACGAGTCGCAACCAGTTGTAAGCCATGGGTTCAAGTGTGAGAAGTGCAACGGCTGTGTGGGCACCCCTGAGTTCCAGCTGCTGAGCTTGCACGATCGGTGCGGATCCCTGCAACCAGACTGATGTGCTGCTCGGATGAATACCTCTTCCATGGTGTCTGTTTGTATCGAATCAACCCCAGCCATTGCTCATGGCGCCTGGACTGGACATTGTCTCTGCGCACTCGCAGGCCTATAACCACCTCCTTGGCCGAAGTGCCAAATCCGCTCGGACGAAGAATTGGGAGTCGCCCGGATCAACTAGAAGTGCAGTTCTCTCCATAAGGAGAAGACCATGTCTTTCTCGCTCGGCGACTTGTTTCCACTACGTGGCTCACGCCGCGCTTTGACTGTTGCACGCACGCATGGCGCTGCGACTCCATCCAGACGACGCACCCGGGCAGCCATACGGCCCAATCCCCTGACGTTCGAGACGTACGAGCCCCGATTGCTGTTGTCGGCCGACGTGCTCGGCAACGTCACGCTGTCGGATTATCTGAGCAACCCGACGGTCGGGGCGGCCGTCCTGGGTGACCTCACCTCGGCGCTGAACCTGATGGACAACGTGGCGTCGGCTGCGCAGGACGATGCCGTGTTCGATCCACTGCTCGACTCGGCGATTCCCGGCCTGCTGGAGCGAGAGACCAAGCGCAATGGTGATCCGATTCTGCTGGCGTCCGACTACTACGCGCCCACGCTGCGCGACGTACTGGACGACAACGGCGCCGACAGTGTGGACTTTGCCGATTTCCTGAACGAAACGCTTTCCGGGCTCAGCTCATTCGTGGCGGGTGGAACCGCCAGTTCGCTCAACAGCGTGCTTGGCGGCCTGAGCTGGAGCGACGCAGGGGTCACTGTGACCATCGATTCGGGCACCTTTGCGCTCGTCCCTACAGGTGGGACCGACTACGAATACCGCTTTGATCTGGATCTCATCATCGAAATTGTCGATAGCAGCGACAGCGCGAGCCTTGACCTGGGCCGCAATGCCGACGGTGCTGAAATCGCCTACGGTGCGGATGCCCCCATCAGTATTCCCGTCACCACGCCGGTCGCGCTCAAGAGCACCTACCGTGTGGACGCGCTGGTGGTGGCAAAAGCCTCCATCGTCCCGGACACCTATGACCATGACGGCGACGGCGGCGAAGCGGACCCGACGCCGGAGCTACCCCGTTTGACCATCACGGCCAACGGTGGCGTTTTGCGTAACCCTGCTTACGCGGCCGGCGTCTCCGCCGACGGCGCGCTGGCCGCATTCGGCGCCTCTGCAAACTCCCAGCTCACCTTCGGTTTCCTGGATATCAGTGCTGGCGCGGGCGACATCGACCTTCTGATGGTGGCGCAGGCCGATTTTTCGGGGGACTTTGGCAGCAACGCAGCGCTGGTGGGCTACGACCTCACCGGCCATGCAGGCCCTTCAGCCGCGAGCCACGTGGACATCAGCCTGCCTGTGTCGGTGGTTGACATCCCCGGTTACGCGGCATTCGCAGACGGCATCACCGATGCATCGGCGACGATCGGGCTTTCTGCGCCCACGCCATTCGATGCGGTGTTCCAGCCGATACCGCCGACGCCCGACGCGTCCGACGCCGAAGACCCGCGAACCGCCTCGCAGGTGAGCCTGCAGGACTTCGAAGACCTCGAACCGTTCCGCAATCTCGATGCCGCCGCGCTCGCCAATGTGGTGAACGGCCTGGCGAACATGCTGCAGCAGTTGCAGACAAAGGCGGAGTTGTTCGGCTCCAGCATTCCTTTCCTGGACGGCAAGAAAATCAGCAACCTGCTGGACTTCGACGGCCCCGTGAAGGACCTGTTCGAGGCGATCACCGACGAGGTGGATGGCGTGCTGGTTCCGGCTTTCAGCACCGTCCAGGGCTTCGTGAGCCAGCTGGTGTCGGCGCTTGGCGGTTTCGGCGTCACCGTCAGCAGCATCGCGCCCACGTTCACCACCGACCGGGCCACGGGCATTCCGACACTGCTGTTCAACATGACGATGACGCCTGCCGCGGCCAACCAGAACCTGGCAGTGGACGGTGACCTCGGGGTGGGCCTCGGCCCGCTGGGCGACGTGGCGGTTGAAGGCAGTCTGGACATCGAGACGACATTCCGGATCGACGTCACGCTGGGTATCGAACTTACCGGCGATCCGCTGGTATCGGTTGCCAGCGTCGCGGGCTCGTTCGCTGCGGTCGCACTGACAGCGCCCACGTCACTGAACATCGGCGGCGCGGGCGCCGACCTTCGCATTCTGGTGGGTGGCCACAGCGCAGCCGACGACGACCAGGACGATCTCCTGGAAGGCGGGGGTAGTATCTCCGTTACGCTGCCAGCGTCCAGCTATGCCAGCACCACTGCACTGGCCACTGCACTGCGCACCGCCATCCAGGCGGGCCTCACGCAGGCCGGCCTTGCCACGAGCGCGATCCAGGTCAACGTCGTCAACGGAAGAATCGCGCTCTCCAGCGACCTGTTGCCGGTGCTGCAGATCGTCAACGCCGACCGCGACGACGCAGCCAACACCACCGAGTTCGCCAAGCTCGGCTTCTTCGATGGCCAGCGCGCTACCACCTCGCCACTGCCTGCCAATGGCGTCCTCAGCGGGGCCGCTACCTTCGAGCTCACCATCGGCGGGCAGACCCACACGATCTCGGTGAATCCGGACTCGGGCAATCAGCACGTGGAAGAGGGGGCCCTGGTGGTCGAAACATCGGTGGCCAATCTCGCGGCTGACGTGAACACCGCGATCACAACCGCCTTCGGTGCCAGCCCCAACCCCTACGTCAGCGTCACCGGCGATGCGGTATCCGGAATGCGCCTGGTGATCGACGACGGCAATGGCGCCACGCAAGCCTTCATCGGCGTGAATCCGAGCAATGACGTCGCGCGCCGTGAACTCGGTTTCGCGGGCGACTCCGTGTCCTCGAAGATCGCGATCCGCGGCGAGAGCGGCCTGTCGTTCGGACCCAATGCCGCAGGCGATGCCATCGCCGCCGATGCCAATCTGGGGGCCTTCTCATTCGACGTCAAGCTGTTCTCGGGCAGCGACACGGTGCAACGCACGGTGAATGTGGCGGCGGGCAACTTCAATGTGCTCTCCGACGATCGGGAGGCCGAGGCGCGCGGTGTCGTCTCGGCGATCAACGACGCCATGCGCTCGACGGTGCTCGACGTGGCGACCGGGCAGACGCTGGGCTCCGTGCTGGTGGCTGGCGCCGTTCCGTTCTTCGACGCCGCCCACAACATCACGGGCTGGGGCATCCGCCTGGTGCAGCCGTCGGCCTATCTCGACACGGCGCTGCCGTACGGCATTGCCGACCGCGTCGAAGTCAGCAGCGTCACGGGTGACCATCTGGGCCTGGCCGACGGCGGCAGCGACCGCACCGGCCCCACGGTGGGCGACCCGCTCAGCGGCACTGCCGCCTTCACCATCAACCTGATCGATTCAAGCGGTGTGGCGACCACCCGCGCGATTTCCATCACGGATACGGGTGCTTCGCTGCCCGCCGTGGTGGACGCGATCAACACCGCCATCGAAGCGGTCGGCAGCACGATCGCCGGCAAGGTGGTCGCGGGCCTGGACGGCGCGCGGCTGGTGCTGGCCGTCAAGGCCGGCAGCGCAACCACGCTCACGTTGACCAACGTCAACGCCGCGGCCGCCACCGACCTGGGGCTCAATGAAGGCATGACGGCGCGCTCGCTGTCCGGCATAGACGCCTTCGTGCAGGACGTCAACCTGCGCGCATCGATCGCTGCCACCGGCGCGGCCCACGGCTCCGCGAATTTCGGGTTCGTCGGCCTCGACCTGGGCGACGCGTCGGCGCAGCTCAATGCCGTGGTTGACATGGACTTCGCCGTGGGCGAGTCCGGGGCCCTGTTCATCCGGGAGATCTTCCAGGCGCTCCAAAAGTCGACTTATGTCGAAGATGAGCTCAACCCGGGGGAATATCTGGTCAACCCGGTCGGCATCCTGGGCGTGCTCGACGGCCCCGATGCCGGCACCAACGCGCTTGGCCTGGTCGATCCCAACACCGGGGCCGAGCCAAATGCCGCGAGCGATGGCCAGGAGATCGATGTCTATGGCAGCGCGTCCATCCGCTGGGAAGGCGCCGATATCTCCATCGACGGGACGGGCAGCATCGTGTCCGACCTCACCAATGAGCTGGCCGACGCCGTCGGCGATCCGTTCATCGAAGTGGTCATCCCCAACCTGACCAACCTCGATCCGGCAACGTTCGAAATCGACTATGACCTGGGCGGTATCGCCGACGCCATCAGCAACCTGGCCGAATTCAGTTTCGACGACGCCGTGGCCGTGCTGCGGGCCATCTCGGGATGGCTGCAGGACTATGTGGCCAGCCTGGGTATCCTGAACGACGAGTTGCCGCTGCTGGGCGTCTCGCTGGCCGATACGCTCGGTTTCGTCGAAGACTTCGCGCAGGCGGTGGAGGACATCGCCGCCAACCCCACCGACAACCTGCAAGGACTGCTCGCCAAAATCAACGAGGGACTTTCGGAGTTCGCGGGCGCTGTCGCCACCATTGGCTACGCGGCTTCCAGCCCGGGCGTGCTGACATTCGGCATCGCCTTCCAGCGCCAGTTCGCCGATAACCTGGCGCTGAATGTGGACGTGGTGCAGTTGCTGACGGATGCAGGCGTGCCGCTGGACGCGCTGCCCGACGGGGCAGTGGAGCTGAGCGGCCAGGCCAACCTGGCGGCGCAGTTCGGCATCGATGCAAGCCTGAAGTTCGGCGTCGATGTCGATGCCATCTCGGCAGCGCTCGACCTGCCGGTGCAGGTGCTGGACGATATCCAGGACGCGATTTTCCTGGACGCGGACGAAACCTTCCTGGAACTGAGCGCGTATGCAGGCGCACAGAACGTGACGTTCACTGGGTCGCTCGGACCGCTGGGCCTCTTCGTCACCAATGGCGGCGCCGTGCTCAACGATGACGGGGTGTTCGGCAACACCGATCCGGCGACGGTCCGCGTGAGCTTGCCCACATCGGGCATTGGCTCGGACGGACGCATCACGATCTCCGAATTCTTCGACAGTCCCGGTGAGATCCTGAACCCGGACAACGTCGATTTCGACCTGCACCTGGCCGCCGAGCTGCCGGTGTTCTTCCCGACCAGCTCCAACTTCATCGGCAGCCTGGCCTTTTCCGGATTCGTCACCGACCCCTTCGATCTTGACAATGGCGTTGACTTCGAGCTGACGTCCATGCCCGACTTCTCGCAGGTCGACTTTTCGGACCTGGGCATTCTCGACACCCTGAGCCTCTTCCTGGCCGGGGCGGACACCGTGCTCGGAACGTTGGGCGACCTCATCACCGGTGAGATCTTCGGCGGTGAAGGCCTGCAATACCTGCCGCTGGTGGGCGATGCGCTGGCTGACGTCGGCTCGTTCATCGAGGACCTGCGCAACGAAGTGATCCCGCGTATCACCAGCATCATCGACGGCGCGCCCGAACTCGCGGCGCAGATCTTCGAGGACGTGGGCCAGGCGATCCAGGATGCGATCGACAGCCTGGGCACCTTGCTCGCCGGCTCCACCGTGACGCTAAACCTGGTCGATGGGTCCGACAATGTGAGCGTCTTTGCGTTCGACGGCTCGCAGACCTTCGACTCCACCTGGGTGGACAAGGTGCTCGCAGCGCGTTCCTTCTCGTTCGGCCTGGACCTGGCTGTCGGCCTGGACATCGTGACGCCGAATGCCGACCTGGGCCTGGATGTCTTTTCGCTGGAGTTCGAGCCGCTCACAGTCGAGATCGACCTGGCCCTGGCATTCGGAATCGGGGTGAGCCTGGACGATGGCTTCTTCTTCCAGGTCAACAAGTCCGGCGAAGAGGACCTCAGCGCCGAGCTGAAGGTCACGTTGCCAGACACCGTCAAGGCTGAACTCTTCCTGCTGCAGCTCCAGGCGACAGACAATCTCATCGCGCCTGACGGCAGCGGACTGGAGGGCCACTTCTCGGTCGATGTGCTCAACACCGACGATGTGGGCGACGCGGGGCGCATCTACTTTGGCGACCTGGGCAACATGGATGTCGATGTCGATTACGGTATCGAGGCCGAGCTCGACCTGCTGCTCGAACTGGGGTTGAACGAAGACCTGGTGGGATTCGGCTTCCCGAAGATCGCTGCGGATTTCGACTTCGCCTGGAGCTTCGGCGACGACGACGGCGAGACAACCAACCCCGAGCTAACCCTGGGCAATCTCCGGCTGGATATCGGCTCCTTCCTGGGCGAGACCATCGGTCCGTTCATTCGCGATGTGTACGACGTGATCGAGCCGATCGACCCGATCCTGGACATCCTGACCGACCCGATCCCGGTGCTATCGGACCTGCTGGGCCCGACATCGCTGCTGGACGTGGCCGCCGAATTCGGCGTGGTCAACCCGGCGCTGGTCACGGCACTCGAACTGCTCGACCAGCTGGTGGACTTCGCCAGCACGGTTGCCGAGGGCGACAACGGTTACCTCACGATCATGGACGAGAGCATCACGTTTGGTGGCGCCGACCTCGACCTGACCGATCCAACCCAGGTGGGCGGCCTGACCGATCCGACCAAGGCGCTGGAGGATGTGTTCGCGGCATTCGGCGGTACGGTGCCCGATGAGGTCACGCAGGCCCTCGACTTCATCACCACCGGCTTTATCGACCAGGGCGACCTGAACGATGCGCTCGGCGGGGCGGCGGGCGGCTTCAGCTTCCCGTTCCTGGACAATCCCGAAGAGATCCTGGGCCTGTTCTTCGGCCGCAACATGACGCTGGTGGCCTATGACCTGCCGCCGCTCGAATTCGGTTTCGACTTCTCGATCTACGTGCCGATCTGGGGGCCGCTGGGTGCGCGCTTCGCTGGTGGAATCGGGGCCCTGATCGATCTGGCCTTCGGCTACGACACGCAGGGCTTCTTCTCGTTCGCCAATGGCGGTTTTGACAACCCGATCGACCTGATCGACGGCTTCTTCGTCTATGACGACAACCCCTTCACCGGCACGCCCGGCATCGATGTGCCCGAAGTCACGGTCACCGGTGAAATCACGGCGGCGGCTGAGCTCAATGCGGTGGTTGCCTCGGCTGGCGTGGGTGGGGGCATCTTCGCCACCATCGGGTTCGATCTGAACGATCCGGACCAGGACATGCGGATCCGGCTGGACGAGATCCTTGCCAATCTCTACCTGGCGCTTGAAGAAGGACCGCTCGCGCTGTTCAGCGTGGACGCGCTGATCGAAGCCAAGCTGTTCGCCTACATCGAGGCCCTGTTCGGGCTGTGGCGCAAGGAGTTCCAGTTCGGCCCATCACTGCCGCTGTACGAAGAACACTTCGAACTTTCGCCCGACCCGGTGATGGCCACCGACCTGGGCAACGGGACGCTGAGGCTGAATGTCGGCCAATACGCGGAAGATCGCGTCTACACCAACAACAACGCCGATGACCCGAGCGACGTTTCGGAAATCGTCGAAGTCGAAATCGTCGATGCCGACACGATCCGGGTGCGGGGCAAGGGGGTCGGTATTGGAACTGGCGCCGAAGGAGCCACCTTCCTCGACTGGCAGGAATACAACACGGACTTTTCAGGCGGCTTCACCCTGATCTTCGGCAATGCGGGGCAGGGCGATGACAGCATCACCATCCTCGATCCGAACAACATCAACACCAAGGCGCAGCTCCAGGGCGGCAGCGGCAACGACAGCCTCACCGGTGCCGGTGGCGGCGACCTGCTCAAGGGCGATACCGGCGACGACCATGTGATCGGTGGCGCCGGCAACGACACGATAGACGGCGGCGCGGGCGCCGACTGCCTCGAAGGCGGCGCAGGCGACGACACACTGAACGGCGCCGCCGGAGGCGACACGCTGAGGGGCGAGGCCGGTGACGACGTGCTGCTGGGCGACGAAGGTGACGATGTGCTGGCCGGTGGCGCCGATGCAGACGTGGCCATGGGTGGCGCAGGCCGCGATCTGATCAGCGGCGGCGCGGGCGCCGACATCCTGCAGGGCGAAGCGGGCATCGACCGGGTCTGGGGCGACGCCGATTTCACCTTCAGCGGCTGCGACCTGGTGCTGGACGCGAGCAGCGACGAACCTGCGCTCGTGATCCCGGCGATTGCCGATCACGGCGCCGACAGCATCAGCGGCGGCGGCGGATCGGACGAACTGCAGGGCAACGGCGGCAACGACCTGGTGTATGGCGATTCCACCTTCAAGCTCAACGTGGACTTCACGATTGCCACGGCGAGCGGCGATCCGATCATGCTGCTGCCCCTGTTTGGCGACTGGGGCGCGGACAACCTGAGCGGCGGCGCGGGAGCCGACACCCTGCTCGGCGAGGAAGGCAACGACGTGATGCGCGGGGACAACACACGCGTCATCAAGGCATCCGACGACGACGACGAGCCGCGCAGCTGGTTCGAAGGCGACAAGTTCCACCGGGGCGTCGCGCAGACCGACGGCGCCGCCGACGGTAACGACCAGCTCGATGGCGGCAAGGGCAGCGACATCGTCTTCGGCAATGCGGGCGATGACGTGATCGCCGGCGGCACCGAAAACGATTTCCTCCTGGGCAATGCCGGCCACGACACGATCACCGGCGCGCTCGGCGCCGATGTGATCTTCGGCGACAACGGCACCATCACGATGTATGCGGCGGGCGATGCCGTCGTGGGCGGCGCCTACAACGCGCCGACCCAGGACCTCGAGCAGCTCCAGGCTGTCTCGGAGGCTGGCGACGGAGACGATGATCTCGATGGTGGCCAGGATGCGGACATCCTGTTCGGTGGCGCGGGCGTCGGTTCAGGCGGGGTGGAAGACGTGATTCGCGGCGGCAGCGGCGACGACGTGGCATTCGGCGACCATGGCCAGATCGATTTCAGCTACCTGCTCGCGGCGCGTGCCTCTTATGCGACCGAGCTGGAGTCGATCGACAAGACATCGGGTGGCGATGACCTCCTGTTCGGCAGTACCGGGCGCGACGTGCTGGTGGGCGGCAAGGGCGACGACACGGTCAACGGCGACGATGCGCTCAACCCCGACGACCCGGACAGCCGCGACATCGTGGCCGGCGATCATGTGCGCATGACCCAGGAAGTGCTGGTCGTGAAGATCAACGGCACGCTTGCCGATGTGCTGGCCGATATCCATGTCGCCTTCCCTGAGCAGGTCGCATCCAGCGAAACCGATCCGGGCGAGGCGGGCGACGATAGCCTGGATGGCCGCCAGGACGACGACTTCATCATCGGCGGTCCGGGAGCCGACAGCGCAACCGGCGGCCTGGGCCACGACGTGCTGGTGGGCGATCGCGGTCAGATCGACTTCGACACCTCCTTCGTCGATGCGACCGATCCGGACTTCGTGGAAGGCTTCGGCAAGGCTGACCTGTTCGTTCTGAAGACGGTACAGAGCACCGACCTGAATCCGGCAACCGACATTCCGTTCACCGGCATCGACCAGCTGTCGGGCGGCGATGGCAACGACGTGGCTATCGGTGGCGGACGCGGCGACCGGCTGTTTGGCGATGCGGAACTTGACGGCACCGTCGGCACGCTCACGGCGGACAGCGACATCCTGCTGGGCGACAACGGACGGGTCGAGTATTCGCAGCACGGCACGCTGACGCGGGTGCTGACAACGGACGTGAGCGACCTCACGGGCGGCGTGGACACCATCGAAGGCAATGCCGGTGTCGATATCGCCATGGGCGGCGTGGGCGGAGACGCGATCTACGGCGACGCACTCGCGGCGCTCGCCGTGGATGGCGACGACATCCTGCTGGG
>JAZKFD010000225.1:0-6302 GCA_040386635.1 Pseudomonadota bacterium
GAGATGGCCGACCTGTGGTTTCATTGCCTGGTCGCGCTGGCGCACTACGATTTGCGGCCGGCGGACGTACTGGCCGAACTGGAGCGCCGCGAGGGCACCAGCGGCATCGAGGAAAAGGCGTTGCGAAAGGCGCTGGCCCGTGAAGAACCGAATCAGTGAATCGCTGCAGTGAACCAAAGGATCAATGCCATGGCCGAGACAAATTACGCTGTATTCGAGATCAAGAACGAGCGCGACCGCACGTTCATGTACATCCTGTATGGCCTGCACACCATCGCCTGGGCCAGCTTCGGCTCGCTGGCGGTGATTGCCCTGATCCTGAACTACGTCAAGCGCGGCGACGAGCAGGATGCGGTGTATGCGAGCCACCACAATTACATGATCTCCACCTTCTGGTGGACGCTGGCCTGGCTGGTGCTGACATCGCCCCTGTATCTCGCGTTCTTCGTGCCGGGCCTGATCGCCTGGACGATCGTGGGCCTGTGGTATCTGTACCGGTGCCTGCGCGGCATCGTGAAGTTTGCCGACAACAAGCCGCCGTTTTGAACACACCCTCACAGTCCGATTCGAAGAGCTGTCCATGAGCGCAAGCGACCCCACCTGCATTTTCTGCAAGATCGTCGAGGGCAAGATCCCCTCGCGCAAGGTGTTTGAAGACGACGAGATGCTCGCCTTTCACGACATCAATCCCTGGGCACCGGTTCACTTTCTGATGGTGCCCAAGGAACACGTGGCTTCGATGGCGCAGGTTGAAGACAGGCACCAGGCGCTTTTGGGCCGCATGATGACGCTGGCGCCAAAGCTGGCTTTGCAGGAAGGCTGCCGGCCTTATCCGCAGGGCGGCTTTCGAATCGTGGTCAACACCGGCGCCGAAGGCGGGCAGGAAGTCCAGCATGTGCATGTGCATGTGATGGGCGGGCCGCGCCCCTGGCTCAAAGGCTGAGTTCGCTCGCCTTGGGGTCTCTGGCTACAGGGTCTTTCACCCTGGCCGACTAGAATCGTTCTCAATCAGTACAGGAGAAATTCATGGGTTCCTTTTCGATTTGGCATTGGCTGATCGTTCTTTTGATCATCGTGCTGGTCTTCGGCACCAAGAAGCTCAAGAACATCGGTTCCGACCTGGGCGGCGCGGTGAAGGGCTTCAAGGATGGCGTCAAGGATGGCTCCACCCCCGAAACACCGGTGCCTCCGCAGTCGCAGAGCCAGGTGACAGCCTCGCAGCAGCCGGGCGCCGCCGACAAGACGACGATCGACGTTGAAGCACGCAACAAGAGCTGAGGTGGACACCTCCCCGCAAGCCCGCGCACTGATCGGCCCAGGCCATGATTGATCTCGGCATCGAGAAGATCATGGTGATCGGCGCCGTGGCGCTGATCGTCATCGGCCCCGAAAAATTGCCGCGCGTCGCTCGCACGGTGGGCACGCTTCTGGGCAAGGCGCAGCGCTATGTCGCCGACGTCAAGGCCGAGGTGAACAGGTCCATGGACCTGGAAGAGCTCAAGAAGATGAAGGAAACGGTGGAGTCGGCCGCACGTGATGTGGAAAGCTCCATTCACGGTGGTATGAGCCAGGTGGAGCGTGACCTGAACGATGCCGCCTCGCTGACCAGCAGCACGACCGATATGTCGGCGCTCGAAATGCCGCAGGTTTACCCGGAATACCGGCATCCGAAGAAGAAGTGGCGCGTCAAGCAGGGCGCCACACCGACCTGGTACAAGGCACGCAACGGCATCCGGACCAAGGCGCTTTCAGGCGCGGCCCGCGTCGCCCGCTACCGCCCGCATAAATTCAACTGATGGACACGAACAAAGAAGACGAGCTCGCGGGCACCGAGCAGCCCTTCGTCGCCCACCTGGTCGAACTGCGTGACCGCCTGATCAAGGCGATGATTGCGGTGGGCCTGGTGGCGGCTGTGCTGTTCATGTACCCCGGTCCGGGTGCGCTCTACGACATCCTGGCCGCGCCGCTGATCGCGCACCTGCCCAAGGGCGCCACCCTGATTGCGACATCGGTGATCTCGCCCTTTCTGGTGCCGCTGAAGATCCTGCTGATGAGCGCTTTTCTCATCGCACTGCCCGTGGTTCTGTACCAGGCCTGGGCCTTCGTCGCGCCGGGGCTTTACTCGCATGAAAAGAAGCTGGTAATGCCGCTGGTGATCTCCAGCACGCTGCTGTTTTTCATTGGCGTCGCGTTTTGCTACTACTTTGTCTTCGGGCAGGTGTTCGCATTCATCCAGAGCTTCGCGCCCAAGAGCATCACGGCTGCGCCGGATATCGAGGCGTACCTGAGTTTCGTTCTCACGATGTTCATCGCATTCGGCCTGGCTTTCGAGGTGCCGGTCGTGGTGGTGGTGCTCGCTCGCATGGGCATCGTCACGGTGGAAAAGCTGCGTGAATTTCGCGGCTACTTCGTGGTGCTCGCGTTCATCATCGCTGCCATCATCACGCCGCCCGATGTGGTGTCGCAACTGGCGCTGGCGGTACCGATGTGCCTGCTGTACGAGGTGGGGATCTGGGCCTCCACCATCTTCATCAAGCACACCAAGGCACCCGAAGAGTCAACAGCCTCGACGGACTGATCCCGGCAGTGCAGGTGCCTTAGCGCTGCTGCTGGGGAGGCCGTGGCGGCTTTGGCCTGAGCCCGGGCGTCACGTTCAGCTCTTCAGAGTCGTCACGGCGCAGGATCTTGAACCTTGACGGAGTGCCTGGCTTGAGCGCAGCGACGCTCGACAGCAGCTCGGATACGTTGGCGATCTCCTTGCCGGCGACTTCCACGATCACATCGCCCGGGCGCACGCCAGCTTGCGCAGCGGGTCCGTTCTGCAGCACGCCGGTGATGAGCACGCCGCGCCTGGCCTTCACGCCGAAGGTTTCCATCAGCTCGGGCGACAGGTCGGCGGGTTCCACGCCGATCCAGCCGCGGCGCACGACGCCGTCTTTCACGATGCCTTCGAGCACCAGTTTCGCGGTGGAAACAGGAATGGCGAAGCCGATGCCCATGTTGCCGCCCGAACGCGAGTAAATGGCGGTATTGATGCCCATCAGGTGACCGTTGACGTCCACGAGGGCGCCGCCTGAATTGCCCGGGTTGATGGCTGCGTCGGTCTGGATGAAGTTCTCGAAGGTATTGATGCCCAGCTGGTTTCGCCCGAGCGCGCTGACGATGCCGCTCGTGACCGTCTGCCCGACGCCGAACGGGTTGCCGATGGCAAGGACCTGGTCGCCCACGTGCAACGCATCGGAGTTGCCCAGCGTGATGACAGGGAGCCGGTCGATGGAAATTTTCAGGATGGCCAGATCGGTGTCCGGGTCGGTTCCCATGACCTTGGCGCTGACCTTGCGGCTGTCGGCCAGCACGACCTCGATCTCATCGGCGCCCTCGACCACATGGTTGTTGGTAAGGATGTAGCCGTCGTTGCTGATGATGACGCCGCTGCCCAGGCCCGCCTGCGGCTGGCCGCCCTGCTCGCCGAAGAAGAATCGAAACCAGGGATCATTCGCGTTGGGGCTGCGATCGGCGGCCTTGCTGGTGTTGATGCTGACGACAGCTGCCGAGGCGCGCTGCGCTGCCTGCCGGAAGCTGCCGGCAGGCGGGGGGCCGCTGACGGTCGCGGCAGGCGCTTCTACCAGTGACACACGGCCCATACCGGGAGGCGTGCGTCCCAGCCACTCGGGTTTGAGGGTTCCAACGACGAAGTAAGCGGCCAGCAGGACGGTGACGGCCTGGGCAAAAAGCAACCAGATGCGGCGCATGGTGAGGCAAAAGAAAGTGTTGGGACAAGTGTAAGGCTCGCGGCGCCGCGCAGGCGGGCGCGGGGCCCGGCTTTCATTCGGATCACCGGCTGCACCCGGCGCTGTCAGGACGAGACCCTACCGACTGCCGACTTCTGCAACTCGTTATTGGCTGGTGCGACACAATCCGCCAATGGCAAGTTCACAACAGCTCCTGCAGGCGTTCGACGGCCTGCTCCAGCCCGCACGGTTCAAGGATTACGGCCCCAACGGCCTGCAGGTCGAAGGGCGCGATGAGGTGCGCCGGATCGTCTCGGGGGTGACGGCGAGCCGGGCTTTGATCGAGGCGGCCATCGAGCAGGACGCCGGTGCGATCTTCGTGCACCACGGACTGTTCTGGCGCGGGCAGGATGGCCGGGTCACCGGGTGGATGAAGCAGCGCCTGGCGCTGCTGCTGGCCCACGACATCAACCTGTTCGCCTATCACCTGCCGCTGGATGCCCATCCGGAGCTTGGCAACAACGCCCAACTCGGCCAGAAGCTGGGACTGGTGACGCACGGGAATTTCGGCGAGCAGGATCTGGGCTTCATCGGGCAGCCGTCCGATGGCGGTGAATTCGCCGGCGCTGCCGCCCTCGCGTCGCATGTCGGCGCCGTGCTTGCGGGCCCGGTGCGGTGGGTGGAAGAAAAACCCGGGGCGATTCGTCGCATCGCCTGGTGCACGGGCGGGGCACAGGGATATTTCGAGTCCGCCATTGCGGCTGGCGCCGATGCATTCATCACCGGCGAGATGTCGGAGCCGCAGGCGCATTACGCGCGTGAGTGTGGCGTTGCCTACCTGGCCTGCGGACACCATGCCACCGAGCGCTATGGCGCCCCTGCGGTTGCGGGCCACATCGCCGCGCAGCTGGGCGCTGAGCACCTCTACATCGAAATCGACAACCCGGCATGAAGCCCATTGCCATCACCCTGGGCGACCCTGCCGGGATCGGCCCGGAGATCATCGTGAAGGCCTTTCGTGCCGCGCCTGATGCAACGCGCGGTGCGTTCGTTGCCGGAGACCTAGCGGCGCTCCGGCGAGGGGCGAGGGCGGTTTGCGGCACCGGGCAGGTTGAAATCCCGATTGCCGTTATCGACGATCCGCTCGAGGCGCTGGATTTGCCGCCGCATTGCATCGGCTTGCTGCAGGCGGCTCAGGCTCTTCCTGCATTGCCTGCATTTGGCATCGTGAATGCGGGCGCAGGGCGCATGGCGGCGCAGTGCGTCACATGGGCGGCGCGGGCAGCGCTGGGGGGCGAAATCGCCGCACTGGTCACGGCGCCCCTGCACAAGGAGGCGCTTTCAGCCGCTGGCGTGATGTTTCCGGGCCACACGGAGCTGCTTCAGTCCGAGGCTGCGCATTTCCTGGGTAGGGCGGTGCAGGACGTCCCTGTGCGGATGATGCTGGCCAATGACGAACTTCGCACGGTGCTGGTCAGCATTCATGTGTCGCTGCGTGATGCGGTCGCAGCAGTGACCACGGCGAACGTGCTGGAAACCCTTCGCATCACGCACGCGGCGCTCATGCGTGAACTCGGCCATGCACCGCGGATCGGTGTGGCGGGGCTCAATCCCCATGCGGGCGAGGGCGGACTGTTCGGCAGAGAGGAAATCGAGGCGATCGTGCCGGCAATTGTTGCGGCTCGTGCGGAAGGCATCGCCGCCAGCGGCCCCTTCGCACCCGATACCGTCTTCATGCGCGCGCGGGCCAAACGCGGCAATGCAGCTGAGCCGGGCGAATTCGACGTGGTGATCGCGATGTACCACGACCAGGGGCTGATCCCGGTGAAATACCTGGGCGTGGAAAAGGGGGTGAACGTGACCCTTGGGCTGCCTCTGGTTCGCACCAGCCCGGACCACGGCACAGCTTTCGACATAGCGGGTACGGGACGCGCCGATGCGTCAAGCCTCATCGAGGCGCTGCGGATGGCGCGCCGGATGACGGCTTCAGCGCAGGATGCCTAAAGGGCCGGACGGCTGCGCAGGCTGTCGCGGATTTCACGCAGGAGCACGACATCTTCGGGTGTCACCACCGGGGGCGGAACGGGCTCGGTGCGGCGCAGGCGGTTGACCTGCTTGATCATCAGGAAGATCACGAACGCCAGGATGATGAAATTCACGGCCACGGTAATGAAGCTGCCATAGGCCAGCACCGGCACGCCCGCCTTCTTCAGTGCGTCCAGCGTGGTCGCGGTGCCTGGAGGCACCTGGCCCAGCACGATGAAGAGATTGGAGAAATCCAGCTTGCCGAAAACCGAGCCCACGATCGGCATGATGATGTCGCCCACCAGCGAATCGACGATCTTGCCAAAAGCCGCGCCGATGATCACGCCGACGGCAAGATCCATGACATTGCCCTTGAGGGCGAATTCCTTGAACTCCTGCATCATTCCCATGGTGGCCTCCTGTTCAATGAGGCGGAGTATGCGTCAATGCCGCAACTGTGCAATAGCGCCCCTTGCATTGAATCGCGCGGGAGCGCTCCGCTACAATCGACGGTTGACTCCAATAAGCGATTCCTCGAGGACCCCC
>JAZKFD010000226.1:0-2558 GCA_040386635.1 Pseudomonadota bacterium
GCGCACCTTGAACTTGCGGCCCAGCGCAATGGCAGTCTGCTCGCAGCGCACTGCAGGGCTGCTGAGCACGCGTGTGCCCTCGGGCAGCTGCCGGTCCAGCCATGCTGCAACGCGAGCGGCCTGCTTCTCGCCGCGGCTGGTCAAGGCACGTTTCAGGTCGTCGCCATCGGGCGCCTCGTCCTGTGCCTCCGCGTGTCGCCAGAGTATGAGGTCCATATCAGTTTGCGTCCTGTCCTTCCGGCGCGGCATACCGCGCCATGAGCGCGCGCTGCGCACCGTGCGCCTGCGGGTCGGTCGCGCCACTGGCCCGCTTGTAGTGCCCGTCGGGCATCAGGTCCCATGCATCGCGATCGTCGTGCAGATAGGCGACCAGGCATTCGTCGATGACGCGCTGCCTGAGCACCGGATCGTTGACAGGCCATGCCAGCTCGACCCGGCGCAGCATGTTGCGGTTCATCCAGTCGGCGCTCGACAGGTAAACCTGCTCTTGCTCATCCAGGCGAAAGTAGAAGACGCGCGAATGCTCCAGGAAGCGGCCGATGATGGAGCGCACCCGGATGTTGTCCGTGACACCCGGAACACGCGCGGGCAACAGGTGAAATGGCGCAAGCCACAGCTGGTTCAGGCGCGGCAGGCGGCTGTGGCTGGCCAGATGAACGAACACGTTTTCGATGTCGGCAGTGAGCCCGGTATCGGTCGTCAGGAAGCTCAGGTCGGTGTACAGGCGCGCCGTGCGCGGGTTGTAGTTGCCGGTGGAAAGGTGCGCGTACCGCACGAGCCGCTTGCCTTCGCGCCGGGTCACCAGCAGCATCTTTGCGTGCGTCTTGAGGCCGACCACGCCATAGACCACCTGCGCGCCGATCGCCTCCAGGCTCTCGGCCCAGTTGATGTTGGCTTCTTCGTCGAAGCGCGCTTTCAGCTCCACGACCACCGTGACTTCCTTGCCGCGCCTCACCGCTTCGCGAAGCAGGTCCATCAGCTCGGACTCGGCTCCTGTGCGGTAGATCGTCTGCTTGATGGCGAGCACCTGCGGGTCGCGCGCGGCTTCGGCAAGAAACCCCAGCACGCCATCGAAACTTTCGAATGGCTGGTGAATCAGCACGTCGCTCTTTTGGATCTGCTCGAAGAACGACCGGCCCGGCTGCAGTTGCGCCGGAAAGGTCGGCCGGTACGGCGGGAACAGCAGGCGCGGCTCGTCCACCAGGTCGATAAGCTGCTGCATGCGCACCAGATTCACCGGACCGGGCACGCGATACAGCGCGCCTTCAGGGAGGCGGAACTGCTGCAGCAGGAACGAGGACAGGTGCTCGGAGCACCCGGCCGACACTTCCAGGCGCACGGCCTGTCCGTAATTGCGGTGCTGCAGGCCCAGGCGCAACGCCGTGCGCAAGTCGCGAACATCATCCTCATCGACCGCGAGGTCCGAGTGGCGCGTCACGCGAAACTGCGAGAACTGGCCCACGCCGCGCCCCGCGAACAAGAGATCGAGGTGTGCGCGAATCACGCTGGAGAGCGAAACGAAAAGCGCCTTGCCGCCCGACACCTTGGCGGGCATGCGAATGAGCCGGGGCAACACACGCGGCACCTTGACGATCGCGATATCGTTCTCGCGACCGAACGCATCCTTGCCGGACAGCTGCACGATGAAGTTGAGCGACTTGTTGGCAACCTGCGGGAATGGATGGGCCGGATCGAGCCCGACAGGAATCAGCAGCGGCCTGACCTCGCGCTCGAAGTACTCGTGCACCCATGCCTTCTGGGAGGCCGTACGGTCGCCATTCGAGACGATCTCGATTCCCTTCTTTGCGAAGGCGGGCATCAGCTCGTCGTTGTAGAGCTTGTACTGGCGATCGACCAGTGTGCGTGCCGCACGCGCCAGGCTCTCGAACGACTGGACGGAATACTCGCCCTTCACATCGCCGGCCTGCATCGCCGTGAGGTGTGGCGCCTTGCGAACTTCGAAGAACTCGTCGAGGTTGGACGACACGATGCACAGGTAGCGCAGCCGCTCGAGCAGTGGCACTTCCTTGCGGTGCGCCCAGTCGAGCACCCGCTCATTGAAAGCAAGGATGCTGTGGTCGCGGTCGAGGAACGCGACGCTAGGCGCAGGGTGCGGTGGGGGCGGCGCTGGCGTTGCTACTGGGGGCATGGGTGTGAGTGTGACGATCCGGTGACAGTGTGGGTCCATGCGATGACAATTTCGTGACAGGAATTTGACGTTGGGATGGCGGAGCCTGTTGCTGCCAGGCATTGACCAGGAAGGTTTCAAAGAGAAGTGCCGCATGGGCCCAGCCGAATTCGAGCGCCCGGGCCCGCGCTTCGTGTCGGGAAACGCCCATGGCGCCGAAGCAGGCCTGCTGAAGATCCTCGTGCATGGCGCCGCCCAGGCAGCGGCCCGCGTCGTTCTTGCGGCCCAGCACGGTCAGCGGCCCATCCACCGGAAATGCGGCTACCGGCGTGCCGCAGGCCATCGCCTCCAGCATCACGAGGCCGAACGTGTCGGCATGACTGGCGAACACGAACACATCGGCTGCGCCATAGATCCTGGCAAGCCGGTC
>JAZKFD010000226.1:2658-3994 GCA_040386635.1 Pseudomonadota bacterium
ACCATCACGCCCGAGGAAGGTTTGTGGAAGTGGCGCAGCAGCGCATAGCCCCAGGACACCGGCAGCCGGAGCGCCGCATGGGCGATCTCGGGGAACTTGGTGTGAAACGCAGTCGTGAACGCGAGTTTGCGATCCAGGCAGTACCTGCGTGCCGCCCAACCCAGCGGGCCCTCGGTGGCGATATGGATGGCATCGGGCGCGAACTCATCCATGCGCCGCGTCAGCTCACGTTTCGGCCGGATGGCCAGGGCTATCCCCGCATATCCCGGACACGGGCGGGTGGCGAACATGCCGGGCTCGATCACCAGCAGCTCGTGCCCCGCTTCGGTCATCTCACGGGCGAGCTCGACCAGCGTCGTCACGACACCGTTGACCTGCGGCGTCCAGGCGTCGGTGATCAGGGCGATCTTCATGCGGTTTCCTTTTCAAGGCGCTTTTGCGCGCGCGTAGATGGCGCAATGCGCGGCGACCAGCTGATGATTTCGAGCCGGCCGTCGAAGTGCTCCACCAGTGCCGTGCGGCTTTCGACCCAGTCGCCGTCATTGCAATAGAGGGTGCCATCGATGACCCGCATTTCGGCGCGGTGGATATGGCCGCAGACCACGCCGTCGTGACCGCGCCTGCGCGCCTCGTGGGCCACGGCCTGCTCGAAGTCGGTGACGTAATTCATGGCTTTCTTGACCTTGTGCTTGAGATACGCCGAAAGCGACCAGTACGGCAGCCCCAGCCGGATGCGCAGGTGATTGAGGTGCCGGTTCAGGCGCAAGGTGAACTCATAGAGGTTGTCGCCGACGTGGGCCAGCCACTTGGCGCACTGCACGACACCATCGAAGTAGTCGCCGTGGATCACCCACAGCTGGCGCCCGTCGGCAGTCACATGGACGGCCTCGCTTCGCACCTGGATGCCGCCGAACTGGTGCCCCACGAACTGCCGCGCAAACTCGTCGTGGTTGCCCGGGACGAACACGACGCGGCAGCCCTTGCGCACCGCGCGCAGCACCTTCTGCACCACATCGTTGTGGGCCTGCGGCCAGTACCAGCGCCTGCGCAACTGCCAGCCGTCAACGATGTCGCCAACCAGGTACAGGTTGTCGCAGCGGTGGTGTTTGAGGAAATCCAGCAGCGCCTCGGCCTGGCAGCCGGGTGTACCGAGGTGGATATCGGAGATGAAGACCGTGCGCAGTCGCGCCGGCGATGACGAGTCGTCGAGGTCGGCAGTACCGCCGCCTGCGCGCCCATCGATCAGCGATCCAAAGGCGTCCCAGGCGGCACGCATCTCAGGCGCCGTGGAAATGGCGGCGATATCGGGACGGCAGGTCCGACACGCGCATCATCA
>JAZKFD010000227.1:0-4150 GCA_040386635.1 Pseudomonadota bacterium
GGGGACGCCATGTCCCCGACGACTTCCAGGGGGCGGGCAAGCAATTGCCCGCCCCCGTTCTTTTTTCGACGCCATCCGAATGCCCGGATAGACTGGCAGCACCTACCGGAGGGTTGATTGGCGATTTCCAAGCGAGCCGTGGTGCTGTTGAAAGTGGGGGTCTCGCTCGCGCTCGTCGCCCTCATTGCGGCGAACGTCAGCGCATCCGACTTCGTCGCCATCCTGCGCTCGGTGAAACTGCCGGCGCTAGGCGCCGCCCTTCTGGCCGTCGCATTGACGCCCGTGGTCGCGAGCCTGCGCTGGCACCACGGCTGCCGTGCGTTCAATATCACGCTGCCTCGTGCCTTTCTTGCCCGGGCGACCTATTCGGCATTGTTCGTCGGGCAGTTCCTTCCCGCCGGGATCGGTGTTGACTCCGCGCGTCTCGGGCTGTTGTGGAAGGCAGGAACCCCTGTGCCCGCGGGCCTGGGATCCATCGCCTGCGACCGGCTCGCCGGTATCGCCGCGATCCTCGCGCTGGCGGTCGCCGGCCTGCCGTTCGCGCCCGTCGCGATCCCGCCGCTCGCGCTGTGGGCGGGCGCTGCGCTGGCCCTTGGCGCAAGCGCAGCGGCATGGGTTGTTTCGGGCATGGCGCAGCGGCTCCAGCTTGACGCAGGCCCGCCCCGCTGGCTTGCGCAGTTGGCGCGGGTGGTCGTTGCCGCGCGACGTGCGCTGGTGTCTCCCCACATGGCCGCCGCGTTCTGCTGGGGCGTGGTGATCCACCTGTTGTCGATTCTGGGATTGCTGCTGATCAGCCGTTCGCTGGGCTATGAGCTGGCGTTCCTGCCGCTGCTTTCGATCTCGTCGATCGCCGTTTTTGCATCGCTGTTGCCGATCTCGTTCAACGGCTGGGGCGTGCGCGAGGGCGCTCTCGTGCTGGGGCTCTCGCTGCTGCAGGTGCCACGCGAAAGCGCCCTGCTGATCTCCGTGATCTACGGCCTGTTCCTGGCTATCGCATCCCTGCCGGGAGCCATCTTCGTGGCGACGTCCTCAAGCCGCCCGGTCGAGGGCGGGTAACGGCATCGCTGGCGAGCGCACGGGCTCGCGGGCCTCGCTCGCGCGGTCCACCGATGCGACCTGCGCCTGATCCAGCAACTGCGTCACCATCGGCGTCGCTTTCGCGATGAACATCATCTGGTAGGAGAACATCGAACGCAGGATGCGGGCGAAGAACGAGTTGATGGCCGACAGCGTCATTCCCAGGCGGCCCTCGCCAAACGCGAGCGGAAATGGCGCCGCGATCCCACGTGTGGATTCGATCTCGAAGCCGGCCTGGTGCAGCAAACGCCGCATCGATCTGAACGTGAACAGGCGCGTGTGCGTGAGATCAAGGATGCCGCGCTTGCCGTAGTTGAACTGGCCGAGCAGCAGCATCAGGCGCACCGGCAGAAAAGCCACGTTGCCGGTCGTGATGACCAGCCTGCTGCCTGGATGCCGACTCATTGCCACGCGCAAATCGGCCATGAGGGCTTCCGGTGAGTGCATGTGTTCGATGACGTCCAGCAGCAGCACATAGTCGAAGCGCTCTGCGGCCAGCGGCGGCAATCCCGCATTCAGGTCGTGTTCGACGAACTGGTCGAGCACCACGCCCGGCCCGAGCGCAAACGTATCGACGCCGTGCACGCGACAGCGCTTGCGGGTCTTGAGCACTTGGGACAGCCATCCGCCGGCGCATCCGAGATCGAGGACCCGGTGCTCGGGTTGCACCAGGTCGAGCACCGCCTGGTGGGTGCTCTCGTAGCCGAGCTTGAGCTGGTAGTGCGCGTTGCCGGCCGTCTGCGGCGCGCAGTCGAACTTGGGGTCGTACACGATGCTGTACTGCTGCGCGCGCGCCTTCATCACCGAGACCATCACATCCTTGGCGTAGCGCATGCCGTTGACGTGGCAGATCTCGTCCCCGTAATACGTGGGGATGGGAAGCTCCACGATGCGTTTGCGCGCGATGACCAGCTGGATGATGATCTGCGTGTCGAAATGGAAATCGTTGGTGTTCTTCTGGAACGGAATCTGGCGTAGCGCCTCGACGCTGTAGATGCGATAGCCCGAGTGAAACTCGGTGAGCGCCGTTCCGAGCAGGCGGTTCTCGGCCCAGGTGAGGATCCGATTGCCGACGCGCTTGTAAAGCGGCATGCCTCCCCTGCGCGCAGCGCCAGCGACCATCATCCGCGAGCCGAAGACTGCATCGGCGCGACCGGCAGCCAGCGGCGCCAGCAATTCCCCCAGGATCTCTGGCGCGTATTGGCCGTCGCCATGAAGCAGCACCACAAAATCAAATCCATGCCGGATTGCATATTCGTAGCCCAGCTTCTGATTGCCGCCGTAGCCCTGATTGACCGGGTTGACCAGCACCCGCAATGGAAACGCAAGCCTGCCCGAACGCCCGACCGCGTGCCCGAGTTCGAACGTACGATCGGCCGACGCGTCGTCGATCGCGAGGATCTCCACGTCGAACGTTTCGGCCAGCGATGAAGGAATGCGTGCGAGCACGGACTCGATGGTTTTCTCGGCGTTGTACGCGACGATGAAGATCAGCACGCGTTGCTTCATGCGCGTCCTTCCGTGTTTGCCCGTGTGCCGCGAGCATGACCCAGATACGCGAACCATGCCAGTGCACCGAGCGCGACACAAAGCAGGTTGGCGTAGGTGTAGCGAAATTCCGCAAAGACCGTGAGCGCAGCCGGCACGCTGTGAAGCGCGGCCCATCCGACGGTCGCCAGCAGTGCGAGATCACCGGGCGACAAGTCGCGCCGCTTCCACACGGCCAGGAGCGTGCGTCCGCCCGCGAAGACGCCAAGGGCCAGGACGATCATCAACGCGTAGCGCACGACGAAGTACAGGAGCGATGACGCCAGAGACATCGGCTTGTCGATCTGGTTGAGCGGGTAGTCCGTCCTGAAACGGGCGAGCTCCCATGTTGGCGCCGGCAACGCATTGAGCGCTATCCACACGTTGGCTCGCTGCCCGTTCGACATGTAGTTGCCCATGGTCAGCATTCCCCAGAAGTGGGCCAGGGACAAGCGCGCATAAGTGGGAATGTCACTTCGCAGATACCTCAGTGCCAGATCGGCCGCTTCATTGTAGAGCTCGCCTTTTTCCCACTGTTTCGCAGTCTGCGCGACATCGGCGCGCAGATATTCCGGAAACAACGCTTTGGGCGCAAGCTCCCAGCGCACTGCCTCCTGCAGCTGCGCGTCGAACTGGCCGAGCTCGATGGCGTCCAGGTCTTTGGCGGCCTCCCGCCAGCCGGCCTGCATGGCTGACCACCTGGGGACGCGCTGCGCAATGTCTGCAGGCGGATGAAGCAGGGCCGTGCGCGGCAGCGCCGCGAAGCCGAACCAGCTCTTCGATGTGCCCAGCTGGAAAGGCTGTTTACCCATCAGAACCGGCATGACACCGATGAGCACGACCGTCGTTGCGAGCGTCGCAAGCCCCAGCCTGCCTGAGGCGCTGCGCCATCCGTAGGCAACCACCGCGACGATGGCGGCGCCGACGGGCAGACCCAGCACCAACAGAGCGGCCGGTCGCAATTGCGTCATCGCAACCAATAGCACCAGCATCAGCGCGAGACCCGGGCGGGAACGGGTTCGAAGCCAATGGAGCATCAGCGCGCAGCCAGCGACGATCATCGAATAGAAGAGGCCTTCCGTCGAGAGCGTGCCAACCAGACCCACCATGCCCATGCGCAGGAGCACGCATTGAAGCGCAATAAAAAACAGTGCGGCGGGCACGCCCCAGGTCGAGATGCGCGCGAGCTCGACAGTGGCCCACGCCACGGCCAGCACGAACAGCACAAGCTGCACCTGGAGCACTGCCGCCCAGGACGACGTGGCAGCGTAGATGAAGTGCGCCCACAGGCCATAGAGCGGCTGGCGATACGGTGAGAACTCCAGGTAGCTCGCGGTGTCCGGCGTGATGCCCGAAGTGGACACGCCGACCTGGGATGCGAAGACTGCAAGCGCGTAAAGCACGCCTGCCAGCACACCAGCGATCGACCGCGTCCGATAGCTCAACTGCATGCGAAGGACCGAAGCAAGATTCATCGCTCGCGACCCTCGCGTGCCTCAGCTGCGCAGCCGGTCGATCAATCCGTTCAACTCTTCGAGCGACCCGA
>JAZKFD010000228.1:0-1866 GCA_040386635.1 Pseudomonadota bacterium
TTCAGGAATATCGGGGCCGCCGCAGCGCTCGCGAAACGGTGCATGACATTGAGCATGCCGCCGTAAAGCGTCACCAGTGTAATGAGCAGCAGGTAGGGAAACGTAATCCGCGTGAGTTCGATGGCGAGCTGGCGCTGCGCGGGATCGTCGGTGAACCCCGGCGCGAGAATCGACATCGCCTGTGGCATGAAAGCCATTGCAAGGACCAGCAGCACGACCTGCGACACGAACAGGAGGGTGAAGATGCGGTCGCTGAACAGCTTCGCGGCAGCCTCGCCACGCTCGCCGTGGACATGCGCGTAAGCCGGTACAAAGGCGGCGTTAAACGCCCCCTCGGCAAAGATCGCCCGGAAATGATTGGGAAGCCGCAGCGCCACGAAAAAGGCGTCGGCCAGAGGGCCGGCGCCCAGGATCGCCGCGAGCATGATGTCGCGCGCGAAGCCGGTGACCCGCGAGAGAAGAGTGTAGCCGCCGACGGTGAAAATGCGCCCGAGCATCCGCTAGTGTCCTGAATCCGAAGTTCGCACCATTTTGCAGCACGCTCCGTCGCGAACTTCGCATTCAAAAGGACACTAGAAGTAATAATTCCAGTGTGGTTTTGGTTCGCAAGTCCGGAAATGGACGCGCCGCAAAAACGATGCGGACTTGCGAACCACCACACTGCTTCTACAGCATGAGACCGCGGCGCAAAATGCTCAAACCCTCAGGAAAGAGCGTCGCGCACAGCCTTGATGACGCGATCCTGAGCCGCCTGGTCGAGATAGGCATGCATCGGCAGGCTGATGACGTCCTCCGACAGCTTCTCGCTGACCGGCAGCCCGCCCTCGACCGTCGGATAGTGTTTGTAGGCCGTCTGCTGGTGCATGGACTTCGGGTAGTAAATTGCAGTCGGAATGCCCTGAGCCTTGAGGGCGTCAGCGAAGGCATCGCGGCCACCGCGCGGCAGACGGATGGTGTATTGCGCCCAGACCGATGTATTGCCGTCGGCAGCGCGCGGCGCGGTCACGATGTTATGCAGCGCATCGAAATAACGGCTCGCAACCTTGTTGCGTGCCTCGATCTCGTCGTCGAAAATCTTGAGTTTCTCGATCAGGATCGCGGCTTGCATGGTGTCCAGCCGCGCCGTCAGGCCAAGGCGAACGTTGTCATACTTCTCGGTGCCCTGCCCATGCACGCGAATGCTGCGCAGCCGGTCCGCGAGCGCGGCATCGTCGGTGAAAATCGCGCCACCGTCGCCGAAGCAGCCGAGCGGCTTGGCGGGAAAGAAGCTGGTTGCCGTCGCAAGCCCGAATGTACCGAGCTTTCGGCCCTTGTATGTTGCACCGAACGACTGCGCGGCGTCGTCCAGCACGAACAATCCTTCGTCTTTCGCAACCTCGGCGATGGCGTCGTGGTCCGCGCTCTGACCGAACAGATCAACCGGAACGATCGCCTTCGGCTTGAGGCCAAGTTTCCTTGCAGTGGCGATACCGGCCTTGAGCGATGCGATGTTGATGTTGAACGTCGCCTCGTCGACATCGACGAACACCGGTGTGGCGCCGGCCAGCGCAACCACTTCGCCTGTGGCGCAGAACGTGAACGACGGGCAGATCACCGCATCGCCGGGACCGACACCCTGCGCCATCAGCACCATCAACAACGCATCCGTGCCGCTGGCGCATGCAACAACGTGCTTGGCGCCGGAATATGTAGCCAGATCGGCCTCAAGCTGGGTGACCTCCGGACCATTGATGAACTGGCAGTGGGTCAGGACGCGCGCGACGGCGTCATCGATCTTCGTGCCGAGGCGCCGGCGCTGCGCGCCGATATCAATGAAAGCCACGGGTTCTGATCGCAAATGCTGGTTCATGATGCGTGCCGGATCCA
>JAZKFD010000229.1:0-5340 GCA_040386635.1 Pseudomonadota bacterium
GGCAAATCAACCACTTACAGCGTTACGCTAGTGAAACACATTATAGGGGGCGATCTGTCCCCCGCAAGTGCACAGGTGAAATGGCTGGATGTGGACGAAGATTCTGCCGGACAGCGGCTGGATAACTTCCTCATCCGCCACTTGAAGGGTGTGCCTAAAACCCACGTTTACCGCATCATCCGCAGCGGTGAAGTGCGCGTCAACAAGGGGCGGGCGCAGGCCGATACACGCGTGGCGGCCGGGGACAAGGTCCGCCTGCCTCCGGTCAGGATTTCCCAGAAACCAGCCGAGAAAGCTGAGGCAGCCGTGCCCGGCCGGGAGTTTCCGGTGCTTTTCGAGGATGAGCACCTGCTGGCCATCGACAAGCCTGCGGGCGTGGCAGTGCATGGCGGCAGCGGCGTGAGCTTTGGTGTGATCGAGCAATTGCGCCGTGCCCGCCCGGATGCCCGATTCCTGGAACTGGTGCATCGGCTGGACCGCGAGACCTCCGGCATCCTGCTGGTCGCCAAGAAGCGGTCAGCGCTTACCAACCTGCAGGACCAGTTCCGGGAGCGTGAAACCGGCAAGACGTATCTGGCGCTGGTCGCCGGCGCCTGGCCGGCAAACCGGAAAGTGATCGACGTTCCGCTGCACAAGTACCTGCAGGCCGACGGCGAGCGGCGGGTCAAGGTGGTGGCGCAGGGCGATCCGGACGGAATGCGTTCGATCACGCTGGTCAAGGTCGCCAGGCGGGTGTCGCTGCCTATCACGCGATCGGGAGATCGGCAGGCGCCAGGGCAAGGACAGATTCAGGGTGACGGTGCTGCGTCTGCGGCTTCGCTCCTTGAGGTCACCATCAAGACCGGCCGGACCCACCAGATCCGCGTTCACCTGTCTTCCCAGGGCTTTCCCATCGTGGGCGACGATAAGTATGGCGACTTTGAGTTGAACAAGTCCTTGCAGAAGGCCGGCCTGAAACGAATGTTCCTGCACGCCTGGAAACTCACATTCACCCATCCTGCGACCGGCGAAGCGGTGTCGCTGTCCTCGCCGCTTCCGCCCGGGCTTGCCGGCTTCATCGACGAGCATTGAACTGGACGCAGCGGCTGCAGGGCCTATCTTCAGCCGCAAGCGCTGCTGCTGCACCCCCTTGATAATCAAGGCATGACCCAGCCGCGCCCCCGCCGTTTCGACCTGATCGCCTTCGACTGGGATGGCACCCTCTTCGACTCCACGCAAATCATCGTTCGCTGTATCCAGCGCGCTGTCGTCGATGTCGGCGGACGACAGCCGACCGATGAGGCAGCGTCCTATGTGATTGGAATGGCGCTTGCACAGGCGCTTGCGCATGCGGCGCCCGACGTGCCGGCAGAAAATTACCCCGAGCTGGGTAACCGGTACCGGTACCACTATATGCAGCATCAAGACGACCTGAGCCTGTTCGCAGGGGTGCTGGAAATGCTGGACGAATTGCGCGACCGGCAGCACGTGCTGGCGGTAGCCACGGGCAAGTCACGACGCGGCCTGAATGACGCGCTTCACTCCGTACAGCTCAGGGGCCGCTTCGACGGTTCCCGCACGGCTGACGAGACGGCTGGAAAGCCCCACCCGCTGATGCTCCATGAGCTGATGCAGGAGTTTGGTGTGCCACCCGAGCGCACCTTGATGATCGGCGACACGACACACGACCTGCAGATGGCGCTCAATGCCGGGTGCGCCTCGGTTGGCGTGAGTTATGGCGCGCATGAAACAT
Organism: Pseudomonadota bacterium; assembly: GCA_040386635.1. Lineage (GTDB taxonomy): Bacteria > Pseudomonadota > Gammaproteobacteria > Burkholderiales > Burkholderiaceae_C > Ramlibacter. The sequence goes on from JAZKFD010000229.1 coordinate 1,733, forward strand.
CTGCGTTTCACGCGCTGCAACCCTTGTTTGTGGCGCACCGCGTCAGCGAGCTGCGGGGCTGGCTGCTTGAAAATGCGTAATCGCCTCCTGCGCCATCGATAGCTTTCATGGAACACCCCATCCCACTTTGCAATTCGTGCGACCTGACCGATGGCGGCGTGGCTGTCCCTTTCGACGTGGTTTATGGCGGACAAACCTGCCGGGCGTTCGCGGTGCGGTGGCAGGGAAAGGTGCATGCCTACCTCAACCGCTGCACGCATGTGGCGATGGAGATGGACTGGCAACCCAACCGCTTCTTCGACGATTCCGGCCGGTGGCTTCTTTGCAGTACCCACGGTGCGGTGTACCAGCCCGACACGGGCGAATGCGCCAGTGGCCCGTGCCGAGGTGCACTTGTACGCATCCCCCTGTCCGAACACGGGGGCGTGGTGCACTGGCATACTGACCACAACCTAAAACCGATTGAGTTCTGACATGCAAGATACACAGCCTCCGGCGACTTATCCGGAGGAGCCGCAGGCGCACCCATCCGCTGCGGCACGCGAAACCGAACGGCTGCTGGCCATGGAACGTGCCACGTTCGAGAAGCTCATGTTTGCCACGCTGGAAGAGCAACGGACGGCCCGCCGCTGGCGCATGTTTGCACGCATGGCGTGGTTGCTGTTCTTTGCCGTGCTCTTCTGGTCCTTGATGACGCGCGGTGCAACCACCGATAAATCCTTGCCGCACACCGCCGTGATCGAAATCAAGGGCGAGATTGCCTCTGGCAGCGACGCGAGCGCCGAGACTGTTGTTGCCGCCATGCAAAGCGCTTTTGAGGACACCGGCGCGCAGGCACTGGTGCTGCTGATCAACTCTCCGGGCGGCAGCCCGGTCCAGGCCGGCATCATCAACGACGAAATCCGCCGCCTCAAGGTCAAGTACAAGAAGCCGGTGTATGCCGTGGTCGAAGAGTCTTGCGCCTCCGCAGCGTATTACATCGCCGCAGCCACGGATCGGATCTATGTGGACAAGGCCAGCATCGTCGGGAGCATTGGCGTGCTGATGGACGGTTTCGGCTTCACGGGCCTGATGGACAAGCTCGGCGTTGAACGGCGCCTGATGACCGCCGGCGAAAACAAGGGCTTCCTCGACCCGTTCAGCCCGCAGACCGAGAAGCATCGGGTGTTCGCCCAGGGCATGCTCGATCAGATCCACAAGCAGTTTATTGATGCAGTCAAGGCCGGCCGGGGCACGCGCCTGAAGGACACGCCAGAACTTTTCACCGGGCTGTTCTGGACGGGCCAGCAGGCGGTGGACATGGGCCTGGCCGACCAGTTGGGCAATCTCGACTACGTCGCCCGCGAAGTGGTCAAGGCTGAAGACCTGGTGGACTACACCCGCCGCGACAACGTCGCTGAGCGGCTGGCCAAGAAGTTCGGTGCGTCGATCGGTGAGGGCGCCGTGCGGGCACTCAAGTCGATTCCCGCGATCCGGTGATTACCGCCGGCCCGAAAGCCCCGGTAGTCGTCCGTTTCAGCGCCCGATGAGAAACACAGCCGGCGTATCGTTAGCGACATGGCAGGCTGAGCCCCGCCAGGCTTTGACCGCGCGGCTGCGGGTGATCTCGGACCGCAGCGTCAATGCGCTGGCAACGGCCAGCCGGGTTTGCGGCTGGAGCGTCTTCAGGAGAGCGTCCCATAGGGCTACATTGCGGTAGGGCGTCTCGATAAACAGCTGAGTCTGCCCCTTCAGCGCCAGGCCCTCCAGTTCGCGAATCCGCTGTGCGCGCTGTGCTGCATCCTGGGGCAGGTAGCCTACGAACGCGAAGTTCTGGCCGTTCAGTCCACTGGCTGCCAGAGCGAGCAGCAGCGAGACCGGACCCACGAGCGGCACCACTTCAATTCCCAGGTCGTGAGCCGCACGCACAACCGAGGACCCCGGGTCGGCGACCGCAGGCATTCCCGCCTCACTGAGCAAACCCATGTCCTGGCCGTTTTGCGCGGCGGCAAGCAGGGGCCGCGCGTTGAATTCACCGCTGTGATCGCCCTTTTTGTGTACTTCGCGCGGCAATTCGACGATGGACTGTTCCTGCAAGGCGAGCGCCAGGGGATGAACGTCGTGAATTCGCTTGAGGTAGGCCCGGGCGCTCTTGGCGTTCTCGCAGATCCATTGTGTGATGCAGGAGGCCGCCAGAAGCGTTCGATCGGGCAGCACGCCCGACAAGGATTCAGCGGTGCCGGTGCCGAAATCCAGAGGTGCGGGAACGAGAAAGAGTTTGCCGTTGGGCATGGGCTTGCTGATCAGAAAATGCGAATGCCTGCAGCCTGCAGCATCCGGCAAGTACGGATGAGCGGCAGCCCGATGAGCGCGGTCGGGTCATCGCTGTGGATCGACTCAAGCAGCGCAATGCCCAGGCCTTCGCTCCTGGCGCTGCCTGCGCAGTCGTAGGGCTGCTCGGCGCGCAGGTAGTTTTCAATTTCCGTGTCGCCAAGCTCGCGGAATCGCACCTCCACCGGCGCAAGATCGACCGCCTCGAATCCGGTGGCGTGGCAAAAGACAGCCACCGCCGTCTGGAACACGACCTTGCGGCCGCTCATGCGCCGGAGCTGCGCGACGGCGTTGCTGTGGGTGCCGGGCTTGCCCAGCGGCGCGCCCTCCAGATCGGCCACCTGGTCGGAGCCGATCACGACCGCGTCTGGAAACCGTGCAGCCACCAGCGCGGCTTTCGCGCGGGCCAGGCGCAGGGCAAGTTCACGGGGCGATTCCCCCGGCGAGGCCGATTCGTCCAGGTCCGGCGCTGCCACTTCAAACGGCAGCCTCAGCCGCGACAACAGTTCGCGCCGGTAGATGGAGCTCGAACCCAGCACGATTGCGCGGTTGTTCTGGATGGAGTTGGCTTCAGGCATCGTTCGATTCTCTTACACTGGCCCCATGACAAGGCAGTTCTCGGCAAGTCGTCTGGACGTGAAGTCTTTCGCGCAGGACGCCGCATCCCTCCAGGGTGAGATTCCCGTGCCCGATTTCGCGCGGATTTTCGCTGAGACGCAGGGACGTGCCGCCGATTCAACGGTGGTCTGGAGCGCCGAGGGCGAGTTGCGCAATGCCGGCCACGTGAATCCCCAGGTCTGGCTGCACCTGAAGGCTTCTGCCGAACTGCCTCTGACCTGCCAGCGCTGCATGGGCCCAGTCAATGTGCCGGTGGACGTGAATCGTTCGTTTCGCTTCGTTTCCGACGAGGAAACCGCGGCAGCGCAGGACGACGAGTCCGAAGAGGATGTGCTGGCACTCAGCCGCACCTTCGACCTGGTCGAACTGATCGAAGACGAGATTCTGATGGACCTCCCACTCGCCCCGTTTCACGTGACCTGCCCGGAAAGCGTGCAATTGTCGGCGGTGGACGAGGATTTCGATGGCGCTGCCAAAGGAAAGGCGAACCCCTTTGCGGTCCTGCAAGGGCTCAAGTCAGGGGACAAGCGGGGTTAGCCTGGCCCTGGGGAGACGGGTGGGCTATAATCGCGGGCTTCGCCCAGCAATCACTAACCAACCGCCCTTGCGTCATGTTTCATGGCTTCGGGCCTTGAATCCAGGAGCCCATCATGGCCGTCCAGCAAAACAAGAAATCGCCG
>JAZKFD010000230.1:0-2812 GCA_040386635.1 Pseudomonadota bacterium
GCTGGTCCTGCGCGACGATGAGCATGTCGCGCGCCTGCGGTGAATTGGCCTGCACCACGACGAATGCCGATGGCGATGCGAATGGCAGGCTGTTGACCCGTTCCAGTTCGCGCTTCATCAGGCTGCTGTCGGCCATCTCGCCCAAGAGGAGGTGGAAGCGCTCGTTGAGTTTGACGTAGGCCGAAAACGCCTCATCGTCCAGGGCGCTTTGGCGCAGCAGCGCATCGACCTCATCCAGGCACTCGCGGGCCTCCCGCAGGACCACGGGCGCCACGCCTCGCTCGGCAGCCAGCCGCGCCGCAAGACCTTCCACGGTGCCTCGCAGCTCGATCGCTTCGGACACCTCGCGCTCGGAGAAAGTCCGTACCGCATAGCCGCCATTGGGCAAGGATTCGATCAGCCCTTCTTGCTCCAGTCGCATCAGCGCGGCGCGGATGGGCGTGCGTGACACGCCCAGCTTTTCCACGATCGACAGTTCGGCGATGCGCGTTCCACCGGGCAGCTCACCCGCCAGGATCATTTCGCGCAAACGCAACTGCGCCCTGACCTGCGCGCTGTCCGTCGTCACCGCGGCGATGACGGCAGCATCGGCAGCCGCCTTCATGCGACTTTCCGGATCGGAAACACCGGCGCCGGCTTGCGTTCTTTCGCAATCATGTTGTCGATGAGCCGCCGCGCCCACATCGAACCCGCATCGATGTTCAGGTTGTAGAACTTGTGGTCGGGGTGCTCGTCGATCGCCTTTTGCTGCGCTTCGAGAATGAGCTCGTCCTCGCGGAAGATCGACGCCACCCCTTCGCGCAGCTGATGCGTCAGGCGCTGCTCGCCCAGGCAGTAGTTGCGCGCGAACGCCCAAAAATAGTGGCAGGTCTTGTCGGTCTCGGGCGTGATCGTGTTGAGCACGAACCCATTGACGCCCCGGCTGCGGTCGCTCTGCTTCGGATCACCCTTGTTACCGCCCGGGGGCACGGCGCCGGTCCCGGTTTCGGCAACGCCGACGTCAATGCAGACCGTCGCCGGCGCCTCAAAGCGGATGATCTGCCAGCGATCGACCCTGCCCTGGTAGCCCCGGCCCTGCATGATCTGCCCCGCCCAGAACGGCGGTGCGTCGATGTCTTCCATCCATCGGGTGACGGTGGCGGTCCTGTCGCCGTGCGTCGCGACAAAGGGCGCTTCGGCCACAGCCTGCTGGCCGATGGAAGAGCCGTGCACGAAAGTTTCGTGCGTGAGGTCCATGAGGTTGTCGATGACCAGCCGGTAGTCGCATTTCACGGTGATCAGCTTACCGTCGCCCGCCCACTGCTCGTCGTCATTCCAGTGCATGTCGGGCACCAGGGCCGGATCGGCCTTGGCCGGATCGCCCGGCCAGATCCAGACGAAGCGATGTCGCTCGACCACCGGAAAACTGCGCACGCACGCCGACGGGTTGATCGACTCCTGGCTGGGCATGTGGGTGCAGCGCCCCTGCGCGTTGAAGACCAGACCGTGATAGCCGCAAGTCAGCTCGTCGCCTTCAAGCCGCCCCATCGACAGCGGCAGGAGCCGGTGCCAGCAGGCGTCTTCGAGCACCGCGACGCTGCCGTCGGTCTTGCGAAACATCACCAGCTTCTGATTGCAGACGGTGCGCGCCAGCAGCGTACGATCGACTTCCACGTCATAGGCGGCTGCGTACCAGGCGTTGAGGGGGAAAGCGGGTGGGGATGCGGCGTTCATGGATACGGATTGTATACATCAAGTCCATTTTTTCGACCGGACTCGTCAGTTTGCGTGACTTTTCAGGCGTTTGTGTATTCAATCCCATCCATCTTATGTGTCATAAGATGCCCCGGAAACCCATCTGAAGGAGCCCGTTCCATGACCCAGTTACCCGCCCGCTACGACCACGTCGGCAGTTTCCTGCGCCCCAAATTCCTGCTCGACGCACGCGAGAAAAAGGCAAGGGGCGAGATCACGCCGGAACACCTGCGAGAAGTCGAAGACAAGGCGATCACCGAGATCGTGAAGTTCCAGGAAGACGTGGGCTTGAAGAGCATCACGGATGGCGAATTTCGCCGCACGTACTTTCACATCGACTTCCTGGAAAAACTCGGCGGCGTCAAGACCGACATCCCCGTCACGATTCGCAAGGCCGATGGCACCGAGGAACTCGCGCCGCCCGTCATGCGCGTGATCGACAAGGTCCGCCACACCACCGACATCCAGAAAGCCGATTTCGAATACTTAAAGAGCCAGGTGAGCGCGGGCCGCACCCCCAAGGTGACGATCCCCTCGCCCACGATGCTGCACTTCCGCGGCGGGCGTGCCGGCATCAGCAAGGATGCCTATCCCGAACTGGATCCGGCCTTCTATGACGACGTGGCAAAAGCGTATGGAGACGAACTGCGCTCGCTTGCAGCAGCGGGCTGCACCTATGTGCAGATGGACGACACCAACCTGGCCTACTTGTGCGACGAAAAGATGCGCGAAGCCGCCCGCCAGCGTGGCGACGACCCCAACGAATTGCCGCATCGCTATGCCGCATTCATCAACAAGGTCGTCGCGCAAAAGCCCGAAGGCATGCTGCTGGCCATGCACCTGTGTCGCGGCAACTTCAAAAGCACGCATGCAGCGAGCGGCAATTACGAACCGGTCGCCGAAGCGCTGCTCAAGGAAATGAACCTCGACGCGTACTTCATGGAGTACGACGACGACCGCTCGGGCGATTTCAAGCCCCTGCGCTTCCTGGCCAAGGGCAAGACGGTGGTGCTGGGCCTGGTGACGACCAAGTTCGGCCAGATGGAAGACAAGGACGAACTCAAGCGCCGCATCGAGC
>JAZKFD010000231.1:0-8984 GCA_040386635.1 Pseudomonadota bacterium
TCCCCCAAGGTCCAGGAACTGCAGCAGCGCCTGCGCGCCTTCATGGACGAACACATCTACCCGAACGAGAAGCTGCAGGTGCAGCAGGCCGAGGAACTGGGGCCGTGGAAGGTGCAGCCCATCGTGGAAGAGCTCAAGCCCAAGGCGCGTGCGGCAGGCCTGTGGAATTTATTCCTGCCTGCTTCCGAACATGGCGCGGGCCTGAGCAACCTGGAGTACGCGCCGCTGTGCGAGATCATGGGCCGCTCGCTGCTGGCGCCCGAGATCTTCAACTGCTCGGCGCCCGACACCGGCAACATGGAGGTGCTGGCGCGGTATGCCACACCAGCGCAGCAGGAGCGCTGGCTCAAGCCGCTGCTGGCCGGCGAGATCCGCTCCTGCTTCTCGATGACCGAGCCCGCCGTGGCCTCCAGCGACGCCACCAACATCGCCTCGTCCATCGTGCGCGACGGCGACCACTACCTGATCAACGGCCACAAGTGGTATTCCACCGGCGCCACGGACCCACGTTGCAAGATCTCCATCTTCATGGGCAAGACGGACCCGGACAACGCCGACCTATACAAGCAGCAGTCGATGGTGCTGGTGCCGCTGGACACACCCGGCGTCACCATCGTGCGGCCGCTGCCCATCATGGGCTACTACGGCTTCCCGGACCGGGCCACCGAGGTGCGCTTCGACAACGTGCGCGTGCCGGTGCAGAACATCCTGCTGGGCGAGGGCCGCGGTTTCGAGATCGCCCAGGGCCGCCTCGGGCCGGGCCGCATCCACCACTGCATGCGCCTCATCGGCCTCACCGAACGCATGCTGGAGCTGATGTGCCGGCGCAGCCTCTCGCGCGTGGCTTTCGGCAAACCCGTGGCCGAACAGGGCGTGACGGTGGAGCGCATCGCCGAGTCGCGCATCCTCATCGAGCAGGCGCGGCTGCTCACGCTCAACGCCGCGCACAAGATGGACACCGTGGGCAACAAGGTGGCCAAGACCGAGATCGCGATGATCAAGGTGGCGGTGCCCAACATGGCCTGCAAGGTGATCGACTGGGTGATGCAGTCCTTCGGCGCGGCCGGCACCAACAACGACTTCGGCATCGCGCATGCCTATGCCGTGGCGCGCTTCCTGCGCATCGCCGACGGCCCGGACGAGGTGCACCGCAACCAGATCGGGCGGCTGGAGTTGCGCAAGTACCGCTAGCCTCACATTCGCGCTGCTACTGTCCTTGGGGCAGCGCCGGGGCGACGCGTGGAATATCCGGGCTGGTCGAAGGCGACCTTTGAAGGCTCGACCGGCCAAACAATTCAAAGACAGCCTTCCTCAACCAGAGGTGGGCGCTGTCATGATGCGTTCGCTGGTGCCAATACTGTCGAACCTCGAGCGGACGGATATCGAGTGGGCAAGCTACCAATCGAAGAATGCGAGGGCGCACAAAGTGCTTCGCACTGACGGTGGGCATCGTGAGCAAAAAGTCCGTGCGCTCGACCAAGGGTGGTGCAGCCAGGAAAGAGGGGACTCGGGCCGCAATCCTGTCGGCGCCGCACAACTCGATGATCCGCCGCTCCACCGTGCTGTGCTGATGGCCGGACCGGACCGCGGATGCGACCACGTGGTATTCCGCCACGAACTGCTCCAACGTGATTGCCCGTCGAATGCGCGGGTGCTGAGCGCTCACAAGGCATGAGTACGTGTCGCTGAACAGCACTTGTTGGTAGACGTCGCTGCTGATCTCGGGGAACGCCCCTATCACCAGATCGATTTCTCCTTGTGCCAGCCCCAGCGCCATATCAACTTGAATCGGCGGAACCACGCACAGTCGGATATGGGGGGCCGTGGCCCGGAAGTGGGCTAGCAAGGCAGGCGCCAATACAAGGGTCCCGAGATCGGAACAACAGAGCGTAAAGCTGCGTCGGGCCGTTGTGGGATCGAAGCTTGTGCCAGCACGCAGATCGATATCGACGATATGCAATGCCGTCCGCACGGACTGAATCATGCGGTCTGCTTGCGTCGTTGCTTCCATGTGCGAGGAAGTTCGAACAAAGAGCTGATCTCGAAACTCGAGTCGCAGGGATGCCAGTGCCTTGGACAGCGCGGGCTGCGTCAGGCCAAGTTCCGACGCAGCACGGGTGAGGCTTCGAAGCCGATAGATCGATTCAAAGCAGCGAAGCTGCTGAATGCTGACCTGTGATCGGTTGTGGTGTTCCATCGTGCGTCATCTTTGCATAGAGCGGAGCGCCATTGTCCCCAGATGAATCGGATTCATGACCCCGATGTCACCCGGTGCATTGCGCAACACACGGGGGTATCGAAGAATTCGTGACGTTCGAGCGGCCAGCAAGTGCCGCATCCACCTAGGAGACCCGCATGACCCACGTATCCCAGCGCCGTCGAAGTCTCGCCGCGGGCCTTATGGCTTTGGCAGCCCAGGCGCCGGCCTGGAGCGCCGACACCTTTCCTGCAAAGCCGCTGCGGCTCGTGGTGCCCTTCGGAGCTGGGGGCCCCAACGACATCCTGGCGCGCCTGGTTGCAGACCATCTCTCGCGCCGCCTCGGGCAGGCCGTTGTCGTGGATAACCGTGCCGGCGCCGGAGGCAACATTGGCGCAGAGGCTGCCGCGACAGCCGCGCCCGACGGCTACAACCTGTTCTGGGCGCAATCTGCAACCCACGGAATCAACCCGGCAATCTACAAGCGCCTTGGATTTGACCCGGTGCGCGACTTCGCACCAGTCGCGCTGGTGGGGCGGGTTCCGCTCGTCTTCATGACAAGGCCCGAGGGGCGGGTGAAGTCCTTGGGTGAGCTCATCGCGCTCGCCAAGGCAGAACCGGAAGCGCTGGCCTACGCGACGGGAGGCGTTGGAACATCGCCCCACGTTGCCGGGGAGCTGTTCAAAAGCATGGCGCGGGTCGGCATGCGGCATGTTGCGTACAAAGGCGGCAATGCTCCGCTCACCGACGCGATCGCGGGCCATGTGGACATCGTGATCGACGGCCTGTCGTCCGGCATCCGCTTCATCAAATCAGGTCAACTGATTCCGCTCGCGGTGACCTCCCAGGAACGATTGCCAGGATTGCCAAAAGCGCCGACGGTGGGCGAAACGCTGCCGGGGTACGAGGCGCTCAGCTGGAGCGCGATCGCCGCCCCTGCAGGAACGCCGGCGCCCATCGTCACTGTCTTGAATCGTGAAATCAATGCGGTACTCCAATCCGCTACGTTGCGAGAGCGCTTCCAGGATCTGTATGTCACCCCTACGGGGGGAACTCCTGAATCCATGGACCAGTTCGTGCGTTCGGAGCTGGTGAAGTGGAAAAAAGTGGCGATGGAACGGAGCATCACGTCGGAATGATCGTGCCCATGCGCGGGGTCCCCGCCGACCGGATCGTGTAGCGGGCCACAGCGGAAGGCCACCGTCATGGAAAGCTGGATTTCCGAAAGCCGGGGAGCCGATGCGCGGGTGCCCGCCGAGTGCATCGAATCACTCGCGCGATCGCTCGGCGAGCCCACCTGTTCGCGCGCCACGCTGGAAGTGCTGAATCACTTTGCCAGGGTCGATCACTGCGCCTTGTTGATGCGTCTGCAACACACTGAACTGCGTCTGCTCGGCACGGCGAGCCAGGTCGCACATGCGAACGGCGCGCGTGCCGCGCTGCGCTACATGGACGGCATGCACCTGCACGACCTCGCCTGCGACGTGCCGCCCGTGGTGAAAGCAGGGTGCGTCCCGCCGGTGCGCCTGAAGTACCGAACGCGCGATGAAGTGGTCAACCCGAAATACCGCAGCGCGTGTTACGAACACACGGGCATTGAAGATCGCCTCACCATGTCCAGGCAGCATGCCGACGGAGCAGCGGCGCTGCTGCACTGCTACCGAGACGAAAGCACCGGCCGTTTCACGCAAGCTGAGCTGGACGCGCTCACCACGGGCGCGGCGTTGTTGCTGTCTTTCGTGGAAGTCCACGCCAAACTCACGTTGCCGCGCGATGTTCCATTGGCGCACTGGCGCGAGTCGCTGGACCACAACGCCGGTGCGCCCCTGTCAGCGCGCGAGATCGACGTTTGCTCCAACTTGCTGAGCGGCCGCACGCTGGCCCATATCGGCACCGAGCTGGGCCTGAGCGTCAACACGGTCATTACCTACAGCCGGCGTGCGTACGCGAAGTTCGGCGTTGGATCGGTGCGCGAACTGCATGAACTGCTGACCCATGGGGGCAGATCGACGGAAAGCCGCGGTAGCCGCCAGAAGGCGATATCGCGCCCTGTCTGCGCCAGGGAATCGACGGCTCGTGTCATCAGGCCTTGATGACAAGGCGCGCGAGGTACGCGCCTATTCTCGAACGCATGCAACATCCGACGTCACTGGCATTTCCTCCAAAGCTCACGCTGTACTTCAGTCCGAAGGCGTGCTCGCTGGCCTCGCACATCGCGCTCGAGGAGTCGCGGCTACCTTATGAGGCCGTGTCCATCGACATTCGGGCGCAGGAGAACACGCGTTCCGCGTACCTGCAGATCAACCCGAGTGGCGCGGTGCCGGCACTTGCCGTGGGCGACGCAGTGCTGACCGAGTCGCACGCCATCCTTGCCTACATCGCCGACCTCGCACCCGAAAGCGATCTGATCCCACGGCCCGGAACGCTGGCCCGCGCCCGGGCGCACGAGTGGATGAACTGGATCTCCGGCACCATGCACGTGACCTACCGCTCGATCTTCAGGTCGCAGGCCTATGCGGGCGACGCACCGGACGCGATGGCCGCGGTGCGTGAGCACGCGACAAAGAAGCTGGCGAAGATCCTGCTGGAAGTCGAGTCCCGGCTCGGCGCGGCGGACTATGCAGTTGGCGGCCGATTCTCCGTGGTCGACGCATACCTGTTCGTGTTCTATACCTGGAGTTTCGATGAGCGGATTCAGGCGGCACTGCCGGAACGCCCTCGCTACGCAGCGCTGGCAGAACGTGTCCTGGCGCGCCCGGCAGTTCGCAAGGTTCTGGCGCGAGAGCGGGCCGTGCGCGCGTATGCGCTGCCTCCGTCGTTCGCCCATGCGCTTGCGGAGGCCCCATGAGTCTCTATGCGTTGCAGAAGGCCATCTATGAGATCAATCGCGACGAAGCGGAGATGGCCCGGTACAAGGCCGATGCCAAAGGGTTCGCCAGCGCGTACGAAATGACCACCGAAGAAGCCGCTGCGTTCAGCGCGCCCGATGTCGGCCTGCTGTATGTGCTGGGCGTCAATGGCCAGTTGCTGATGCACTTCGCCGCGTCCTGCGGCTACGAGTGGAACGCCTACCTGGCCGCGATGAAGGACGGCCTGCGGGTCCACGGGCCGGTACGTGAAGGCCTGTACGCGGCGAAGGGAGCACTGCGATGAGCCTGGTGTTCGCTGGCGTATGCAGCCATGGTCCAGGCATCACTGCCCGCACCGAGCGCGCCGATCCAACCCAGTACGCGCGCCTCGAGGCGGGGTATGCACGCATGCGCACCGCCTTGCGGGAGGCGCGGCCGGATGCGCTGGTCGTTATCGCGGCAGAACATTTCGCCAATTTCTTCATGAACAACATGCCGTCGTTCGCGATCGGCATGGCGCAGCACTACGTGGGCCCGATCGAGGATCCGGACTGGCTGCGAATCCCCCGCCGCAACGTCCCTGGCAGCCCCGCCATATCGCGCAAGCTGCTCGATGCCGTGATGCAGGAGGTGGACGTGAGCTACTGCGAGGAATGGAAGTTCGACCACGGCATCATGGTGCCGCTGCACCACCTGACGCCGGACTACGACCTGCCGGTGATCCCGGTGAACATCAATTGCCAGGCGCCACCCATGGCGCCGTTGCATCGCGTGTACGCGTTCGGCCAGGCCCTGCGCCACGCCGCGGACAAGATGCCGGAACGCATCGCGGTGATCGGCACCGGCGGCATTTCGCATTGGCCATGCACGCCCGATTCCGGCGCGATCAACGAAGCGTGGGACAAGGAATTTCTTGAGCGCTGGAAGCGCAACGACCGCAGCGCACTGCTCGACTACACCGACGACGAAACCTATGCCCAAGGCGGGCAGGGCGGCTACGAGATCCGCACCTTCATCGCCGCGGCCGGCGCCGCCGCCGGATCGACCGGCGAGATCTGGTGCTACGAACCCATTCCCGCCTTTTCTTGCGGCTGCACGATCGGCGTGATGACCCTCTGAAATTCACAAGACCCTCTGACATCTACCCATTCTGGAGACGACACCATGTTCATGAAAAATTGCTGGTATGTGGCGGCCTGGAGCCACGAACTGAAAGACAACGCCCTGGTGGGCCGCACGCTGCTCAATGAAAAGGTCTTGCTGTACCGCGGCCACGATGACAACGTGGTGGCGATCGAGGACCGGTGCTGCCATCGGGGCGCGCCGCTATCGCTGGGCAGGCTCGAGGGCAACTGCGTGCGCTGCATGTACCACGGGCTGCTGTTCGACGGCACGGGTGCCTGTATCCAGATACCGGGGCAGGAGCGGATACCGCCGAGCATGAAGGTAAAGAGTTATCGCGTGGTGGACGGCGGACGCCTGGTCTGGATCTGGATGGGCGATCCGGCGTTGGCCGATGAGTCGACCATCCCCGAATTTCCCTACCTGAAGAACCCTGAATGGCACGGCATTCCGGACTATCTGCACTACGACGCCAACTACCTGCTGATCGCCGACAACCTGGCCGACCTGAATCACATCGCCTACGTCCATACCAACACGCTCGGTGGTTCCGAAAAATACGCGTACGAAAGCGAACAAGTTCCGATGGAGCGACTGGACGACGGCTTCCGGCTGACCAAGTGGCACATGAATACCGACCTGCCGCCCTTCGTGAAGAAGATCGAGCGAAAAGTGACCAAGGTGGATCGCTGGAACACCTCGCAGATGAAGGTGCCAGGCTACTTCTTCCTGGAGTCCGGCTTTTCGCCGGCCGGCACAGGCATCCGGGAAGGCAACCGGGACGGCGTACTCGAATTCCGCAACTTCCAGGCGATGACGCCGGAGACGGACGGCAGCACGCACTTCTTCTGGGTGTACATGCACAACCAGACCAAGGATACCGAGCGCATTGCGCATTCGCTGCACGACAGCATCCTGGAGGGTTTCCACGAGGACAAGGTCATGATCGAGACACAGCAGAAGGTGCTCGACGCGGACCCGTCCTTCAAGCTCAAGGCCATCGCGGCCGATGCACCACTGTCACACCTGCGCTGGCTGATCGAGAAGCGGATCAAGGAAGAGGCTGTCGCGGCCTGAGGCACCGTCGTCATGGAAAAGATACGTGTCCTGATTGCCGAACGCTGGGAGGCGGCCAAGGACGTCGTCAGGCTGACGTTGCGCCGTCCCGATGGCCACAGCCTGCCAGTGTTCACACCCGGCGCGCATGTCGACGTGTTTCTGCCCAATGGGCTGACGCGCCAGTACTCGCTGCTCAATGACTGCCGGGAGGTGGGCCGCTACGAGATCGCCGTCTCGAAGGCGATGGCGAGCCGGGGCGGTTCGTCCTGCGTGCATGCCGACTTGAAAGAGGGTGGCCTGATCGACATCAGCGAGCCACGCAACAACTTCGCGCTGCGGGTCGAGCACAGGGCCTTCCAGTTCGTGGCGGGCGGCATCGGCATCACGCCCATCTTGTCGATGGTCCGTCATTGCGAGAGCCAGGGCTGGGACTGGAAGCTGCTGTATCTGGCGCGAACCCGCACGCACGCGGCATTTCAGGACGAATTGCGGGCACTCGGCGAAGACCGCGTGCGCTTTCACTTCGACGACGAGGCAGGCGCGTTGTTCGACTTCGCCGGAGCGTCGTTCGCGGTCCGGCCGGGTGTGCCGATTTACTGCTGCGGACCAACGCCGGTGATGCACGCGGTAGAAGCATTCTCGAAGGGCCAGCCAGATAGCCCTGCGTACTTCGAGTGGTTCTCGCCGCCGGCCTTGACGGCCGCCAATCCGGCTGCCGCCACCGAGTTCAGGGTGAAGCTGAAACGCAGCGGCAAGCTGCTGGTCGTGCCTGAAAGCAAGTCCATTCTCGAAGTCCTCGAGGAGAACGGGTACGACGTGCCATGCTCGTGCCGCGAGGGCATGTGCCGCACCTGCGAGACCCACGTGGTCGAAGGTATTCCGGACCACCGCGACTACGTCCTGTCCGACGAGGAAAAGGAAGCAGGTCGAACCATGATGGTGTGCGTTTCCCGGGCCCGCAGCGAAACGCTGGTGCTGGACATCTAGGCCCCGAGCGGGCACCTCCGTACCGCTCCGCCCTGCCAAAAGCCATGGTGTGCGGCACCCTCACTGCGGATGGCGTTCGGGAATGACAGGGTGTAGTTCAGCGCCCCATCCAACCTGCCAGGAACCTCACTCCGGCTCGATGCCGGCGTCCGTGACGATCTTCTGCCACTTGGTGGTTTCGCTCTTCACGAAGGCCAGGAACTCGGCGGAGCTGGCCGACGGGTAGGCGATGGACCCGGTCTTTGCCGCCTGGGCCTTCATGGCCTCGCTCTGCACGGCGTCCACCACGAGTTTGTGCAACCGGAGCACGATGGGCGCAGGCGTTTTGGCGGGCACGAAGGCGCCAGCCCAGGAGGTGAGTTCGTAACCCGCCAGGCCGCTTTCGGCCAGCGTGGGCACGTCGGGGAACAGTGGGTCGCGCTTGGCCGATGTCACGGCCAGTGCGCGCAGCTTGCCACCGTTCACGAGGGGTGTGGCGGGGTTCACGTCGCAGGTCATGAAGTCCACCTGGCCGCCCATCAGGTCGGTCAGCGCCTGCGGTGTGCCCTTGTAGGGGATGTGCAGCATCTTGCCTTCGGTGCGCTTCTTCAGCATCTCGGCGGCAATACGGGTAGAGGAGCTGCCCGAACCGAAGCTCAGCTCGCGTTCGCGTGCCCGCGCGGCCGCCAGGAACTCGGCGATGTTGCGGTAGGGGCTGTTGGGCGCCACCACCAGGACCAGGCCCGACACCGCGATGGTGGAGAGCGGGATGAAGTCGTTGATGGGGTCGT
>JAZKFD010000232.1:0-12769 GCA_040386635.1 Pseudomonadota bacterium
GAAAGCGTGTGAGGGTTAATAGCCCTCCGCGGGTTCGAATCCCGCCCTCTCCGCCGCGAATGTGTTTCGGCAGTCCGTTCCAGACTGCCAATCCCTCTGAAAAGCCCCTATCCATGGGGCTTTTTTGTTTTCTGCCCTGCTAGCATCGGCAAGCTCTTTTCTCAGGATTGAACTCCTTGACCGCACCTCCTATCTCCGACACGGCCGCCAATGACTTTCGCGCCTTTGCGGATCACGCGGCGGTGATCATGTGGCTCACTGATGCGAGGGGTCATTGCATCGCTCTCAATAAAAAATGGTACGCCTTCACTGGGCAGGCCATCGGCGAAGGGGAGGGCATTGGCTGGACGAATGCGGTGCATGAGGCCGATCGGCTTGCCGCCAAGACCACCTTTCTTGCAGCCAGCCAGGCCAAGGCCAATTTCCACATGGAGTATCGGCTGCGACGACACGATGGCGCCTATCGCTGGGTGATGGATTTCGCCGAGCCGCGCTTCAGCGAGGACGGCACGTATGGCGGCTATATCGGCTCGGTTATCGATATCACAGAGCGCAGGGAAGCCGAGGATGCCCTGCGAGCGGCCAACGAGCGGCTGCAACGGGCGCAGGTGGCCGCAAAGCTCGGCACGTTCGAATGGGATATGCGCAGCAACCGGCTGGAGTGGTCAGACGGCATTTATCCGCTGCTGGGTCTGGAGCCTTTCAGCTGCGAGCCGAGCATGGATCTGGTGATGGAATGCGTACCCGAACGGGAGCGTGAAGGGCTCTCCCAACTCATGGCGCAGATCACGTCCAAGGTCGGCGCGTTCGACATCGAGTTCCGCGTTGTCGGTTTCGACGGTAGAGAACGCTGGATCGCCTCGATCGCTGAGGTCGAGGCGGGGCCCGATGGTCTGCCTGCTGTCATGCGAGGCGTTGACATCGACGTGACCGAACGCCGGCGCAATCGGCAGGCACTGGCGGAAAGCAACACGCATCTCAGGGCCACCTTCGAGCAGACGGCTGCCGGCATGTGCGAAGTCGATCTCACCGGCCAGATATTGCGCGTCAACCAGCGCTACTGCGAGATGGTCGGCCGCGAGGCGACCGAGCTGCTTCAGTTGCGGATGCAGGACATCACCCACGAGGCAGATTTACCCGGCAATCTGGCGCTATTTAGCAAAGTCGTCGAAACGGGGGCAGCGTTTCAGGTCGAGAAGCGCTACCGTCGCCCGGACGGAACGACCATCTGGGTGAACA
Organism: Pseudomonadota bacterium; assembly: GCA_040386635.1. Classification (GTDB taxonomy): domain Bacteria; phylum Pseudomonadota; class Gammaproteobacteria; order Burkholderiales; family Burkholderiaceae_C; genus Ramlibacter. The sequence continues at coordinate 1,240 of JAZKFD010000232.1, forward strand.
ACACCGTCAGCCGAATCGCGCTTCCCGGCGTGACCGATGCGGAAAAGCGCGTCACCGTGCTCGCGGTGGTCGTTGACATCACGGCCCGCAAGGCCGCCGAGGACGCTTTGCGTCTGGCCGACAGGCGCAAAGACGAATTCCTGGCCATGCTGGCGCACGAGCTTCGCAACCCTCTGGCGCCCATCGGGGCTGCGGCTTCACTCCTGAAGCTGGCAAGAGGCGATGAAGCCAAGACCTTGCGCGCCAGCGACATCATCGCGCGTCAGGTGAAGCACATGACACGGCTCGTTGACGACCTGCTCGATGTATCCCGCGTCACGCGCGGCCTGGTGCGCCTTGAAATGAAGATCGTGGATGTCAAGCGCGTGGTGTCTGATGCGCTGGAACAGGCGCGGCCCCTGATCGAGCAGCGCCAGCATCGGGTATTGGTGCAGTCGTCACCGTCGCAGGCTTTCGTCCTTGGCGATCACAACCGCCTGGTGCAGGTGGTGGGCAATGTGCTCAACAACGCTGCCAAGTTCACGCCAGAAGGCGGTCACATCACCCTTGCGATGGATGTTGACGACGGACAGGTGAAGGTCGTGGTTGAGGACGACGGCGTTGGCATGACCGCTGAAATGATCACGAGCGCTTTTGAACTGTTCTCGCAGGCCGAGCGCACGCTCGACCGCTCACAGGGGGGCCTCGGTATCGGTCTCGCCCTAGTGAGAAGCCTCATCGATATGCATGGCGGCACGGTCACCGCCCGAAGTTCAGGTGTGGGCCTGGGCAGCCGCTTTGAAATTTGCCTGCCGCTCACGGTTTTGCCGCAGGAAGAGCAGGGCACGGCGGTACAGACTGCTAACAGCGAGGTCAGGCGCCTCACCGTTCTGGTGGTCGATGACAACGTTGACGCCGCGCAGACCCTGGCCATGCTGATCGAGGCGATGGGCCATGCAGTGCATGTATTGCACGATCCCCGCGGCGCCCTGCAGTGCGCGCAGGAAGTGCGCCCCGATCTTTGCCTTCTTGACATCGGACTGCCCCACATCGACGGCATCCGCCTCGCACAGATGCTTCGCGAAGCGCCGGGGCTCGAAGCGTCCCGCCTGGTCGCAGTGAGCGGCTATGGACAAGAGATCGACCGCGAGCGGGCACTGGCAGCTGGCTTCGATCGCTTCTTTGTAAAGCCAATGGATGAGAGCGCACTTCTTGGGCTCTTGAACGCCTGAAGTGAGAGACAAATCTTTGGGTCTGACCGGCTTTCCCAAGTCAAAACATTAATTTGCAACTGATTGACGTCAGTGGAAATTGTTCGTAAGCTCGTGCTGTAATTTGTAACAGTAAGTGTCAAACGACGTCCTTTGCAAGGAGATGTTTATATGGCCGATCTCACGCTCCCCACGGTTTACCCCACGCTACAAAAGCTGTTCGTCCTTTGCGGCGGCATAGCGGCAGACACGGTGCTCGCGCCTGCGCTGGCGCAGCAGGTCATGGCCGCTGGAAACTGGGATGGTCTGAACGAACAGCTCGACACGTTCCTGGCCGAGCGGGCGTCTTCAATCGGGGCGTCTGCTCTCATTATCAAGATGGCTCAGCAGGGACTCGATTACGACATCTCGATGGAGCAGGCGACCGCGCTCGCAGCTCCGATCCTTGCTGGCGAAAAGAGCTGGAGCGAGGGGGTGAACGAGATTCTTGCGCTCACCGGCTGGATCGGCGACACGCTCACCAACCGCGCCGGGGCCGCGCAAGTTCTCACGGATGCGCTGGTCTCGCAGGGCAAGGGCGGCTTGTATTCCGGGTCTGCGCTGTGGGCGGCAGTGGGCAACCTGCTCGAAGGCGTGACGCATGACCCGGCAACGATCGTCCAGGCCGCCGACAGCATGCAGGCGCTGATCGACGGGCTCAATGAAGGTGGCATGAAGGCTGCCGTGTCCGACGGGCATCTGGCAGGCGCGACGGTCTTCGTCGATGCCGATGGCGATGCCCGCAAAGACCCGGGCGAATCGACCTCCACCAGCGACCTGGCGGGCTACGCCAACATTTCTGCGAGCGCCCAGACAGGGACCTGGGTTGCATTTGGCGGCAACGACCTCATCAGCGACGGCATCGGCTTTGACGGCGTGATGACGGCGCCGGCCGGCGCCACGGTGATCAACCCTTTGACGTCGCTGGTCCAGGGCTTGTACGCGATTGGCGCTGTCGCCAGCGCACAGGCCGGCTCGACGCTGGTTGTGGAGGCGCTGGGCCTGCCTTCAGGCCTGAACCTGCTGAACTACGACCCGATCTACCAGTTTGCCTACGACATCGACGAGCCGACCGCTCACGAGGTGTTGACGGCGTCGATCCAGGTTGCCAATTTTCTGAGCCAGTTCAGTGTGTGCATCGACCTGGTGACCAACCTGAATCTCACCGAGTCCGCCAATTTCGCGACCCATGCATTGGCCAGGGCCGTTGCCGCTGGCGGATCGCTCGACCTCACCGATGTCGATGTGATCACAGGGATCATTGAGAGCGCCCTGGAAGAGATTTCGGGCGCGCCCCCCTTGTCGATTTGGGCAACCCCGATCAATCAGCTGGCGCAGATCATCGGCGCCTCCAACCAGGCGGCCGCGGACGCCGAGAACATCGCCGACCTGGCACAGGTGACGGGCGTTACGCAAGGAGGAGTAGTTCAGGGTCTGATCGACAACATTGTCCACGGCAAGCCTGGCACCGATGCCGTCCTGGCCTTTACTGGGGGCAGCCTGCAGGCACAGATCGCCAAGGCGCCGCTCACCGGTGACCTGCTGCCTGGCATTCCGGTCGTGCCGGGCGGGGGCGGCGGCGGAGGAGGTGGACTGCCTAATCTGCCTCCCTCCGATGTGGACCTCGACAACGCGCTTTTCAGCCTGGCGGAAAACACATCCACCGCCGAACGCATCAAGGTGGCGGACATCGTGGTGTCCGATGATGGCCTCGGCACCAATGTCATCACGCTCAGCGGCGCCGATGCCGACGCCTTCGAGGTGGACGGCGATGCGCTGTATCTGAAGGCCGGCGCCGCACTGGATTTCGAATCCCAGCAAAGTCTGGCCGTCGATGTCACGGTGCAGGACCCGGACTTGCCCGACAGCACGCCGGTTGCAGCTCAATACATGCTTGCGATCGACAACGTGGACGACACCGCGCCATCGATCACCTCGGCCGCTTCGAGCTCGATCCACGAGAACTCGGGGGCTGATCAGGTGGTTTACCAGACCACTTCGGTTGACCTGGACGTCGTCGCAGGGCAGACAAGCTACAGCCTGGCTGCATCAGGCGATGCCGCCAGCTTCACCATTGATGGCACCACGGGTGTCGTCCGGCTGACGCCCAACCCTAATTTCGAGGCGAAGTCCAGTTACAGCTTCATGGTGTTGGCCACCGATGCAGCCGGCAACACCGGCGGGCAGGCTGTGACTCTCTCGATCATCAATCGCGACGAGTCTTCGCCCACCATCACCTCCGGCGCCACGGCCACTGCAATCAATGAAAACACGGCCGGTGTGGTTTACACGGCCACGGCCAGTGACTCGGGCGACGTCAGTGCGGGCATCAGCTTCAGCCTGGGCGGCGCCGACGCGGCATTCTTCAGCATCAATTCGGGCACGGGCGCGGTCACGCTGCTGGCCAATGCCGACCATGAGACAAGGGCAAACTACAGCTTCAGCGTGATCGCCAGCGATGGCGTGAACACGCCCGATGAACAGGCGGTGACGCTGGCGGTCAACGACATTGACGATGCTTCGCCCACGATCACCTCGGACGGCACGGCCAATGCGATCGACGAAAACACCGGCGAAGACCAAGTGGTGTACACCGCCACGGCCACTGACACTGACGACGACATCAGCGCGGGCATCAGCTTCAGCCTGGGTGGGGAGGATGCGGATTTTTTCAGCATTGACGATGAGACCGGCGAAGTCCGGCTGCTGGCTGACGCAGATCACGAAGATAAGAGCGGCTACAGCTTCAGTGTGATCGCCAGCGATGGAGTGACCATGCCTGACGAGCAAGCGGTGACGCTGGCCGTGAACGATCTGAACGACTCCTCGCCCAACATCACGTCCGGCGGCACGGCCGCAGCGATTGACGAGAACACAGGCGGAGATCAGTTGGTATATACCGCCATTGCCTATGATCCGGACGTCGTCGGCGCGGGCATCACCTTCAGCCTGGGCGGCACCGACGCGGAGTTCTTTAGCATTGGTTCGGCGACCGGAGCAGTGCGTCTGCTGGATAACCCGGACCACGAAAACCAAAGCAGCTACAGTTTCACGGTGATTGCTAGCGACGGTGTAACCATACCTGCTCAGCAAGCGGTGACGTTAGCGATAAACGACATCAACGAAGCGCCCACGATCACGTCGAGCAGTACCGCCACTCCACTCGATGAAAGGAGCGGCGCCGTTCAGATTGTGTATACGGTCACTGCCAGTGACCCGGACGACGGCGCGGTCGTGACCTACGGTTTGGGCGACGACGCTGACGAGGATAAGTTCACGATTAACTCGAGCACCGGTGCGGTGACGCTCATCGAGGATCCTAATTTCGACACTACGGAAAGCTACAGCTTCTTTGTGTTTGCCGACGATGGAATCGCGCGGACAACGTTGCAGGTGAGCTTGGCCGTTGTCGACCTGGACGGCGTGTTCCTGGCAGCGGAAGACGATTACGAAGGCGGGCCTAATGGCGACACAATTTACGGAGGGTCTGGGGCGAACGAAATCGGAGGCAACAACGGCCAGGACTATATAAATGGCAGAGGCGGTAACGACATTATCCGGGGCGGTAAGCAGACCGACACACTCCTCGGCGGTGAGGGCAACGATAGCCTGTTGGGTGGAGAACTTAACGACACCCTCATCGGCGGAAACGGCAACGACACCATCGACGGAGAGGATGGTAATGACACCATTCTTTTCGAAGCCACCGCTGCTGGCAATGGCAGGGACGTCATCACCAATTTCGAGCCGGGTGCAAACGGTGATGAGATGTCTTTCAACGCGGTCTTCGTCGCTTCTACGGCGGAAGGAGGCATTGATAGCACGCCGGCGGATGACGAATTCGATGGCGACGTGGATGTATTCTCGGCCGAGACAGGCGACAATACCCCGATAGCCGGCCTCCTTGTGATTTATGACGCTCTTTCCGGAGAGATCGGCGACGTTGACTCGGAAATCGATATCGCGATCATCCTCAATGGAGGCGACGACATCAAGCTGGCTGCCAATGAGAAAGCCATCATCGTTGCGGGCGCGGAGAACTCGCAAGCGGTTTACGTCTGGTACGTCCAGAATGATGCCGACGCAACGGTGCAGGATACAGAAGTCGCGCTGGTAGCCGAGATCACCTTGATCGGAGCCAACGATATCCAGGACTTCCACGCGGACAACTTCAGCTTTTATTGAAGTCGAACCCACCCGGCCCTGCCTTGCCTTGCGCAACGGCCAGGGCCGGTTTCAGATTCCCCTGGCCACCACGCCCAGGTCGCGCCACGCCGCCGGATGGCAGGTGAAGATCAGCACCTGATGGCGTTCGGCGGCATCGTAGAGCACGCGCTTCATCTGCCCCAGCCGACCTTCGTCGCTGTTCACCAGCGCGTCGTCCAGGATCAGCAGGGTGGGCCTGCCGGCTTCCTGCAGCAGATCGGCGTACGCCAGGCGGGCAACGATGCCCATCTGCTCACGCGTCCCCACACTCAGCTGCTCGAAACGGCCTGCTTCCTGCCCGCGTGGGCCGCTTCGGGTGATCACGCCAGGCGACAGATCATCGGCCACGTCGATGCGCGCTCCGGGAAACAGGATGCCCAGGTAGTGGTCCAGATGCTTTTGCAGCGGCGCGCGCAGGCGGCGGGCGAGTTCTGAACGCTTCTCCAGCAGCAGGCCCAGCAGATGGTCGAGCGCCTGTGCGCGACGGGCAAGTTCGTCGGAGCGCCGGGTAACGGCTTCCAGCTCGCGTTGCCGCTCGGCGTGATGTTCTTCCAGGCCCAGCGCGCCCCTGGTTTCAAGTTCGACTTCCAGGCGAGTGATCTCCTGGCGGCGCCGCTCGTGCGCTTCTTCCAGCTGCTGCGCACTGCGGGCGTACCGATCCACGTCCTGCCGCAGCAGTGCCAGGTTCACGCTCCTGAGTTCGGCGGAGGTGGCATCCAGCCGTTGCTGGGCCGTGGCTTCCCGGATCAGTGCATCGCTCAACGCCTGCTGCGCGGCGGCGACGCGTTGCGCGCGTTGAGCGTCTCTCACGGTGGCCAAGGCCGCGTCCAGTTCCTGCCGGGACGTGGCGTGGTCGCTCTCGGCTTTGCCGAAGGCGACGCGGGCCTGGTTGAGCGATGATGCGGCACTCGCGAGCGCGGCTGCCGCGCGTTCGGCCTGTGCCTGAACCGCTGCGAGCTCCGGCAGGCTGTTATCACCTTCGATGGACGGGGGCAGGGCAGCCAGGGCCGCATGAAGCTCCTGCGCGCGCACGGTTCGCAACGCCAGATCCGCTTCGAGCGCGTCCACGCCTGTCGGGGCGAGCGCCTCCAGCACTTGTTGACTGGCTCTTGCTTCCTGTTGCCGCTGCGCGGAAAGACGCGCACGCTCTTCGGCGTCGGCCAGATTGGAAACGGCCAGTTTCTGCAGCAGGGCGGTCATTTCGCTCGAAAGGCTGTCGCGCTGTGCGGTCAGCGCGGATATGTCGGCGCCTCCGGGCTGCACGGTGATCCGGCCGATGCCTTCAATCTGGATTTCGGTGCGACCGATCACGGTGCGGCGGGTCTGCCCCTGCACCATTTCATCTGCGACGCGCATTGACTGACCGTCAAGCAGGTCGAACGCCAGCAGGGTGGCGGCGGCATCCAGGCGAATCCCGACATCGCGAATCGATTCCGAGAGTTGCCTGAGTTTTTTCAATTCTGATGCGGGCACGGACATCGCCTGTGCCTGCGCCTGCAGGCGCGTCATGCGCGTGTGTTCCTCGCGCGCACGGCTGAGCGACGCGGTCATGGCTGCGAGAGTTGATTCCAGCTCACTTGCGGCGCGCGCTGTCTCGGTGCGGGTTGCCCGTCGGCGCACCCGATCCAGCATGTGACGCGCTTGCGCCTCGGCGTTGACAGCCTCATGGTGACGGCGCGCCCACGACTGCACCTCGGTCAGGGCGGAGGTTTCGGTAGCAGCCCGAAGTTGCACTGTCTGCCCGCGCATGGTCACGGCCGCATCGTCGCGCGCAAACGCGTCGAGCTCCGAGCGGTGAGATGCTGTTTGCGCGCGCCACTGCTGCAGTGCCGTTTGCTCGGCCTGCTGGCGTCCTTCCAGCCCCTGGGCTGCTTCAAGCCTTTGCTGCGCAAGCTGGAGCTGTTCGCGAATGCCGGCCCAGGGACGCTCCTGTTCATCGCGATGGTGATCCTGTCGCAGGGCGGCCAGACGATCCACGCTGCCCTGGTAGGCCGCGATGTCAGCGCTGAGTAGGACGAGCGATTCCGCCAGCTCGGCCCTGCGCTCCAATGCGGCTGCGTATTCGCCCTTGGGATTGCCCGCAGAACGCGTCAGCAACTCGGCACGCGCGGCTTCGACGCCCCGCAACACCAGGTCGCCGGTGGAAGACGTGAGATCGCCCAGCGATTCGCCCAGCACCTGACGCAAATGATCCGCCGCATAAGTCACCGCGTCGGCCAGTTCGTGCGAGGTGCCCTGCCGAATCCAGAGCAGCCCGGGAATGCCCATGTGCTCCGGTGCGCTCGCCCCCTTGCCTGGAAACTTGAAACCGAGCAGCGCGGCAAGATGGTCTTCGGCGGCGACGCCGTCCATCGGCGCATGTCCGTCGATCGTCAGGTCACAGCGCTTTTTGCCCAGAAACACCTTGGTGAGTTGGTGGCGCTTGTGCCCCATGTCGAACTCGACCTCGACCATGGGCGTCGCCGCCGAATCGCCCCAAGGGCGAAGATGCTCCACGCTGGCCGAGCGGTGCCGTTCAAAGAACGCCGCGCGAATGGCCTCGGCCACCGTGGACTTGCCCGCTTCATTGGGCGCTGCAAAAAGGTTCAGGCCATTGGTGAATTCGCCGATCTCCAGTGGTTCGCGAAAGCGCTTGAACTGTTCGATGCGAAGACGTCTGATTTTCATAGCCGGGCCTGCGTACTTCTAGTCGCTTGTTGACTGCCCAATTCATCAAGCATGTGCGCCAGTATCACGAGCGCGTCACCGGCGCGCTCCGCCTGCGGCCCTTGCTGTTCGATGCGCAGCTGTTGCAGGGCTTCGCCCACGTAACCGTCCGCTTGCAGCGAGGCGATGTCATCAGCAGTCGGCTCCAGCCGCAGGGACTGCGATTCATACACCAGCGCCCTCAGGCGCGCGCGAGCAGCTTCCACGCCTTGCTGGAGACGCCTTTGGCCAGGGAGGTCGCACACGCCCGAGACACGCAGCTGCAGCACGTCGTCAGGCCCGGTTGCTGCCAGCGCCTGCAGGGCTTCGTCGAGGTCGCTGGGCACAGCCAGCCGCGTCTCCATTTGTTGCCAGCGATAGCGGCCGGTCTGCAATGCCTGGACCCGAGGCACGGCACCCGGCGCGGCAATGTCAATGAGGAGCGCCTGGCCCGAGTCGTTGGCCTTGAAACGGTCGGCCTCGGGCGTGCCGGCATACCAGGTGCGTTCATCGATGCATTTGCTGCCGTGCCAGTCGCCCAGCGCCAGGAAGTCCAAGCCCGCGGCGGCCGCCCGATCAGCGGCGATCGGGTTGGCCGAATCAAGGCCATCGGGCAGCACGCCTTGCACGCAACCGTGCGCAAGCCCGATACGAAAAAGTCCGTCGGGCGTGGCGGCTGACGAAAACCATTCCGTCAGGTCGCCATAGGTGTGGCGCTGCACCAGCGGCGCTGGCAGCACCGCCATCTGCTCCACGATTCGCACGCCGGGCGCCAGGCAGGTGACGACGTTGGGCGCGATGACGCCCAGCCGATGCGCCCGGGTCCAGACCGACTCGGCCAACGCTGCATCATGGTTGCCGGGCAGCATGACCCAGGCACCGGGGTAGCCCCTCATCGCGTTGAAGAGGCGGCGGATTGTTTTTTCCGACACGGTCTGTGCGTCGAACACGTCTCCGGCGACCAGGACGGCATCGACCTTGTGCTCGACTGCCAGTGCAGCCAGTCGCTCGACCGCGACAAACCGGGCCTCGAACAAGGCGGCCGCATCGTCCGGCTCGAACTGCGCGTAAATTCTCCCGATCTGCCAGTCTGCCGAATGCAGCAATCTCAGTGCCATAACTCCCCTGGTGGTCTGTGCAAGCAAGGACGGATTCTGCATGACGAGCCCATCTTCAAGGTCGCGCGACATTGATAATCTCGCTTGTCAACGACCTAAGGAGAACGCATGAAGATCCTGCTTGCCGCCGACGGCAGCAAATACACCAAGAAAGCCCTCGCATTTGTCGTCACGAATGAGAGCTTTTGCGGACCGGGTGACGAGCTTATCGTGCTCAACGTCCAGTCGCCGGTGCCCCTGCGGGTGCAGGGCATGCTGAGCGGAACCGCCATCAGGGAGTACTACCGCGACGAAGCGCGCAAGGTGCTCGACCCGATCGACAAGTTTCTCAAGCGCCACAAGCTGAACTTCCGCGCCGTCACCGTGGTGGGCCAGCCGACAAAAGAGGTGCTGGCCGCAGCCACGCGCGAGAAAGCACACCTGATTGTCATGGGCACGCACGGACATGGCGTGCTCGGACGGGTGGTCATGGGAAGTGTCGCGCAGCGGGTTGTCCAGGATTCAGACATTCCGGTCCTGCTGGTCAAGTAAGCTCCGCCGCGCGGTACACGAAGGCGTTGCCGTCTACCGGAGCCGCGCTCGGGTGCGTACAAGTCAGGGCGCGGTGCGCGTGCCTTGCACCATCTTCATCGCGGAGCCGATGAGCGCTGAAACCTCGGTCATGTTGCTTGGCACGATGAGCGTGGTGGTCGCGTCGGATGCGACCTTGCTGTAGGCGTCGACAGCGCGTTCAGCGACTTTGAGCTGCACGGCCTGCTCGCCGCCGGGGCTGCGGATGGCGACTGCGATGCGCTCGATGGCCATGGCCGTTGCGTCGGCAACGGCAGTGATGGCGGCGGCTTCGCCTTGCGCCGAGTTGATCGCCGCCTGCTTCTCGCCTTCGGAGCGCGCGATAAAGGCCTCGCGCTCGCCCGTGGCGATATTGATCTGCTCCTGTCGGCGGCCTTCGGAAGCGGCGATCAGTGCACGCTTCTCCCGCTCGGCGGTGATCTGGGCCTGCATGGCGTGCAGGATTTCCTTGGGCGGCGTCAGGTCCTTGATTTCATAGCGCAGCACCTTCACACCCCAGTTCAGCGCTGCCTCGTCGATGGCCTGCACGACTTGCGCGTTGATGATGTCGCGCTCTTCGAACGTCTTGTCCAGCTCGAGTTTGCCGATCACGCTGCGAAGTGACGTCTGCGCCAGCTGCGTGACGGCAACGATGTAGTTGGACGAGCCGTAGCTCGCACGCATGGGATCGGTGACCTGGAAGTAGAGAATGCCGTCCACCTGCAGCTGTGTGTTGTCTCGCGTGATGCAAACCTGGCTGGGCACGTCGAGCGGGATCTCTTTCAGGCTGTGCTTGTAGGCGACCCTGTCCACAAATGGAATGAGGAAGTTAAGGCCCGGCGTGAGCGTGGCGTGGAACTTGCCCAGGCGCTCGACCACCCAGGCGTTCTGCTGGGGCACGACCTTGATCGAGCGGATGATGAAGATCGCCGCGACGACCAGGATGATGATGGCGACTGTCATTGAACTTTCCCCCATGTTTGTTTCCCTTTTTCTCTTCAGATTTTTTCAAGCACGAGCCGGTTTCCGATGACTTCGCGAACCCGGTGCAGTCCGGCGGCATGCACCGTTCCGCCGGCTGCCACCGCCGTCCAGTTGGCGCCGCGGTACTTGATCGAGGTCGTGCCATCGGCGCTCCATGCGTCGACGTGAACTGTTTCGCCCACATCCATGTTCACGTCGCGATTGGAGGAGGCCGGCTGCTCCGACGGGCGCTTTCGGCGCACCGCCGACCAGATGGCGACTGCACCGCCGCCGATGATTGCCGCGGTCAATAGCTGCACGGTGATGCTGCCGCCAGCATGCGCTGCCAGCGCGGCGGCCGCCAGCCCGATGGCCAGCATCAGCAGGAAGAAAGTCCCGGTGATGAGTTCAATGGCGATTGCGCTGCCTGCCAGCAGCCACCAGACGGTCGATTCGGCCATTTGCTCCTCTTTTCCTTGTTGTAGCAGAGCCATTTTGTGTGAAATCGCGCTTCGCGCAAGAACATGCCACGGCTTTTGCATACACTTCGCGGCTGTTTCCTCGATTATCGGCAGGCCGCCCCATGAAATTCCGCTTCCCAATCTTCATCATCGACGAGGACTACCGCTCTGAAAACTCTTCGGGGCTTGGCATTCGCGCGCTAGCCAATGCCATTGAGGCAGAGGGCTTCGAAGTGCTGGGCGTGACACGCTACGGCGACCTCACGCAGTTCGCGCAGCAGCAAAGCCGGGCCAGCGCCTTCATCCTGTCGATCGACGA
>JAZKFD010000233.1:0-7080 GCA_040386635.1 Pseudomonadota bacterium
CCCGATCAAGACCCCTCAACAGTTGCTGCTCGCGGTGTTCTTTTCGTTCGTGATTCCAGTTTTCGCAATCATTGGTTTCGTGAACTATGTCGTGTCGGACAACAAGCCTGCCGGTAGCAAGCAGGCCGAGAGCCACATGCTCGGCGGTGTGTCCACCCAGGATCTCGACAAGGGTGTTGCGGCGCGTATCAGCAAGATCGGCACTGTGGAGATTCGGGATGCCAACCGCCCGCTCAAGAGCGGTGAAGAAGTTTTCAAAGCGCAGTGCGCGACTTGCCACGGGACACCTGGCATCCCCGGCGCCCCCCATCTGGGTGATGCTTCTGCCTGGAGCGCTCGCATCAAGACAGGTTTCGAGACACTCGTACAGTCGGCATTGAAAGGCAAGGGCGCCATGGCGCCTCAAGCCGGTGGCGAGTTCGATGACCTGGAAATCGCGCGCGCCGTTGCGTACATGGCTAATTCCGGTGGCGCGACGTTCGCCGAGCCACAACGTGCTGCACCCGCCGCGACCGCTGCAGCTTCGGCGGCGGCTCCTGCAGCTGCGCCGGTCGCGATGGCTGCGGCCCCGGCTTCGCCATCCGGCGCGCAGCCGGTTGCGGCAACCCCTGCGGCCGCCCCGGCGACCCAGGTCGCTGCCGCTGGCCCTGCTGGTGAAGCACTCTACAAGCAGGCCTGCGTGACCTGCCATTCCGGTGCGATTCCTACTGCCCCCAAGTTTGGCGACAAGGCCGCCTGGGCGCCTCGCATCCAGCTTGGTATTCCCGCGCTGGTGCAAAGCGTCGTGAATGGCAAGGGCGCGATGCCCCCCAAGGGAATGGCTGCGAATGCTTCCGAAGCTGAAATCAAGTCGGCGGTCGAATACATGGTCAATGCAGCGAAATAGGCGCAAGACCTCGCAGCAGATCAAGCCGGTCAATCGACCGGCTTTTTTTATGGCCTGGCGGCGTGACGGGTCGCCGGGCTGAGCACGAATCCGAACTGTTCCTGGAGTTGGGTCGCCCGGACTTCCTGCGGAATCCAGTGACCTTGTTCGATGGCGTCTGCCGCGATCCCGACGTCCTGCGTGTGCACGACGCCGAATCCGAGGTCTGTCTGCAGATAGAGCCGTCCCGGTTCATCCACAAACGCTCCAACCGATGCTGCGGCGCGGCCGGTGTGCGCGGCGATAGAGAAATCAGGGCCGAGGCGCCAGACAAAGGGCGCCACTTCAAGCTCGACATAAACCCGCTGGGGCCCGTTCTGAAAAAACCACTGCCCTGCTGCATCCGCCTCGTAGTTGCGCTGAATAAAGTCGATGAGCTTTTCATGCTTCAACAGGGAGCCCTTGTGCTCGGCAAAGGGTCCGGCCTGTTGCACCCGATCGTCGCGCATGTACCAGTTGCCCCGGGCATCCAGGCCGAGCCAACCGTAGCAGTTGGGTACGTTGGGCCACTTGGCGATGGCCTGGCGAACGATGTCATCCATCGGATGATTATGAGCCACGCGCCATAAAAAAGGCGCCGTCTAGCGGCGCCTTGCGAAAAGCATCTCGTGGGACGCCTCAATGAATCTTGTCGTGTTCTGCTTGTCTCCTCGGTCCCTCGCCCTTCGCGGACACGGGGCCCGGTCGCGAGTGCACGAAATGTAACGTCCGCACCCCCGTAGTGCATCGGGACTTTCCCGCGCCGGCCGACCCTTACCGATGTCCACTCCCGCAGAGCGTCGGAAAAACGCAGACGAGCTACTGGCATGACTTATGCGAACGCCCTGTTGTTGGGCAACAAACAGGAGGTTCGAACATGTTCAGGGTCGTATCACATGCCGCGCTCGCGGCCGGAATCTGGCTGGCGTGCCATGGCCTGGCGATGTCCCAGCAACCCGCGACGGCTGCTGCGCCCCGAGGCGAATTGGCGGCGAGCGCGCCGGCGAGTCCGGCAGCACCAGCGCCGGATCAGGCACTGGCTGCCGTGCCGCCTCCGCTTCAGATCACCCCGGTTCCTCCCGCCGCCCCGCAGGCTCTGCCATCCACTTTGCCGGCGCAGCCGCTCGCCAAACCCACGCTGGTTGCCGTCGAGACGATCAATGGAGCAGACACGGCGTGGATGATGACCTCGACGGCGCTTGTGCTGCTGATGACGCTTCCCGGTATTGCGCTTTTCTACGCCGGGATGGTGCGCAAGAAGAGCGTGATCAATACCATGGCGTGCGTGGTGGCGATCACGGGACTCATTTCCCTGCTCTGGTTTGCTGTGGGCTACTCATGGGCCTTCACCCCGGGCAACAGTTGGATCGGCAACGGCAGCCGGATGTGGTTTGAGGGCATGGACTACTTCAAGGAATCCGGCAAAGTGATGGTGAGCCACATCGCGCCGAATATTCCTGAGTCGGTGTACGCGATGTTCCAGCTGACATTCGCGATCATCACCGCAGCCCTGATCGTCGGCGCGTTCGTCGAGCGCATGAAATTCTCTGCGATGCTCGTTTTCATCGGCATGTGGTCCCTGCTGATCTACGCGCCCATTGCCCATTGGGTCTGGGAGCCGGGCGGCTGGCTCGCGCAACTGGGCGCGCTGGACTTCGCAGGCGGCTCGGTCGTGCACATCAACGCCGGAGTGACGGGCCTTGTCTGCGCCTATTTCCTCGGTCCCCGCCGAGGCTATGGCCGCGAGGCGTTCGAGCCCTTCAACCTGGGCCTGACGATGGCCGGCGCGGGACTGCTCTGGGTTGGATGGTTCGGCTTCAACGCAGGCTCTGCGGTTGCATCGGACGGACGTGCCGGTCTCGCGATGCTGGTCACCCACATCGCCGCCGCATCGGGGGCCATGGCATGGATGCTGGGTGAGTGGCTCGTGCGTGGACGACCGTCGCTCCTGGGTCTGTGCTCAGGTCTGGTGGCCGGCCTGGTGGCGATCACGCCTGCCGCCGGCTTCGTGACGCCCAAGTCCGCGCTTCTCATCGGTGCTGTGGCGGGTCTGGCCTGCTATTGGGGGGCCACGGCGCTCAAGCGCATGTTGCGCGCCGATGACTCGCTCGATGTGTTTGGTGTGCATGGCATCGGCGGCATCGTCGGCTCGCTCATGACGGGACTGCTGGCCAGCAAGTCGATCTCGGGCATGGAGGGAAATTTTCTCACCCAGCTCATCAGCGTCGGCGCAGTGGCCATCTACAGCATGGTTGGCACCGCCATCCTGCTGATCATCACCAAACTTGTCGTGGGTCTTCGGGTTGACGAGCAGACAGAGCTGTCGGGCCTGGATATCGGCCAGCACCGGGAGCGGCTGGCGAACTAGCGCCGGCCGGGCCCTGCCCTCACCCCACGCAAAAGGAAGTTCATCATGCTGGCCAACCAAAAGATTGCCGTCGCTGCGCACATGCATGTCCTGCTGAGAAGGAAGACCGGGCGCGTCACCGACACCGAGTGGATGGCGGCGAACCGGGAATACGCCCTGGAGATCGTGCGCTTCGCGAGGGCCAGTGCACTGGAAGACGGGCATGCCGACCTGTCCGAATGGGCCGACAAGCTCGAGCGCGTGGCCCTCGAGCCGACCGATGCGGTACACAAGCCCCTGGCGCAGACGGCGCTGCAGCTCCTGAGAGAGCGCAACGCCGCATTCCAGGCCGCGGCACCCGCGGCAGCGTCCAGCGCGCTTGCGCCTGCCCCTGTCGCGCCTCCGCTGGCACCAGCGCCAGGCGCCGGACCTGCCAGCGGGTTCGCCCACTCCGTGCCTTTTGGCGAATCGACCGGGTTTTCCGAATCTGTTCTTGAGGACGGAAAACCCCGCCCGCGACCCACATCCGAGCCGCGCTACGTCGGCGGGTTGCGCTAGTGCCGTTCGACTGGCTCAAGCCTGACGCTTGTCACGCAGGATCCAGTCGGCGGCCTTCTCGGCCATCATCAAGGTTGGCGAATTGGTATTGCCGCTGGTGATGGTCGGCATCGCTCCGGCATCGACCACCCGCAGGCCGGCAATTCCGCGCACGCGCATCTGCGTGTCGAGCACCGCCATGGAATCGTCGTCGCTGCCCATCTTGGTGGTGCCTACCGGATGGAAAATGGTTGTCGCGATATCGCCGGCCAGCCGGGCGAGGTCTTCATCGGTTTCATACTGGGCGCCAGGCTTCCATTCCACGGGCTTGTATTTAGCCAGGGCCGGTTGCGAAGCGATGCGCCGCGTCACGCGCAGGGACTCCGCGGCGACCTGACGGTCTTCGTCGGTACTGAAGTAATTCGGCGCGATCAAGGGGGCATCCTCGAACTTGTTGCTCCGGATCTTCACGGTACCGCGACTGGTCGGGTTGAGGTTGCAGACACTGGCCGTGAACGCGTTGAACGGGTGCAGCGGTTCGCCAAACGCATCGAGGCTGAGCGGCTGCACGTGGTATTCGATGTTGGCGTAAGGCTGCGATGGCGAACTGCGAGTGAACGCACCCAGCTGCGAAGGGGCAGCGCTCATCGGGCCGCTGCGTTTCAAGGCGTACTCCAGCCCGATTTTCGCCTTGCCCAGCCAGCTGTTGGCCATCGTGTTGAGCGTCGAGACCCCATCAACCTTGTAAACAGCCCGGATCTGCAAATGATCCTGCAAGTTGGCGCCAACCCCGGGCGCATCCAGGATCACATCGATGCCGTGCTGCTTCAACAAGGGCGCAGGGCCAATGCCCGACAGCTGGAGGATCTGGGGCGAGCCGATACTTCCCGCGCAAAGCAGGACCTCGCGCTCGGCCGTCACCGTGACCATCTCATTGCCAGCCCAGACGCGCGCGCCCGTACAGCGCCGGCTTCCATCCGGTTGCGTTTCGATCACCAGGCTGGAAACCTGCGCCATCGTCCACATCTCAAAGTTGGAGCGCCCATAGCAGGTGGGCCGCAGGAAAGCCTTGGCGGTGTTCCAGCGCCAGCCGTCTTTCTGGTTCACCTGGAAGTAGCCCACGCCCTCGTTGTCGCCGCGGTTGAAGTCCTCACTGTGGGGAATGCCGGCCTCCTGCGCCGCCTTGGCAAAAGCGTCCAGAATGTCCCATCGCACGCGCTGCTTCTCGACGCGCCACTCGCCCCCCGCGCCGTGAACTGCGTCTGCACCCTTGTAGTAGTCCTCGTGCTTCTTGAAAAATGGCAGGCAGTTGTCCCAGGTCCAGTTGGCGTCACCGGTCTGCTTCGCCCAGCCGTCATAGTCGCGCGACTGGCCGCGCATATAGATCATGCCGTTGATGCTCGAGCAACCACCCAGCGCCTTGCCGCGCGGGTATCGCAGGGTGCGACCGTTGAGGCCCGCATCAGCTTCGGTGCTGTAGAGCCAGTCGGTACGCGGATTCCCGATGCAGTAGAGGTAGCCCACCGGGATATGGATCCAGTGGTAGTCATCGCGTCGCCCGGCTTCCAGCAGCAGCACGCGGCATTTCCGGTCGGCAGTCAGGCGATTGGCCAGCAGGCACCCAGCAGTTCCGGCCCCGATGATGACGTAGTCGAAGGTGGTGTCGCTCATAGAGCGATTACAGACGCCGCCGGGCCGCCCCAAGGCGGCTGAGCCCCTTCGGGGGGCAGCGCAGTACACGTAGTGACAAGCGTGGGGGCCATATCACTTTGCCGTTGGCATGACGAACTCGGCGCCCTTGCCGATGCTCTCCGGCCAGCGCTGCATGATCGACTTTTGCTTGGTGTAGAACCGGACGCCTTCTTCACCGTAGGCATGCATGTCGCCAAACAGGCTCTTCTTCCAGCCGCCGAAGCCATGCCATGCCATGGGCACCGGAATCGGCACGTTGATGCCGACCATGCCGACCTGCACGCGCCGGCTGAATTCACGCGCGACGTTGCCATCGCGCGTGAAGCATGAAACGCCGTTGCCGTACTCGTGCGAGTTGACCAGTTCCACCGCATCGGCGAGGTCTTTCACGCGCACACATCCCAGCACAGGTCCGAAAATCTCTTCCTTGTAGATCTTCATGTCGGGCGTGACATTGTCGAAAAGCGTGCCGCCCACCCAGAAGCCGCCTGACGTATCGACATTGCTGCCGGCGCCAGCCATGGCGGCCTTGAACTTGCGCCCATCCACGACCAGCTTCGCGCCTTCTGTTTCGCCCTGCCCGATGTACCCCGTGATGCGGCCCGCCGCCGCACTGCTGACAATCGGCCCCATCTCGGCATCGAGCTCGACGCCGTTCTTGATCTTCAATTGCTCGGTGCGCTGCGCCAGCATCGGCATGATCCGGTCGGCGGCATCGCCAACCAGCACGGCCAGGGAAATCGCCATGCATCGCTCGCCCGCAGAGCCGAATGCCGATCCGATCAGCGCATCGACCGCCTGGTCCATGTCGGCGTCGGGCATCACGACCATATGGTTCTTCGCGCCGCCAAGCGCCTGCACGCGCTTGCCGTGGCGCGCACCTGTTTCATAGATCTTCTGCGCGATGGCCGTCGAGCCCACGAAGGAAATTGCCTTCACATCGGGATGCTCGAGCAGCGCGTCAACCGCATCCTTGTCGCCTTGCACGACATTGAAAACGCCATCGGGCAGGCCCGCTCGCCTGAGCAGGTCGGCCATCATGATCGCGGGCGTCGGATCGAGCGGGCTTGGCTTCAGCACAAAGCAGTTGCCCGCTGCGATCGCCACCGGGTACATCCACATCGGCACCATCACAGGAAAGTTGAAAGGCGTGACGCCGGCCACCACACCCAGCGGCTGCCGCATGGTCCAGTTGTCGATGCCGGTCGATACCTGATCGGTGTAGTCGCCCTTGAGCAGCTGCGGAATGCCGCACGCGAATTCGACGATATCGATACCCCGCGTGACTTCACCCTGGGCATCGGTGAAAACCTTGCCATGTTCGGCCGTGATCGCGTGGGCGAGCTGGTCCTTTTCCTGGTTCAGCAGTTCAAGAAACTTGAACATCACCCGGGCCCGCCGGATCGGCGGTGTGTCCGCCCAGGCCGGAAACGCAGCTTGCGCGGCTGCGACGGCGGCGTTCACTTCTGCATTGCTGGCGAGTGCGACCTTGCCGGTCACGACACCCGTTGCGGGGTTGAAAACGTCCGCTTGCCGGCCACTGGTGCCGGCGACGATGCGCCCGTTGATCCAGTGGTCGATGGTGGCGGTGGTGGAGGAG
>JAZKFD010000234.1:0-17081 GCA_040386635.1 Pseudomonadota bacterium
TTAAGAGTCCGCTGCTCTACCAACTGAGCTAAGAGCCCACTGAAACCAGAAATTTGTTCGCGGGGGTGAAGGGGAGGCAAATCGCCCTTCGATGCGAGGTCTGCGGTCGTCTTCGATGGTGTCATCTGGAAGACCGAAACGGATTCTAAACCATAATCTTTTTCAGGTCCGGGCGGCGTCCCTTTTTAAGACGCTGTGGCGGCGCCGGTGACGGGCAGCACCTTGGCTGGATTCAGCAGATTCTTCGGGTCCAGCGCCCGCTTGATCTGCCACATCAGCTCCAGCTCGACCGGTGTCTTGAAGCGCGTCAGGTCGTCGCGCTTGGCGACGCCGATGCCGTGCTCGGCCGAAATCGAGCCGCCCGCCGCATGCGCGAGCGAATCAACCGCGTTGGAGATCGTCTTGTAATGCGCAGCGAGAAACTCCTTCGAATCGCGATCAGCCGGCCGCAACGGGTTGAAGTGCACGTTGCCGTCACCCATGTGCCCATAGACCACCATGCGTGCCGACGGCTCCAGCGCCAGCACCGCAGCTGTCGCTTCGTCGATGAACTTCGCGATGCGCGACAGGGGCACCGACACATCGCACTTGATGCTGCCACCCGTACGCGTTTGCGCATCGGAGATTTCTTCGCGGATGCGCCAGAAGTTCTGCGCGTCGGCACCGCTGGCAGCAATGGCCGCGTCGAGCACCAAGCCCGATTCCATGCCGGCCTCCAGCACTTGCACCATGGTCTGGTCCAGGCTCTCGGCTGACGAACCCGAAGTCAGCTCGATCAGCACCATCCAGTCGTGCGCGCCTTCCAGCGGTGACTTCATGCCACCGAGATAGGCCAGCACCAGGTCGAGCGCCGGCCGCGAGATGAGTTCGAACGCCGTCACCGATTGGCCCGCTGTCTTCTTGGCCTCGCCAAGCAGCGAGACGGCGGCCGCCGGATCGGCCACCGCGACAAAAGCCACGGACGATGCGCGCGGCAGCGGCATCAGCTTCAGCACGGCGGCTGTGATGATGCCCAGCGTTCCTTCCGAGCCCACAAAAAGCTGCTTGAGGTCGTAGCCCGTGTTGTCCTTGCGCAGGCCCCGCAGGCCGCTGTAGATGCGGCCATCGGGCAGCACCGCCTCAACGCCGAGCACCAGGTCGCGCATGTTGCCGTAACGCAGCACCGCCGTACCACCCGCGTTGGTGGAAAGATTGCCGCCGATCTGGCATGAGCCTTCGGAGCCGATTCGAAGCGGAAAGAGCCGCGTCGATTCCTCGGCCGCTGCCCGCGCCGCATGCAGCGTCACGCCAGCCTGCACGGTCATCGTGTCGTTCACCGCATCGACTTCCAGCACCTGGTTCATGCGCTTGAGGTTGATGACGACGGCGTTGCCTTTCGCATCCGGCACCGCGCCGCCCATCAGCGATGTGTTGCCGCCCTGGGGCACCACAGGAATGTCGTGCTGGTAACACCATGCCATCACGCGGCTGACTTCATCGGTGTTGGCGGGCAACACCACTGCAACCGCCTCCCCGTGATAGAGCTTGCGGTAGTCGGTGGTGTAGGAGACCGTGTCATCGGCCGCAGTCAGGCAGGCTTGCGGCCCGACGATGTCGGTGAGGGCGGCGATGGTGGCCGCACCAGGTGTTTCGCGGGTGGTCGTCATGGTGATTAGTATGCCGGGTTGAAGACGCGAAGATGCGAAGATGTCGCTTGAGTAACAAGGACTCGAATGCAGGACGCGATGGATGGACAGTTGATGGCGGCCGGGCGCTTGCTCGTGTCGCTCAGGCAGGCTTTCGACGCGGGCGCGTTGGCGCTGGCTCAGTGCTGCGCCACGGCTGGCAAGCTCGACGGGGTGAGTCTCGACGGGGCGAAACTCGACGAGCGGCAGGTGGCCAGTTTCGAGCTGGCGTGGGCCGGCGCGGACCTGCTCGCCGCCGAGACGGCTGTCGGGGCCATCGACGCGGCCGCGCCGCGGCTCGCGGCACGGCTGGCCCTTATCTTCGCTGCCGATGGCATTGCCAGCGTGCTCGATCGGCTGGAGACGATTTACCTGGAAGTCGGCCTGTCGCTCGAACCCTTGCGCGCTTTGCGTGACGATGCCGCGTGGCCGGCCCTGCGGCTTGATGCGGTTGGCTCGCAGGCATTGCAGGCTGCCGGGCTTGAAGTGGCGCAATCCGATGGCGAGGTAGGCCCCACGGCCCTGGACGAACCTCATGCGATGGCCCAGGAGGCGTTTCGCCGCTTTTCGCAGGACGTGGTTGCGCCGCAGGCCGAGACGATTCACCGGCACGACCTCACCGTTCCCGAAAGCCTGCTGCAGCCGCTGCGTGAAATGGGTGTCTTCGGGCTCGCGATTCCCGAGCAATACGGCGGCAGCGGCCCGAACGACCGTGAAGACACGCTGCTCATGGTAGTGGTCACCGAGGCGCTGTCAGAAGGCTCGCTGGCTGCTGCCGGCAGCCTGATCACGCGTCCGGAAATCCTGAGCCGCGCCCTGTTGGCAGGTGGCACCGAGGATCAGAAGTCGCACTGGTTGCCCAGGCTGGCAGCCGGTGAGCCGCTGTGCGCCATCGCGATCACCGAGCCGGACCACGGCTCTGATGTGGCGGGGCTGACGCTCAAGGGAACCAGGGTGCCGGGCGGCTGGCTGCTCAATGGCGCGAAGACCTGGTGCACGTTTGCCGGCAAGGCGGGCGTGCTGATGGTGGTGACCCGCACCAACGCAGATCGGTCCCTTGGCCACAAAGGCCTGAGCCTGCTTCTCGTCGAAAAGCCCGCCTATGAAACGCATGAATTCGAATATCGGCAAGAGGATGGGCCGGGCGCACAGGGCGCTGAGGGGAAAGGCGGCGTGCTCACGGGCCGCGCGATTCCGACCATCGGCTATCGGGGCATGCACTCGTTCGATCTGAACTTCGAGAATTTCTTCGTGCCGGATGCCAATGTGGTCGGCGGCGAAGCGGGGCTTGGCAAGGGCTTCTACCTCACGATGGCGGGCATGGTCGGCGGACGGATGCAGACGGCCGCGCGCGCATGTGGCGTGATGCGTGCAGCATTGCGCGCGGCAATCCGGTACAGCGCCGATCGCAAGGTTTTCGGTGCGCCGCTTTCAACATTTCCGCTGACTCAGGCCAAGCTTGCGCGCATGGCGGCACGCCTTGCAACATGCCGTCAGCTGGCGTATTCGGTAGCCAGGCTGGTCGACAGCGGCGAAGGCCGAATGGAGGCCAGCCTGGTCAAGCTGCTCGCCTGCCGTTCGGCGGAGCTGGTGACGCGCGAAGCCTTGCAGCTGCACGGGGGCATGGGTTACGCAGAAGAGACCGCCGTAAGCCGCTATTTCGTCGATGCGCGCGTGTTGTCGATCTTTGAAGGCGCGGAAGAAACGCTGGCCCTCAAGGTTGTGGCGCGCAGCCTGATGGAGCGTGCACTGGACGCTTCGGCTGTCGTGCCGGGCCACCAACCGCCGTCCATCGCGGCAGTGGGCACTTCGTCATGAGCGTACAAGGCGTCCTCTCGGGCATGCGGGTCGTCGAAGCCGCCGCCTTTGTAGCCGCACCCCTGGGCGGAATGACGCTTGCCCAGATGGGCGCCGACGTCATCCGCATCGACACCATTGGCGGCGGCCTCGACTATCGCCGCTGGCCGGTCACCCCGGACAACACGAGCCTGTTCTGGACCGGTCTCAACAAATCGAAGCGTTCCGTCGTGCTCGATCTGGCATCACCCGAAGGCCGTGAGATCGCTATGTCGCTGATCACCGCACCAGGCGATGACGCGGGCCTGTTCCTGACCAACTTTCCGCCGCGCGGCTGGCTCGACTACGACAAGCTGCGTGCCCGCCGTGCGGACCTGATTCAGCTGACCTTGCAGGGAGACCGTCACGGCGGCTCCGCGGTTGACTACACGGTCAACGCGCAGCTGGGCGTGCCTTACATGACGGGCGCCGAACCGGACGATGGCCCCGTGAACCACGTGCTGCCCGCCTGGGACCTCATCACCGGGCAGATGGTGGCCGTCGGATTGTTGGCCGCCGAACGGCATCGCTCGAGGACCGGGCAGGGGCAGCACATCAAGCTCGCCTTGAAAGACGTGGGCCTGGCGGTGATGGCGCATCTGGGCTTCATCACCGAAGCCCAGCTGGGCCAGCCGCGACAGCGCCACGGCAACGAACTCTTCGGAGCGATGGGTCGTGACTTCTTGTGTGCCGATGGCGAGCGGGTGATGGTGGTGGGACTGACCGGCAAGCAGTGGCGCGCGATTGTGGACGCGACGTCGCTGGGTCCGCAGTTCGATGCAATAGGCACCCGCCTGCAGCTGGACCTCGGGCAGGAAGGCAATCGTTTTCTCGCCCGAAGCGAGATCGCCGGGGTGTTGGGGGAGTGGATCGGCGCCCGTCAGTTCAACGATGTCGCATCGGCCTTTGATAGGCAAGGCGTTTGCTGGAGCCGCTACCAGCGTATCGACGAACTCGCGCTGAACGACGCCGAGTGCTCACCGTCCAATCCGATGTTCGAGCGCATTGAACAGAAGGGCGTCGGCACGGTGCTGGCCCCGGGGATTCCGCTTGATTTCCAGGGATCGGGCCGCTTGCCTCCGGGGGCTGCGCCACTGCTGGGCGAGCATACCGAGGCGGTTTTGTGCGAGTTGCTGGGCATGGACGCCTCTCAATACGGGCGCTTGCATGACCGCGGTGTCGTAGGTGGGGTGACGCGTCAGGGTGAGCGACGCAAGCCGGTGTTCAGGGGGCGAGACTGATGAATCCAGGCGATCGGAGCGCAACCCTTGAAGCACTGCTCGACGGCCGGCACAGCTGTCGCGCCTTTCTTGCTGATCCGGTGCCTCGCAAAACCATTGAGGCCATCCTTCGCCTCGCGCAGCGCACTGCCTCGTGGTGCAACACGCAGCCGTGGCAGATTTCTATCACGAGTGGCGATGCGACTGACCGGTTTCGCGCGGCGATCATGGCTGCGATCGAGCACCCTCCATCGCCCGATTTCGCGTGGCCCGAATACGAGGGCGTGTACCTGGAGCGCCGGCGCGAGTGCGGGTTCGCGCTTTATGAAAGTGTCGGCGTAGCGCGCGGTGACCGGGCTGCATCAACGCGCCAGGCGCTGGAGAACTTTCGCCTGTTCGGTGCGCCCCATGTTGCGATGGTGACCACCGATGCGGCGCTGGGTATCTATGGTGCGATCGACTGCGGTGCGTGGGTCGGCAACTTCATGCTGGCGGCGCAAAGTCTTGGGGTTGCGACCGTTCCCCAGGCGGCGCTGTCGTCGTGGCCAGATGTCGTGCGTGGGCACTTCGGCTTATCCGCCGAGCGGCGCGTGGTGTGTGGTGTCTCTTTCGGGTTCGAGGATGCGGCGCACCCCGCCAACCGGTTCCGCACCACGCGGGCTGCGCTGGACCGTGTGGTGCAGTGGTGTGATTAAAGGCCGCATGTTGTTTGTTTTCTGAGTCAGGTTCCGCATATCGCACCAGGGCAGGGCGGAAATCCCTGTTGCAATGCCGCCGCAACGCAGCCGCAGTTGGCAAAATGAAGCGGTGCAAAACCCGCCCGCAACCGCCATATCGACCGAGCAAAGATTCCAGGCCCTTTTCGAGCAAGCGCCTTTCAGCGTGCAGTTGTTGTCCGTGGGCGGCCGGACCCTCAAGGTGAATCAGGCCTGGAAGGATCTGTGGGGCGCCCAGGAAGGCGATCCGCTTCTTGTATTCGTGCTGACCGAATACAACATGCTGGCCGATCCACAGCTCGAGTCCAAGGGCGTGTCGGCGCATTTGCGGCGCGCTTTTGCAGGCGAGGCCGTTCGGCTTCCAGCCATCCGCTACGACCCCGCGGAACTGGGAAAACCGGGTTTGGCCCGATGGGTCGAAGCGACTGCAAGGCCGATCAAGGCCGCCGATGGGTCGGTCGTCGAAGTGATGCTGATCCACGAGGATGTGACGGACCGCCTGTTGGCCGAGCAGGCGCTGCGCGCGAGCGAGTCACAGTTCAGAACCATTGCCGATGCCGTGCCGCAAATGGTGTGGTCCACCTTGCCTGACGGCTTCCACGATTACTACAACCGGCAGTGGTATGAGTTCACGGGCATGCCTCATGGTTCCACCGACGGAGAAGCCTGGAATGACATGTTCCACCCCGACGACCAGCCGCGCGCGTGGCAGGTGTGGCGGCATAGCCTTGACACGATGGAGCCCTATGAGATCGAGTACCGGCTGCGCCACCGGTCCGGTGAATATCGATGGGTGCTGGGGCGGGCGCTGCCGGTGCGCAATGAGCAAGGCGAGGTTGTGCGGTGGATGGGAACCTGCACCGATATCCACGAGCAAAAGCAGTTCCGCGATGAACTGCTCGCTGCCAACAGGCGCAAGGACGACTTCCTGGCCATGCTCGCACACGAACTGCGCAATCCCCTGGCACCCATCAGCACAGCCGCCCAGCTCCTGAAGGCCGCGCCTCACGACCCATCCACGGTGATGCGATGCGCGGCCATCGTCGAGCGGCAGGTGCGGCACATGACCGAGCTCGTCGATGACTTGCTGGATGTTTCGCGCGTTACGCGCGGACTCGTCGAGCTGGAAAAGGCGCCGGTGGCGATCAAGACCGTGGTGGTCAATGCCATCGAGCAGGTCCGACCCCTGATCGAGGCGCGCGGGCACCAGCTCACCACCCGAATGCCTGCAGGCGACGTCCACGTGCTGGGCGATGCCACCCGGCTCGTGCAGGTGGTGTCGAATCTGCTGAACAACGCCGCGAAATACACGCCACCGGGCGGCTCGCTGTGGGTCTCGGTCGCCGTGGGCGAGCAAGTGGAAGTCCGGGTGAGCGATGACGGTGTGGGCATCGAGCCGCAGCTCCTGCCCCATGTGTACGATTTGTTCACGCAGGGCGAACGCACGCCCGATCGCGCACAGGGCGGGCTGGGACTGGGCCTCGCGCTCGTCAGGAGCCTGGCTGAGCTGCACGGCGGAAAAGTCACTGCCCAAAGTCCCGGGCATGCGCAGGGCAGCACGTTCATCGTCACGCTTCCTTTGCTGGCCGTCAAACCCGAAAGCGCTCTCAGTGCGCAGGATTCACCTGCTATCTCGCCGGCCGCCCGCTCGCTGCGCGTCATGGTCGTAGACGACAACGCGGACGCCGCTGACACCCTCGGGCTGCTACTGGAAAGCCTCGGCCACCATGCCACCGTGGTCCACGCGCCTGAAGAGGCGCTCGAAGCGGTTGAGCAGGCGACGTTCGATGCGCTGGTGCTGGATATCGGATTGCCCGGCATGGATGGCTTCTCGCTGGCGAGTCGCCTGCGTGCGCACCCTCACTGCAGCGGGGCAACTTTTATCGCGCTGACCGGTTACGGCGCCGAGGACGACCGCTTGCGTGGGCGCAACGCGGGGTTCGACCATTACCTTGTGAAGCCGGCAGATCTGGAGGAGCTGGTTCGATTGCTGCAACCAGACTGACGCGCTTTTCTATTTGGATTGTTGCGGGCCGTCCTGCATCGCCACGGAGCGCGGTCGGACTGTGACGTCCATGGGCGACCCCGCCGTCCTGGCGGGAGTGCCTCCGGCCACGGTGACACGTCCGAGGCTGCCGGCCTCGAGCACTTTTTTCAGCCGCGGATAGGTGGCAACAAAAACTGTCGCCGCAGCCAGCATGCCGGCCATCGCCCAAATTCCTTCACGGCGTCCGCTGCCGGCGGCTGCGGCCGCAGTGCCGGGGCAGTAGCCCGATAGCGCCATGCCCGCCCCGAACAGGACCGCGCCGCCGACGAGTCCAACCGGGTTCATCGGTTTGGGCTCGACGGTGGCATGTCCGTGACGCTTGAGCCAACGGTGGCCGAGCGCACCGACAGCCACTGCGGTGCCCATCGTCTTGGCGACGCGCGCGTCGTCGCCGGTCAACTGGCCCACGATCGTGCGCGAATCGGCCAGCCCGCCGCGTTGCAGGAGCGCCCCGAAGACGATGCCGGTGGCAAGGCCAAGCATATTGCGCGTGCTCTCGTTCATCTCAGCCATCAGACCTTCCCATCCTTGCCCCTGCCCTTGCCTTCGCGCCGCGAGCAAGCAGCGAACCCACGCCGAACATCAGCGGCGTGAACAACCAGCTCGAACCCGCGCCTTGTGCTGTTCCGGACAGGGCATGGCCGCTGGTGCATCCATCGGCCATCCGCGCCCCGAACATCAGCATCGCGCCCCCGGCCGCGCTGGCGAGCGGCGAACGCTTTGACCCTTCAGCGCCATGGTCTGCGAGCCAGCTTGGGTCGTTGCTGCCAAGGGTCCGCGCGGCTGCCATGCCACCCAGGATCGTGCCGACCAAAAGCCATGACTCCCAGTTGAACTTCGGCGGTTCCTTGCGTGCCTTCACGTACTCGTTCACATGGGCGGCGTCAGGCGCCAGCCGGCGCGCTGCGAGTGCGCTTGAGTTTTCGTAGGCACCACTGACGCCAATCCCCTTGCGGAAAGCGGCGAACGCGCAGATGTTGAGCAGCCCGATCGCCGCTCCGATCAGATAGGGCGATGGTCCGGATTGACGGCGTGTACTCATTGGCGCTTGCCCTCCACCTCGGGAGTCGTCACTGACTGCTCGGAAGCGCCGACTTCCCGGGGTCGCTTCAGTTTCTTCCATGCATCCATGCCACCCAGCAGATTGCGAACATCGCGCGCTCCATGGCGCAGCAGCATGCTTGCAGCCAGGCTCGCGCGGTGGCCCACGCCACAGGTGACTACCACCGGCGCGTCCGGTGCGAATGAGGGCCGCAAGCGATCAAGCTCCCGCTCGACATAGCCGACGTAGAGATGCGAGGCGCCGGGTATGTGGCCTTCGGTTTCGAACTCGTTATCGTCACGCACGTCGAGCACCAGCAGCTTGCGTTGCACGGGATCGACCTCGATGCGATCGGGCTCGACGGTGCCGACGCCGGCCATCGGCAGGCCGTGGTCGCGCCAGCCTTCGAAGCTGCCGGCGAGTACGCCTTCGACATGGTCAAGGCCGACGCGTCCCAGCGCCTTGACTGCATCGTCCAGCGCCTTGTCCGCGTCGTCGAGCACCAGATAAATCGGCGTGCCGGCATCGGCGACCCAGCCTGCGAAGACCGGCAGTCCTTCAGACCAGATGCTGTAAGAGCCGGGCACGTGACCGCCGGCGAACGCCTCGGGCCGGCGCAGGTCGAACACGACCCCGCGGCGGCTCTCCGACTGGAACTCCTTGGGCTGCAACACCCGCACGGCGCTGGATGAGGTGAGTGAGCCCATCCCGCCTGCGGAATTCACCTTCTCCATGTGCCTGAAGTACGGCGGGCGCGGAATGCGTTCGTCCAGCTTGCCCTGAACGAAGGCCGCCCTGGAGCGAACGAACACCGGGTTGTAGTGACGCTCAAGTCCGAGCGTGGAGTGATCGCGCTCTGCAATATTCCCGCCGCAGACCGAGCCGGAGCCGTGCGCGGGGAACAGGATGGTTTGGTCGCCCAGTGGCAGCAGCCTGGCGTGCACCGCATCAAAGAGCTGGCCCGCGTGCTCTGCAGTCTTTGCGGGGTCCGTCAGGTCGGTCCGACCGGTCTCTCCGATGAACAGTGTGTCGCCGGTGAACCCGGCCCAGGCATGATCGGGCGCGTCGTCGAGATAAACCGCATAGCACATGCTTTCAGGCGTATGGCCGGGCGTGTGCAGCGCGACGATCCGGATGCCTTTAGCGAGCTCGAACGCTTCTCCGTCATCAAGCCGGATGTCGCCGTGGCCGAACGCCGGGTGCCTGCCGTTGACGACCTTCGCGCCACACTGCTTGGCCAGCTCGGCCGAGCCCATCACGAAGTCCTCTTGCCGATGGGTCTCGATCGCGTACTTGATCGTCACCTTGTGCTTGCGCGCAAGCTTCACGTATTCCTCGATGTCCCTGCGAGGATCGACCACGGCTGCCTCGCCCTCGTTGCCGATCAGGTACGCCACGTGGGCAATCCCCGGCGTCTTGATGCGCTCGAAAATCATGTTTCAAATAATAGGTACAAGCACACGGGGGATGCTGTAGGACGCCTACCTGTTTCGGCCGCGTGGGGCTTCTAACCTGTGGCTCGGCGCCTTCAGCTTGTCTGAGGGATTAGTTGCGAGAGAACGCAAGCCGGATATTGCGCGGGCCGAGCGCGTCGGCCAGGCCCGCCGGGTCGTCCACGCGGCCGATGCGCGTATATGAAAACGCCGAATCAAACGTCCGGTAGAAAACGACGAGTGTGTTGTTGCCGTATAGCATGAGGTCGCCGGTCCGGATCGTTCCGGGACGGCTCGCGCTGGCCGGCAGTGCCCCGCGCAGGCTGACGTGTTTCTCGTTGGCGTTGAGATCTTCCATTTCAAGGGTGATCGGCAGTTGCTGTGCAAACGCACGAGCCGCGGCTGTGTCAGCCAGGGTCACCGCGAATCGACGATCACCCGCGGTCATCCACATACGCAGTTCCTTTGGCTCGACGGCAGAGGCGCTCGGCTGTGCTCGATCACTGGCGCTCCAAACCAGCCCCGCGCAGCAGGCAAGCGTCCATCCCAACAGACGAGCGATCTTCATCGCGTCAGGTCCCGGCGACGCCTGCGAGGTTCCTCGTAAAGAACCCGGCCAGCTTTGTCCATGGAATCAGGTTGACCCTGTCGTACAGGTCAACGTGACCCGCACCAGCAACGATGTGAAGTTCCTTCGGTTCGGCCGCCAGGCGGTAGGCGTCCTCGCTGAATTCGCGGGAGTGCGCAGTATCGCCGGTGATGAATAGCATCGGCCGTGGCGAGATCGTCTCGATGTCGGCAAAGGGGTAGAAGTTCATGAACTTCGTGTTGCTGCTCAGTGTGGGGTGCGTCGTCTGCCTGGACGAGTGGCCCGGCGGCGTGAACTGGCCGCGGGGTGTGCGATAGAAGTCGTAGAACTCCCGCTCGATCGCATTGGAACTTGCGGTGATTTCGTGGACCGTGCCGCCCGTATACGCTGTCTTGCCTCCGGTGAACTCGACCCAGCGCTGCTGCGCTGCCTCGGCAATGACTTTCTTGCGCTGTTCCAGGGTCTGCGATTTGCGCAGCGCGTTGCGGCTGGCCGCGCCCATGTCGTACATGCTCACCGTGGCGATGGCCTTCATGCGGGGGTCGATTTTCGCTGCACTGATGACGAAGCTGCCGCTGCCGCAGACACCGATCGCGCCGATGCGCTCCCGGTCGATGAAAGGCCGGGTACCCAGGTAGTCAACCGCAGCGCTGAAGTCTTCGGCGTAGATTTCGGCTGAGACGGCGTTGCGCGGATGGCCCTCGCTTGCGCCCCAGAACGACAAGTCCAGTGACAGGCTCACAAAGCCTTGCTCGGCCATCTTCGTGGCGTACAGGTTGGCGCTTTGTTCCTTCACCGCGCCCATGGGGTGACCCACGAGGATGGCAGGTGACTTCAGATTGCGGCTGAGCGTTTTTGGCGTGAAGAGGTTGGCAGATACGCGCATGCCGTACTGGTTTTTGAAGGTGACGGCTTGCACGTTGACCTTGTCGCTACGGTAGAAGTTGTTTGCGCCGTTGGAAAGATCGGGTGCATATCGCGCATCGGCTGCAAGCGCGGCGGGGGAGGTCAAGCCCAGGGCGCTGATTGCGCCGACGCCAGCGGCTGACTTCAGCAGGAAGTCGCGGCGATCGGCGGCATCAGGCTCAGAGGTGCTCGTGCGCGGGTCGTTGATCAGGTGTCGCGAGTTCATCATTGCTCCTTTGAATGGCTGTCATGCGTGGTCATCGAACGAGGGGATTGCTGTGCTGCGCAATCGCAGCCTGAACCCGGCGTGCCGCTTCAGGCTGCCCGCGCTGGGCCAGCACTTCGGCAAGCTGACGCAGCTGTGCGGGGCTCAGGCCGACATTCATGCTGAACCCGATGTGCGATCGCAGTTGCGATTCCACACCGGGCATGGCGGCCAGCGCGCCGACGGTGGCTATTTCGCGGCTTTGCCATTCGAGGTTGTCTCGCGCGAAGATCGCGCCGAACAGATGGTTCTTCAGGTACTCGTCCATCTGCGGCGAGAACTCGAACAGGACGCCGCGTACGGGAGCACCCGCAAGCCGGGTCTGGTTGGCGGTGCCCAGGGCCAGCAACTCCCTGCCTGTCGGGATGGGCGCAGACGGTTCCCGGCCGGGCGGGTCCTGAATGCCGCGCTGCTTGCGCGCATCGAGCACCTTCATCATTTCGCCCAGGGCGTTGAGGCTGCGCGGGAAACCCGGCGTAGGCACTTGAGAGCACGACTCTCGCGAGTCGCCTGGCGTGCGTTGTATTGTTCATTGCCCCAATTTAGGGGATGCAGCGCCGTCTGATAAGCCGTCCCGGACCGCATGCCTTTTGCGTGTGCATTCATGAATCCGCACAGCCCGCGTGCCGAATCTAGAATCGGCAAACTCGACCACAAAGGTCCCCCATGGCTCGCGACAACATCACGGACATCCTGGCCTTTCTGGCCGTTGCCCAGGAGCGCAGCTTCACCCGTGCGGCAGGCAGGCTGGGGCTGTCGCAGTCGGCGCTCAGCCATACGGTTCGCGGTCTGGAAGAACGCATGGGGGTTCGGCTGCTGACGCGGACAACGCGCAGCGTCTCGCCCACTGAAGCCGGGGAGCGCCTGATGCAAACCGTCGGGCCGAGGCTGGAGGAAATCGAGGCGGAGATTGCGGCAGTGAGCGACCTGGGCGACAGACCGATCGGCACCATACGCATCACCGCGATCGACCACGTCGTGGATTCCGTGCTCTGGCCGCGGCTTGCACCGGTTTTGAAACTGTATCCCGACGTCAAGGTCGAGATCAGCGCGGACTACCGCATGGTGGACATTGCAGCCGAACGCTACGACATCGGTGTGCGCTACGGTGATCAGGTGCAGCAGGACATGGTGGCGGTCAAGCTGACCGATGAAATCGGCATGTCCATTGTCGGAGCACCGCAATACTTTGAGACGCACCCCGACCCGATAACGGTGAGCGATCTGTCGCGGCACAATTGCATCTGCCTGCGGCTTTCAGGCAGTGGCGGACTCTACGCATGGGAGCTGCGCGACGGCAAAAGAGATATCGACGTGCGGGTGAGCGGGCAGCTGATTCTCAACGGCGCCTACCAGATGCTGGCTGCCGCTCTCAGTGGGTACGGGCTTGCATTCCTGCCGCAGGAAATGACGCAGCCGCACGTAGAAGCAGGGCGCCTGCGCAGCGTGATGCAAGACTGCTGTCCGAGTTTTCCTGGTCTATATGCGTACTACCCAAGCCACCGCCATTCATCGCGCGCCATGCGACTGGTGATCGACGCGATTCGCTACCCGCAGTAACGCGATGCAGGGTTGCGGGGTTGCGGGTTCAGGGATGCCAGCTGGAGACTGCACGGGGCGTGTGGGCCGACCTGCCTCCCGCGAGCGCATAAGACAGCTGGTTGGCTGCGCGAACGACACTCTTGGAGTGCTTCATCAGCTTCGCCCTGGATAGCCGCGCACTCGGCCCCGAGATACACAGCGATCCCAGTAACCGCCAGTTGAGCCCGAAGACGGGCGCTGCAACGCTGGCAACTTCTGCTTCGCGCTCTCCGAGCGAGATGTGGAAGCCGTGTTCGCGAATGGACTCGTAAGGGTCTCCGGCCGCGCCGCTGAAAGCAAGAATCACGCGTCCCGGGGCGCCCCTGTTCAAGGGCAGCCTTTCGCCGATCCGCACGTTGTGCCGCACGGATTGCGGGCCTTCGACACGCGCAACGCAGGAGCGAATGTCACCCTCACGCACGTAGAACGACGCGCTTTCTCCGGTAGCCTTCACCAGATCGTGCAGCGTGGGCTCCACGACCCGGTTGACGTCGAATCCGGCCTGGTAGCGGGCGCCCAGCCATCCGGCGGCCGGGCCGAGTCGCCATTGCCCGTCATCGGCCTGCACCAGGTAGTGCGACAAGGCCAGCGTACGCGCCAGGCGCAGCGCCGTTGTTTTGTGAATCCTGGCGCGGCGGCTGAGTTCAGCCAGCGAAAGCGTTGCTTCGCCCACCTCGAAAGCTTCCATCAGCGCGAGTGCCCGGGTCACTGCCGTAACGCCATTCGCACTCTCGGCCGGTTGATCGGAAGGGATGTTTCGCATGATGCACCATGGTCCGCTGTGTGAAACGGCATTGTACGGTGTGAACCATCAATCTACAGTGCACCCATACCGCGCTTCCTGCGCAAACCCGGAGACAAAAGATGAAGTCATCCCGCCGTTCCACGCTGGTCCTCGCCCTTGCGTGCACTGTGGCCACCGGCGCTTTTGCGCAGGCCTGGCCCGCCAAGCCGATTCGCCTGATCGTGCCTTTTCCGGCAGGCGGGGGCACCGACATCATTGCCCGCGAGATGGCCAACAAGGTCACCGGGTCAGGCTACACATTCATCGTGGACAACCGGCCTGGCTCGGGTGGCAACCTGGGGGTCGATGCCGCAACCAAGTCGCCCGCCGACGGCTATACCCTGGTGCTGGGCCAGACCAGCAACCTGGCGATCAATCCGACGCTCTACACGAAGCTGCCTTATGACCCGGTGAAAGACCTCACCCCGGTCAGCCTGGTGGCCAGCGCGCCGCTTGTCATCGTGGTGGCCGCGGAATCGCCCTACAAGACACTGGCCGATGTGGTGGCGACTTCCAAAGCCAAGCCCGGCGTGCTGAACTATGCAACCTCGGGCAATGGCACCGTCGCGCACCTGGCGACGGAGTCTTTCCAGAAGGCCGCCAATGTCAAGCTGACGCATGTGCCCTACAAGGGCGCTGCGCAGGGCGCAACCGATCTCATCGGCGGCCAGGTGCAGCTGTACGTGTCCTCGATTCCCACCCTCATCGGCCATATCAAGAGCGGGAAAATGCGCGCGATTGCAGTGACCTCCGCGAAGCGGGCCGATGACCTGCCGCAGGTGCCGACCGTCGCCGAGTCAGGCTACAAGGGTTTCGAGGCCGTCACATGGTTCGGCATTGCCGGCCCGGCCAATCTGCCCAAGGACATCGTCGCCAAGCTCAACGCCGACATCAACAAGGCCCTTCAGGCTCCCGATCTCCAGAAGAAGCTGGGCGACCAGGGCGCGGACGTGGCCGGAAGCACGCCGGATGAATTCAGCAAACTGATCCGTGAGGACATGGCCCGGTGGGGAAAGATCGTCAGGGAATCCGGCGCGAAGGTGGACTGAAATGACACAGGACATCATCCGCGAATTCGCTCGTGTACCCGCGGCCGTCGTGCAGGCGGCCGCGAAATTCCAGCCCGCGATTCTGGCCGACGTCGCAGGCCGACGCGGTGCGATGCACGGCCGTATCCGCGCTTTGCACCCGCGCATGAAGCTGGCCGGGCCCGCGTTCACCGTTGAAGTTCGGCCTGGTGACAACCTGATGATTCACGCGGCGATTTCGCTCGCGAAGCCTGGCGATGTATTGGTCATCGATGGCAAGGGTGACCTCACCGCGGCGCTGATGGGCACGATCATGATGACTGCGTGCAAGCAATTGGGCATCGCAGGCGTCGTGATCGATGGGGCCGTTCGCGATACGCTCGAGATCGATGAAATGGACTTTCCGGTCTTCGCTGCGGGCTTCAATCCGAACGGACCTACCAAGAGCTGTCCGGGACGCATTGGCCACCCCGTAACAGTGGGCTCAGTCACGGTGCATGCGGGCGACTTCGTGATCGCGGACGCCGACGGCGTCGTGGTAGTAGAACGCGAGAAGATCGAATCCCTGCTGCCTGCGGCTGCGAAAAAGGTAGCCGACGAAAGTGCAAGAATCGCGGACATCAGAAATGGGGACACGGCTGCGAAGTGGCTGGTGCCGGCACTGCGCAGCGCCGGTGTGCTCAAGGAAGGCGAATCATTGTGAGCAGCGGCAAGCCCGTCGTCCTGGTCACCGCAGCGGACCTCGCGCCGCAGGCGCTGTCATTGCTTGCGAACTACGAGGTGATCTTCGCCGGAAAGAGCCCGACCGAAGAGGATATCGTTGCGCTTTGCAGGCAGCGCGATCCCGTCGCAATCATCGTTCGCTATAGCAAGGTGGGGGCGGCGGCGATTGCGGCGGCCCCATCGCTGCGCGTGATCTCCAAGCATGGGAGCGGCACCGACACCATCGACAAGGACGCAGCCGCAGCGCGCGGCATTGAAGTGCGTGCGGCGGTCGGTGCCAATTCGGCGGCGGTTGCCGAGCAGGCGCTCGCCCTGATGCTCGCCTGCGCGAAATCGCTTCCCTTGCTTGATGCGCGAATGCGCGCAGGACATTGGGACAAGCCCACCCACAAGAGCCTTGAACTCAACGGACGGACTGTCGGGGTTGTCGGGCTGGGGGCGATCGGCTTGCGCTTTGCGCACATGGCACACGCGATGGGCATGCAAGTCCTGGGCGTTGACCCGTTTGCAAACCAAGTGCCGGCTTTCGTGAAGCCGGTGCAGCTAGAGACGCTCTGGCGCAACGCGGATGTGATTTCACTGCATTGCCCATTAACCGCTGACAACCGCAACCTGATAGATGCCGCTACGCTGGCGAAGTGCAAGCGCGGCGTGATCATTGTCAACACCGCACGCGGCGGGCTGATCGATGAGGCCGCGTTGCTGGGCGCCGTGCGCGCAGAGCAGGTGCGTAGCGCAGGCCTCGACAGTTTTGCGGTGGAACCGATGGTCCCCGGGCATCCGTTTCAGAACGAGCCGCGCATCCTGCTCAGCCCGCACATCGGCGGCGTGACGAGCGATGCCTATGTGAACATGGGAATTGCGGCGGCTCGAAATGCGCGAGCGGTGATCGAGGGCGCCACAGTCGATGCCTGAAACCAGTCAGCACATGTCGCAAATGATCGGCTAGGTGCTGACTACCACTGTGACAGCGGGGCCGTCCCCGCGCTGGTCCGGTATGACAACCACCTCAACTTCCTTAACCTCTACCCCTGTGGCCTTTTCCACACCTGCGATTTGAGTTTCAAGGAAATCGGCTGCAACGGCTTCGAGGCGTTCCAGGGCGGCTGAAGTTGCTTTGTTTTCCATCGGGATTCCTGGTTGCAGGGACAGGGTGCGCCTTATCTCAGCAGTTGTCCAGCGAAATCCAGACGGTGGTGGAGAGGAGGAGGATCGAACTCCCGACCTCCGCATTGCGAACGCGGCGC
>JAZKFD010000235.1:0-17474 GCA_040386635.1 Pseudomonadota bacterium
CGTGCTCAATGAGCATTGGTTCAAGGACATATAAGGCCCGATACGCACTGCAGACCAAGCCATTCTAGGCCGCTAAATCCGGTGCGTGGCCTGCCCATGCGAGAGACACGGTGAAAAATATAAATTGCTTGACAGCGCCGTCTGCAAGTGAACCGCTCTGCGCGAGCGGGCCATGAATGCCCGGATCAGAGCAGTTGCCCGTCGCCGCCCAGTGCGCTGTCAAGCCGCTGCAGGATGCTAGCCAGACGCGGGTCATCGCTCGCTGCGCCCCCCGGCTCACTGGCGCTGGGCGCACCACCGTTGACCGCGGACACAGGCTGCGCCGCAACGATGGCCGGTGCCGCCAGCGCAGCAGCCCCCCGATCGCTCACGTCGAACGCCAGATTGAGCGCCGCCAGCACGGCGATGCGGTCGCGGGCCTTGACCTTGCCTGCGTCGCGGATCCTGCACATCGCCGTGTCCACCCGCTCCACGGCGTCGAGCAGGCGCTGCTCACCGCCTTCCGGACAGGCCAGCAGGTAGCTCTGGCCCATGATCTGGACCTCCAGCTGCTTCATCTTTGCGCTCATGGATTCGGTGGTGTCGGGTGGAGCCAGGCTCAAGCGGCGTTCTTGACTTCAGGCAATCGCTCCAGCAGCGCATCGACGCGCGAACGGGCTGCGGACAGGCGTGACTTGAGCGAATCGCGCTCGTGCGTGAGCACGTCGACCTGTTCGGCGAGCAGGGCGTTGGTGCGCTGGAGCTCTTCGTATCGCACGAGGAGGCGCTCAACGCGTTCTGCGATCCGGTCGATTTGGGAGGCACTGGGCATACGCGGATGATTGTAGGGTTTGCGCAGGAATTCAACCGTAAAATGCAGGGGTTGGTGCTCGCGGTGTGGTTCGCATGCCGCAGTTCAACGGGAAGCAGGGCGCTCCACGCCACATGCCGCAAGGTGTGTGGACCGAAGGCCAACCTGCGCTGCCCCCGCAACGGTAAGCGGAAGAATTTCGCATGCAGGAAATTCCGCTCCATCAGCAAATGCCACTGGGCGCGCGTCGACACAGCGCGTGCCTGGGAAGGCGATGGAGTTGACCCGCCAGCCCGGATACCGGCCAACACGGTGGCTGCGTGCGCCTTGAAAAAGGTGAGCGCAGCTGTAAGCCCATTGCCTGGCGGGGAAGCCGGGCCCGGGTCTTCGTTTGTGTGCCTCCATCCATGAAACCTTCTGCATTTGTCTTGCGTAACAGCGCAATCCTGGCCGCTTGCACGGCCGCTTTTCCTGGCACTTATTCGTCTGCAATCGCGCAGACCACCCTGCAGGACGTCGTCGTCACCGCCACCCGCAATCCGACGCGCGCCGATGAGCGGGTCAGCGACGTGAACGTCATAGACCGCGCCGCCATCGAGGCTTCGACCGCACGCACGCTGCCTGAGCTGCTGGCGCGTGTGGCGGGTGTGCAGATGAGCGCCAACGGCGGCCTTGGCAAATTCTCCAGCGTCTTCATTCGCGGCGGCGAGAACCGCCACACGATCTTGCTGGTGGACGGCGTGCGACTGGGCTCTGCCACGGCCGGCACGCCCAGCTGGGATTCGATCCCGGTGGACATGATCGAACGCATCGAGGTGCTCAAGGGCCCGGCGTCTGCGCTCTACGGCAGCGAAGGGGTGTCGGGTGTGGTCCAGGTGTTCCTGCGCAAGGGCCGGGACGGGTTCCACCCCTATGCGTCGATGGCGCTGGGCAGTGATCGCTACGCGAAGCTCGGCGCCGGGTTCCAGGGCGGACAGGACAACCTGGGCTACTCGATCGGCGTGGACCGGTTGCGGGTTCGCGGGTTCTCGTCTACCAACCCGCGCGTACCGTTCGGCAGCTTCGAGCCGGATGTCGACCCGTTCAACCAGGATGCTGTTTCTGCAAATGCGCACTACCAGCTCACGAACCGCTGGCGAGTCGATGGCGGCCTGATGTATTCGCAGGGCACGTCCGCCTATGACGACGGTCCGGGCTTCAATCCGCAAAGCGCGCTCCGCACGGCGACCGCCCATGTGGCGGTGCAGGGCAAGGTGACCGATCGCTGGCAGACGCAGCTGCGCATTGCGCAGGGCAACGACACCAACAATTCATACGCTTCCAGTTTTGACGGCTCTTTCAGGACCGGGCAGTCCGAGCTCACCTGGCAAAACGATGTGCAGACGCCGCTGGGCGTGGTGCTTGCGGGCATCGAGCAACGGGTGCAGCGCGTTGACAGCGATACTGTGTTCACCGTCGGCAAGCGCACCATCAACGCGGTGTTCGCGGGCCTCAATGGCAAGCACGACCGGCACAGCTGGCAGGTCAATGTCCGGCGCGACTCCAACTCGCAGTTCGGCGACGCGACCACCGGATTTGCGGGCTACGGCTTTCGCATCTCGCCGCAGTGGCGTGTGCATGCATCGCACGGTACGTCGTTTGTGGCCCCATCATTCAACCAGCTGTACTACCCGCTCTTTGGTAATCCGGCCCTTCAGCCCGAACGCGGCAAGAACACGGACCTGGGTCTCACATGGTCTGCTGCCGGGCATGAGGCAAAGCTGGTGCGCTATGACAACAAGATTCGCGGATTCATGACCAACACCACGCTGCCCATCAACGTCGATGCCCGCATCAAGGGCTGGACCCTCGAGTACACCGGCAAGTTCGATGCGCTGGAGCTGCGGGCCACCGCCGATTCGCTGGAGCCGATGCGAACCAATGGCAGTCAGTTGCCGCGCCGCGCGAAGACGCAGCTCACGGCCGGTGCCGACTACACGTTGGGTGCGTGGCGCTTCGGGGCATCGGTGCTGCACGTTGGCGACCGATTCGATGACGCGGCCAACCTCGCGCTGCTGGGTGAGTACACCACGGCCGACCTGTATGCCGACTGGCGGCTCACGCGCGACCTCCATGTTCAGGCCAAGGTCAACAACCTGGCCGATCGAACCTACGAGACGGCGCTGGGCTACAACCAGCCGGGCCGCAGCTTCTTCCTGTCGCTGCGCTGGCAGCCGAAGTAAGCTCACGCATGGCTGCTTATTCTCGCGGTCCCCGGCGCATTGTCTGCCTGACGGAAGAGGCGACGGAATGGTTGTACCTGCTGGGTCAGCAGGAGCGCATCGTGGGCATTTCGGGCTACACGGTGCGTCCGCGCAAGGCCCGCGAGGAAAAGCCCAAAGTCAGTGCGTTCCTCTCCGCGAAGATCGACAAGATCATCGACCTGAAGCCCGACTGCGTGTTCGGCTTTTCCGATCTGCAGGCCGACATCGCCGCCGAGCTGATAAGAAAGGGCGTGCAGGTCACCATCTTCAACCAGCGCAGCATCGATGAGATTTTTTCGATGCTCTACCAGGTTGCGGCCATGGTGGGCGAGGTCGAGCGAGGGGAGCAGTTGCTGGCCCGAATGCGCGAACGCCTTGACGCGATCGAAAAGCTGGGGCGGGCTTTCGTTCGCCGTCCGCGTGTCTATTTCGAGGAATGGGACGAGCCACCTATCAGTGCGATCCGGTGGGTGTCGCAACTGGTTGGAATCGCTGGCGGTGACGATTGCTTCCCTGAGCTTGCGGTCATGCCGATGGGCAAGGACCGCATCATTGCAGATAGTGCCGAGATCATTCGCCGCAATCCCGACATCATCATCGGCTCCTGGTGCGGCAAGAAATTCCGGGCCGGGAAGGTGGCCGCGCGTGCCGGCTGGGAAGCCGTGAATGCGGTTCGCGACGGTCAGCTTTTCGAAATCAAATCGCCGGACATTCTGCAACCCGGACCGGCTGCGCTCACAGATGGGGTGGAGCAGTTGCACGCGATCATGAAGCGCTGGGTGGATGTGTATGCGATTTGACGCCTGGGGCATGACACTCACGCCGAACTGGAAGCGTTGGTTCGCCCTTGCGCTGTTGGGTTGGGCCTGCGTGGCAACCGCCTACCCCGTCAGTGACGATCGCGGCGTGGTGCTGGAACTCCAGCGCCCCCCTCAGCGCATCGTGACGCTACTTCCATCGCTCACCGAGACGGTATGCGCGCTGGACGCGTGCGCGCGTCTGGTCGGTGTCGATTCATTTTCGAACTGGCCTGACAGCGTGCGCGGTCTGCCGCATGTCGGCGGGGTGGAAGACGCCAGCATCGAGACCATCGTGAGCCTCAAACCTGACCTGGTTCTTCTGTCATCCACCTCACGGGCCCTCTCGCGTCTGGAGGCCCTGCGCATACCGGTGTTCGGCATTGACGTGAAGACGGTGGCTGATGTGCATCGCGCGCTTTCCAACGTCGGCCGCCTGCTCGGCACGACACGCGGTGAGGCGGTTTCAGCCCAGATCGAAGCGGGCATCACCGAGGTGGCACGGCAGCTGCCCGATTCAGCGAGGGGGGTCTCGGTCTATTTCGAAGTCGCAAGCGGACCTTATGCGGCCAGCGAGTCGTCGCACATCGGCGAAATCCTCACGCGCCTGGGTGCAGTCAACATCGTGCCAGGGCAACTGGGGTCAGTTCCCCGGCTCAACCCGGAGTTCATTGTCCGCGCCGACCCGCAGCTGATCGTGATTTCGCGGCGGGAAGCTGCGTCCCTGCGGACTCGTCCGGGCTGGCCGCGTATCCGCGCGGTGCGCGAAGGCCGTGTCTGCGCCCTGGACCCGCAGCAGGGCGACATCATCGCCAGGCCGGGGCCGCGTCTGGTGCAGGCTGCCAGCCTCCTGGCCCGGTGCCTGCAGATGAAGGCGGCCCCGTGAGTCTTGCGACGCATCCAGCGCGCGGGCGCGGTGAAGGACTTCTGGTCATCACGCTGCTCATGATGACCGCGCTGCTTGTCGTGGCGGGCGCGGCTGTCGGCAGCACGGGATGGGAGCCGGTATGGCGGTCGGGGGCCGGAGCGGACAACGCCGTCCTCTGGGACATCCGTTTGCCGCGTACCGCCGGCGCGTGGTTCGCGGGGGCCCTGCTGGGGCTGGGCGGTGCAATAGCGCAGGGGTTGTTTCGAAACCCGCTCGCGGATCCGTACCTCCTGGGCAGCGCGGCGGGTGCGTCGCTGGGCGTTGCCGTCCTGCTTGCCCTTGCCGGCGTTTCGCCCCTGTCCACATCGGACTGGATGGCCAGGCTGGGCATCACTGGCGCAGCGTTTGCAGGGGCCGTGGGCGCGGTGCTGGTCACTCTCGCCCTCGCAAAGGGTGTTCAGCACACCTTGCGCCTGTTGCTCGCGGGTGTCGTTGTCGGGATGGTGTTCGGCGCATTGTCCGCGCTCATCATGTTCTGGACGCCCGACATCATGCGGGCGCTGCAGGCATTTCTGCTCGGGACCACCGGATTCCTGGGCTGGGAAAGCGTGCTCCTGCTTGCGGTGCTGTCCGTCGTCACCACGGTGGTGGCCATTGGTTTCAGCCCGGCGCTCGACGCACTTTCACTGGGCGAGCACACCGCTTCCAGCCTGGGTGTGTCACTCGCTCCGGTTCGGATCGCACTGATTGCCACCATGGCGCTTGCAACTGCGGCCGCGGTTGCGCAAGTGGGCCTCATTGCGTTCATCGGCCTGGTCGCACCCCATCTCATTCGCGCGCGGATCAAGGCAACGCATCGATGGCTGCTGCCGCTGTCCGCGCTGATGGGTGGCGTGCTGCTGCTTTCGGCCGATGTGCTGTCCCGATGGGTGGTCGCGCCTGCGGAACTTCCGGTGGGCGTTCTGACGGCCGTGCTCGGCGGCGGCTATCTCATCTGGCTGATGCATCGCAGGCCGCTATGACCCAGTCCCGGCACGCCATCGCCGCGCAGCGCCTGGTGGTCCGCCTCGGATCGCGCGAAGTCGTTCGCGGCGTCGATCTGGCTCTTGAGGCAGGGCGCTGGACCGCGATCGTCGGTCCCAATGGCGCGGGCAAGACCACCTTGCTGCGGGCGCTTGCAGGCCTCATCCCTTTTGAAGGGCACGTCCAGATCGGCGGCCGCGACGTTCGGGCGATTCCGGGGCGGGAACGTGCGCGGGGGCTGGCATGGCTGGGCCAGAGCGAGCCGGGGGCGCAGGACCTGCTCGCCTTCGACGTCGTGATGCTGGGACGTCTTGCGCATCAGCCCTGGCTCGCATCGCCCAGCGCCGTGGATCGCCGCGCAGTCGAAGATGCGATGCGCGACACACAGTCGTGGGAGTGGCGGGAGCGGCCGCTGGGGCAATTGTCCGGCGGCGAGCGCCAGCGTGTCCTGATGGCCAGGGCGCTGGCTGTCCAGGCGCCGCTGCTCGTCATGGATGAACCCCTGGGCAATCTCGATCCGCCCCACCAGGCTGATTGGCTGGGCATTGTGAGCGCGCATGTGCGGCGCGGCGGTACGGCCATCTCGGTGTTGCATGAGATCACGATGGCGCTGCATGCCGACGACATGGTCGTGATGCAGGAAGGGCGCATTGCGCATCACGGCCCTTGCGCGGACGTCAACACGCATCGGGCGCTGGAAGAAGTATTCGACCACCGCATCCGCGTGCGTTCGCTGGACGGTCAGTGGGTGGCGATGCCGATACCGCCACCGGAGCGCCTGCCATGAGCGTACGCTGCGTGATGGTGCTGGGCACGACCAGCGGTGCGGGCAAGAGCTGGCTCGCCACCGCACTGTGCCGGCGTTATGCCAGGCAGGGCCTGAAAGTCGCACCGTTCAAGGCGCAGAACATGAGCAACAACGCGCGCGTCGTGACCGGTGGAGAAATCGGTAGCGCGCAATACTTCCAGGCGCTTGCAGCGCGCGCAGTCCCCGATGTGCGGATGAACCCCGTTTTGCTCAAACCCGAGCGGGACACGCACAGCCAGGTGGTGCTGCTCGGCGAGGTCAGCGAGGCGTTCACGCAGATGCCATGGCGTGAACGCAGCGACCGCGTGTGGCCCTTCATTGCGCAATCGCTGGACGCGCTGCGACAGGAAAACGACGTCGTCGTCATTGAAGGTGCCGGGTCCCCGGCAGAGATCAACCTGGCGTCCAGCGACATCGTGAACATGCGGGTGGCAGAGCATGCGAACGCCCGTTGCCTGTTGGTGACAGACATCGACAGGGGCGGTGCGTTCGCGCATCTGTACGGGACCTGGGCGCTGCTGCCGCCGCAGCATCGTGCGCTGATCGATGGCTTTGTGCTCAACAAGTTTCGTGGCGACGCAGCATTGCTGGCCCCCGGACCTGCGATGCTGGAGCAACTCACCGGCATTCCCACCGTCGCCACCTTGCCCATGTGGCGAGAGCATGGGCTGCCCGATGAGGACGGCGTCTTTGACGAGCGCACGATCAGTGCTGGACCGGTCCACACCACCATCGCTGTCGTTGCCTATCCGCGCATCAGCAACCTCGATGAGTTTCAGGTGCTTCGCAATGTGCCGGGTGTGCGGCTTGTCTGGGCCCGCAGTCCCGCCGATGCGGCAGGAGCCGACTGGATCATCCTGCCGGGCTCCAAGCACACGACGGGTGATCTGGCCTGGCTTCGCGCTCAGGGACTCGATCGCGCCATTGCCCAGCACGCGGCACGCGGAGGCACCGTCCTGGGTATCTGTGGCGGCCTGCAGATGCTCGGCGAAGCGCTCATCGACACGGATGCGATCGATGGCAATGGGCCGGGGCTTGGGCTGCTGCCGCTGGTGACGGTTTTCGGGAAAGAGAAAGTGGTCAGGCGCACGACCACGCGGTTTCTGGGAGGAAGGGGTGAGGTGGCGGGGCCCTTCGACAAGCTCAGGGCGAACGGCGTCGCGGCGGACGGTGTGGAAATCTCCGGGTATGAGATCCATCATGGCCGCACCGCGCAGCATGCCGGGATGGAAGCGGCCATCGCGGTGCTTCCGGGCAACCTCGGCTGGTGCAATGCGCGCGGAAACGTAATGGGCATCTACCTTCACGGGCTCTTCGAGGACGCAGCCGCGCTGCACGCACTTTTTGGCACCCGGGCGCGCACGCCCGATGATGTGTTCGAGGGCATGGCCGACTTTCTGGATAGGCACTTTCCCCAAGGCTGAACGCTTCCACAAAGCACTTGCTTGCGTCTATGCTTGTCCCACACTATCAGTCGAAGGGCATGCCATGTACAAGAAGATTTTGTTGGCCTATGACGGCTCCGATGCGGGCCAGAAAGCATTGCTCGATTGCCAGGACCTGGCGCAATGGAGCCAATCCGAGCTCTTTCTGATAGCAGTCATGCCATCGGCCATGAGCTTCGTCGGCCTGGAGGGCGGCGTGTACGACATGGAACTCGAGGAGCGCGAGAAGAAAAAGCATGAGGCCGTGCTTGACGACGGCTTGCAGCGCCTCAGCATGGCGGGCTATGCCCCCAAGGGCGAAGTGCTGGTGGGCGAGGCGGTGGACGAGATCACGAAATACGCGCGCAAGATCGAGTGCAACCTGATCGTGGTGGGGCACAAGCACCTGGACAGCTGGGCTGCGAGATGGTGGCGTGGTTCGATTTCGGGCGCGCTCATCGAACAGTCGCCCTGCAGCGTACTGGTGGTGATCACGTCGTGATGCGCCTCATGAAAACCCCAGCGCTCATCCGTTGCGCCGCAGCGCTGCTGTGTGCGGTGCTGGCGTCCTGCGCCATGCCGCCAGGCATACCTGGCGCACCCGTCATGTCCGGCGCAACAGGCAAGGGTGACAGGCCCCGCCTGGTCGTCTTCCTGGTCGTCGACGGACTGCCACAGCGGCAGGTACTGGCTTATCGCGACCAGCTCGCGCCCGACGGGTTCGCCCGATTCCTCGATCGCGGCGCCTGGTTTGCCGATGCGCACTACGGCCATGCGTTCACGGTGACTGCCGCAGGGCACGCGGCGATGCTGACCGGCGCATATCCGCATCGCACCGGAATCATCGGCAATGAATGGCGGGACCAGGCAAGTGGAGAGCCCGTCTATAACACCGGCGACACGAGCGCCACCTATCTGGGCAACGTCACCCGGCCGCTCGATGGAACCAGCCCGCGCAATCTGAAAGCCGAAACGGTGGGCGATGTGCTGCGCCGCGCCGACGGCCGGTCCAGGGTGGTCTCCATCTCCGGCAAGGACCGTGGCGCCATTCTTCCGGCAGGCAAGAGCGGAACCGCATACATGTATATGGGCCAGAGCGGACAGTTCGCCTCGTCGTCGTTCTACATGCAAGAGCACCCCGCGTGGGTCAGCCAGTTCAACGCACGCCGGCTTGCCGACCGGTATTTCAAGACCGAATGGAAACCCTTGCTGCCTGAAGCTGCCTATGCTCGCTCGGTCGCGGACAACCAGCCCTGGTTTGGCCCTCGCGGTGGCAAGCTTCCGATGATGATGGGTGTGGCTGCCGACGATGCGCCG
The DNA here is from genome assembly GCA_040386635.1 of Pseudomonadota bacterium. Taxonomy (GTDB): domain Bacteria; phylum Pseudomonadota; class Gammaproteobacteria; order Burkholderiales; family Burkholderiaceae_C; genus Ramlibacter. Next base: position 9,271 of record JAZKFD010000235.1, read on the forward strand.
GGGCCGGCCTTTTATTCGGCGCTGCTGGCCAGTCCCTTTGCCGATGCAATGTCGCTTGACTTTGCCCGTGCGGCGATCGCCGGGGAGGCGCTGGGCCGCGACGAGGCGCCCGACATCCTCTCGGTCAGTCTGTCCGGACACGATTACGTCAATCACCGGTTCAGCGCCGAGTCGCGCCTGTCGCACGATCATTTCCTGCATCTGGACCAGATGCTGCAATCGTTCTTTCGCGATCTCGATGCAAGCGTCGGCAAGGACAATTACATTGCCGTGCTCACCTCCGACCATGGATTCATGTCAGCTCCGGAATTCAACCAGGCCAGGGGTCTGGAGGCGGGTCGGATCAGCTCATCGCAGATCCTGGGAAGACTCAACGCCGGTCTTGCGCAAAAATTTGGCGAAGGCAAATGGCTTTTCGGCGCTTCTGGTGCTTCACTGCTGATCGACCGGAAACTGGTCGCGGCGCGGGGCCTTGCGCTGGATGCCGTGGCCGAGGAAGCCAGGCGGCTGCTGCTGCTCGAGCCGGGAATCGGCACGGCCTACACGCGGGCGGAGCTGCTTTCCAACAGCCGGACCGGTGCGCCGTTTTTCGAGGCTTCCCGCAAGGCATGGCATCCGGATGTGTCGGGAGATGTGCAGTTCACGGTCAAACCCAACTACATGTTCGGATCGAGCACCTCGATTGCCACGCATGGCTCGCCGCATCCCTACGACACCCACGTGCCCATCCTTTTCTATGGTCCGAAATGGGTGAGGGCCGGAAAGCTTGACGGGCGAGTGGAAGTCGTGGACATCGCGCCCACGCTGTCCGGGATGCTCGGTGTAGCGGCACCCGCGATGTCTGAAGGAAGGCCTTTGCCGCTGCGGTAAAACCGGCCCAAGCGCTCCTGGGATCTTTGCAGGATATTTACCTACAGGCCCAGGCGCTTCACACTGATGGGCAACAAGCGCATTTAGGATCAAGGTCTCGAAGCCGCGCGCGTCCCTGTTGTTGATGCCGCAGTGCGGGCACAACAAGGACACCGATGGATCAAGAACCCGTCAATCGCGACACCGTATCAACAACCCCTGCAGAGCCGCCCCGGCGCCCGGTGAGCCGCCGCTCCACCGTGATCGGCAGCGTGATCGCCCTGCTGGCAGTTGCCGGCATCGGCTGGCTTGCCTGGAGCCTCACCCACCCCGAGACGCCTGCGGCCGGACCAGGCGCTCGCCAGGGCGCCAGTGGTGCCGCAGCTGGCGGCGGGCCCGGTGGTGGGGGCGGAGGCGGTGGTGGCGGTGGAGGTCGTGCAGGCGGCCGGGGCCCTGCGACAACCGTTGGGGTCGCTGTTGCCGAGCGCATGGAAATTCCGGTGGTGATCGATGCGCTGGGCACCGTTGTTCCGCAGGCGAGCGTACGCGTCCGGCCGCAGGTGGGGGGCGTTCTTCAACGAATCCTCTACAAGGAAGGGCAGATGGTTCGCAAGGGCGAGCTGCTGGCCGTGATCGATCCGCGCCAGTTCCAGATGGCTGTTCAGCAGGCCTCGGGCCAGCGGCTTCGCGATGAGGCGCAGCTGGCTGCCGCAAAGGTCACGCTGGAGCGCTATCGCACCCTGCTGGGCCAGGATTCGATCGCACGACAGGAAGTCGATACGCAAGCCGCGCTGGTCAAGCAGCTGGAAGCAGCAGTGGTCATCGCCAAGGCCAACGAGGGTGCAGCCCGGCTGAGCCTCAGCCATACCAACATCACCGCGCCGATCTCTGGCCGTATCGGTCTGCGCACGGTTGATGTCGGAAACGTGGTCAGCACCGGCGACGCCAACGGCGTCGCACTCATTACCCAGCTCACGCCGATCGATGTCGAATTCGCCATTCCGCAGGATCAGGCCGTGAGCTTGCAGCAGAACGCCGGTGCATTCATGGAGGTGAAGGCCTTCGACCGAACACGTACCAACGTACTCGATGTCGGCACCTTCGCGTCGCTGGACAACCAGATCGACACGCAGACCGGCACGGTGCGGGCCAAGGCGCGATTCAACAATGCGCGGCAGGCGCTGTTTCCCAGTCAGTTCGTCAACGTGCAGCTGAACATGAAGTCGATTCGTGATGCGGTCGTCGTGCCGGTAGCGGCTGTTCGCCAGGGGCCCGCGGGGGTTTACGTGTTCGTGCTGAACGAGGATCGAACCGTGACGCAGCGCACGGTCACGCGCGGCATCGCAACGGTTGACAAGGTTCAGATCGCGACCGGCCTGCAGGCGGGGGAGCGGGTCATTACCGAAGGCGCGGACCGGCTGCGTGATGGCTCGCGGGTGGTGCTGCCTGGGGATGCGCCCGGCGCTGGCAGGCAAGGTGGCGGCGGAAGGCGGATGCGGGGAGCCGATGGCGGCGCACCGGCTGCCTCCGGTGCTTCCCCGCCCGCTTCGAGCGTTGCAGCGCCAGCAGCGCCAACGCCTGCTGCTGCGCCTTCCACGGGTGCGCCGCCTCCGGCGGGTGCGATGTCGCCTCCGGTGCCCGCACCTGCCGGTTCGGCAGCACCTGCGCCGCGGGCAGGCAGGAGTCCTGCGGCCAGCGCAGCAGGTGCCTCGCCACCTGCTGCCGCCCGGCCCGGTCCCATCGCACCGGGCACAGGCGCGGCCGTGGCCACCGCCGGTCCCACGCCCGAGCAACGACAGCGCTTTCTGGATTCGGCCCGGGACGATCCGGAAATGCTGGCTCGCCGCAAGGCGTTCATGGAGCGGCTCGACAAGGGCGAGCCCGCAGCCCTTGAACGCTGGGCGCAGATGCAGCAACGGCGCGCCGAAGGCGGCGGCCGCGGTGAAGGCAGACGCGCACAGCAGCCACAATGAACCCGTCGCGTCCTTTTATCCTGCGGCCGGTTGCGACCTCGCTGCTGATGCTGGCCATCGTGCTGGCGGGCATCCTGGGCTTCAAATTCCTGCCGCTGTCGGCGCTGCCGCAGGTTGATTACCCGACGATCCAGGTGCAGACCCTTTATCCCGGCGCAAGCCCGGAGGTAATGGCGCAAACCGTCACCGCACCGCTGGAGCGGCAGTTCGGGCAGATGCCAGGCTTGTCGCGCATGAGCTCAACGAGCGCTGCGGGCGTATCGATCGTCACGCTTCAATTCGGACTGGGCCTTGCGCTCGACGTCGCCGAGCAGCAGGTGCAGGCGGCCATCAATGCCGGGGGATCGCTGCTTCCGGCCGACCTGCCCGCGCCGCCGGTGTATGCCAAGGTGAACCCCGCCGATGCGCCGGTGCTCACGCTCGCCATCACTTCCGATTCGCTGTCGCTCACCGAGGTGCAGAACATCGCGAATACGCGGATTGCGCTGAAAGTGAGCCAGGTGTCGGGCGTCGGCCTGGTCACGCTGTCAGGGGGGCAGCGTCCGGCGGTGCGAATCCAGGTAGATACGCGCGCACTTGCCTCGTTCGGCCTTACGCTGGACAACGTACGGACCGCGATCACGGCAGCGAATGCGAACAGCGCCAAGGGCAGCATTGACGGCGCCACCCGCGCCTACACCATCAATGCCAACGACCAGCTCGTCGCCGCCGCCGATTACCAGAACCTGATCGTTTCTTTCAAGAACGGCGCCCCGATCCGGCTGTCGGATGTGGCGCAGGCCGTCGAGAGCGCCGAGAACGTCAAGCTCGGCGCCTGGGCGGTGGTGGGCGGGCAACTCAAGCCTGCCATCATCCTGAACGTGCAGCGCCAGCCTGGCGCCAACGTGATCGCCACGGTCGATGGCATCAAGGCGCGCCTGCCGGAACTCATGTCGGGCCTGCCGGCCTCGGTGAAGGTCGATGTGCTGAGCGACCGCACCACCGGTATCCGCTCATCGGTCCACCATGTGCAGCTCGAGCTGATCCTGGCAGTCGTGCTGGTGGTTCTGGTGATCTTCGCTTTTCTGCACAGCTTTCGTGCCACGGTCATCGCCAGCCTGGCGGTGCCGATTTCGCTGATCGGTGCCTGCGGGGCGATGTACCTGCTGGGCTACAGCCTGAACAACCTGAGCCTGATGGCGCTCACGATCGCAACCGGATTCGTCGTGGATGACGCCATCGTGATGATCGAGAACATCTCGCGTCATATCGAGGACGGCGACCCGCCGATGGAGGCTGCCCTGAAAGGCGCGAGCGAGATCGGTTTCACCATCATCTCGCTGACGGTTTCGCTTATCGCAGTGCTGATCCCGCTGCTGTTCATGGGCGATGTGGTCGGGCGGCTGTTTCGCGAGTTCGCGGTCACGCTGGCCATCACGATCCTGATTTCAGCCGTGGTCTCGCTCACGCTGGTCCCGATGATGTCGGGCCGGTGGATCAAGGCGCATCCCGGTGGCGAGAAAGGCTGGGGCGGGTGGATGCAGCTCAGGTTCGACCGCATCATCGAGCACTACGACGGCTGGCTCCAGTGGGTGCTGGCCCGCGAGAAGCTCACGCTGCTCGTGGCGCTGGCAACGCTGGTGCTCACGGTGCTGCTCTATATCTGGATTCCCAAGGGCCTGTTCCCGACGCAGGACACGGGGCAGCTGCAGGCGCGCGTGGAGGCATCGCAATCAGTCTCATACACGCGCATGGCGCAGCTGCAGCAGGAGGTGGCGCGGCTTGTGATGGAAGATCCGGACGTCGAGACGCTTAGCAGTTTCGTCGGCGTGGACGCCGCGAACAACACCATGCTGCATACGGGCCGGATGCTGATCAACCTGAAGGACAGCCATGACGACCAGCAAAAGGTCATCGACCGGCTGAGACAGCGCGCGCAGCGTGTGCCCGGCGTGGTGTTTTACCTGCAGCCCACGCAGGACCTGACCATCGATGCCGAGTCGGGGCCCACCCAGTACCGGCTGTCCATTGAGGGCGCCGACGCAGCGACCGTCACGCAATGGGCTACGGCCCTGTCGCGCAAGTTGCAGACGATCGGACAGGTTCGCAATGTGACCACCGATGCAGATGCGTCGGGCGCCGCCGTCTATGTCGATATCGACCGCGACACGGCAGCGCGCCTGAACATCTCGGCGTCGGCCATCGACGAGGCGCTGTACAGCGCCTTCGGACAGCGCATCGTGTCCACCATCTTCACCCAGACCAATCAATACCGGGTGATCCTGGAAGCGCGGCCCGATCCGCAGGCGTCACCCGCGTCGCTGGGCATGGTGCAGTTGCGTACGTCTTCGGGTGAATCGACGCCGCTGTCGGCCGTCGCGACCATTGTCGAGCGCCGCGCGCCGCTGCAGATCACGCACGTGGCGCAGTATCCGGCGACGACGGTCGGTTTCGATACGGCGCCTGGCGTTTCGCTGGGCACGGCCGTCGATGCGATTCGTGTCGCTGCCAAAGAGCTCAACATGCCCAGCAGCGTGACGATGACGTTCTTGGGCGCGTCCGGCGCCTACGAGGCATCGCTGAGCAACCAGCTCTGGCTGATTCTGGCGGCGGTGGTGTGCGTGTACATCGTGCTGGGTGTCCTGTACGAAAGCTATATCCATCCGCTGACGATCCTGTCCACGCTGCCGTCGGCCGGCGTCGGTGCCTTGCTGGCGCTGCTTTTGACCGGCAACGACCTGGGCGTGATCGGCATCATCGGCATCATCCTGCTGATTGGCATCGTGAAGAAGAACGCGATCATGATGATTGACTTCGCCATCGAAGCCGAGCGCAAGGACGGCAAGTCGCCGCGCGAGGCAATTCATCAGGCCGCCCTTTTGCGGTTCCGGCCGATCCTGATGACCACGCTGGCAGCGCTTTTTGCGGCCGTGCCCCTGATGCTCGGGTGGGGCGACGGCGCGGAGCTGAGAAGGCCGCTAGGCCTGGCGATCTTCGGCGGGTTGATCGTGAGTCAGTTACTGACGCTTTTCACGACCCCGGTGATTTACCTGGGGTTCGATGGATTGGCGCGGCGGTGGCGCAGGAAGGGCTCGCGGCAGGCGGAAGGTGAACCTGCATGAACCTATCCGAGCCCTTTGTCCGCCGCCCGGTTGCGACGATCCTGCTGACCATCGGGATTGCGCTGGCCGGCATCGGGGCATTCTTCGTGCTCGCGGTGGCGCCTTTGCCGCAGGTCGATTACCCCGTGATCTCGGTCAGCGCGAATCTACCCGGCGCGAGCCCCGATACGATGGCATCGAGCGTGGCAACGCCCCTGGAGCGGCGGCTGGGCGTGATCGCCGGCGTCAACGAGATGACGTCCTCCAGCGGCAACGGCTCCACCCGCATCAGCCTGCAGTTCGACCTCAATCGCAAGATCGACGCGGCGGCTCGCGAAGTGCAGGCGGCCATCAACGCCTCGCGTGCCGACCTGCCATCAACCCTGCGCAGCAACCCGAGCTACCGGAAGGCCAACCCGTCCGCTGCGCCGGTGATCATCCTTGCGATGACCTCGCCGACGCGCTCGCCCGGTCAGATCTACGACGCTGTCTCCAACGTGGTGCAGCAAAAGGTTGCCCAGGTCCAGGGCGTGGGCGATGTGGAGCTCGGTGGCGGCTCGTTGCCGGCCGTGCGCGTCGAGCTGCTGCCCTTCGCGCTCAGCAAATACGGCGTCAGTTCCGAAGACGTGCGCGCCGCTCTGCAGGCCAGCAACGCGAACCGGCCCAAGGGAACGATCGAAGGCTCGGACCGGCAGCTGCAGATTTACACCGGCTCTGGGATGCGCGAAGGCCGCCCGACTGCGGTGGACTATCGCAACCTGGTCGTCGCCTGGCGCAATGACGCGGCCATCCGCCTGTCCGATCTTGCTGAAGTCAACGATAGCGTTGAAAACGTCAACACGCTGGGCCTGTTCAACGGCGAGCCTGCGGTCATCGTGCTCGTCACGCTGCAGCCGGGTGCCAATGCCATCGAAACGGTGGACAGCGTCCGGGCCCTGATCCCGGAGTTGCAGGCGCAACTGCCGCCCGACATCAAGCTGTCGGTCGCGACGGACCGCACTCATTCGATCCGCGCGTCGCTGCACGAGGTCGAAGTGACGCTTGTGATTGCCATCGTGCTGGTGGTGCTGGTGGTCAGTGCGTTCCTGCGCAGCGTTCGCGCCACCATCATTCCGGCGGTTGCCACGGTCGTGTCGCTGCTGGGCACCTTTGCGGTGATGTACCTGCTGGGCTTCTCGCTCAACAACCTGAGCTTGATGGCACTCACGGTGGCAACCGGTTTTGTGGTCGATGATGCGATCGTCGTTCTGGAGAACACCAGCCGTCACATCGAAGCGGGCATGGACCGGTTTTCCGCCGCCCTGCTGGGTGCGCGCGAGGTCGGCTTTACGGTGCTGTCGATCAGCCTGTCCCTGGTGGCCGTTTTCATTCCCCTGCTGTTCATGGGCGGACAGGTGGGGCGCCTGTTTCGCGAGTTCGCCGTGACGCTGTCGGCAGCGGTGATGATTTCGCTGGTGATCTCGTTGACGACCACGCCGATGCTGTGTGCATGGTTGCTCAAGCCGCACGACCAGCAGAAGCCGCCGGGCCGCGTGTCCCGTGCGTTCGAGCGCAGCTTCATGTGGATGCAGCGTCAGTATGAGCACAGTCTGGACTGGGCCTTGTCCGCCCGCTGGCTGGTGCTTGCGATCCTGGTCCTGGTGATCGGCCTGAACGCCTACCTGTTCACGATGATTCCCAAGGGCTTTTTCCCGCAGCAGGACACCGGGCAGATCCAGGGCGGCCTGCGCGCGGACCAGAGCATCTCATTTCAGGCGATGCAGGACAAACTCCGGCAGCTCGTCAACATCATCCGCGCCGATCCCGCAGTTGATACGGTGGTTGGCTTCACCGGCGGCGGGCGCGCCGGCGGTGGATTTCTGTTCGTCAACCTCAAGCGGGGCGCCGAGCGCACCGACAAGGGCCAGGCCGTGATCGCGCGGTTGCGACCGCAGCTCGCGCAGATCACCGGCGTGAGCCTGTTCCTGAACCCGGTCCAGGATTTGCGGATGGGCGGCAGGCAGAGCAACAGCACGTATCAGTACACGCTCAAGAGCGACAACATTGCCGACCTGCGCAACTGGGCCACCCGGCTGGCAGAGGCGATGAAGCAGCAGCCCGCGCTGGTTGACGTGGATACCGATCAGCAGGAAAACGGCGTGGAAGTGTTCGTCGATGTGGACAAGGAATCGGCGGCGCGGCTGGGGATCAACTCACGCGACGTCAACAATGCCCTCTACAACGGCTTCGGCCAGCGGCAGGTTGCGACCATCTACGACGAGCTCAATCAGTACCGCGTGATCATGGGTGTGGCGCCCATGTA